>CAXTDB010000313.1:0-1506 GCA_964242045.1 uncultured Leptolyngbya sp. | reverse complement strand
ATGCCCTCAGTGTGCAAGCATCGCTTTACTCGAAGCCAGAACCTGAGTTGAACGCAATGACCACAGGTTATACGGTTGTGATCGACGATTCGGGAATGATTTTGGCGCACCCGATCGCGGAACGCATCGGACGCAATATTCACCAAGAAGCAAACGCTCAACAGCTTCAGCGCGTGTTTGAAAACGCGATCTCGAATAGCACAGTCGGCGATCGTGCCACCAATCAGCAAGAGTCGCTCGATCCCGTTTTATTTGAAGAGAACGGCGCGGAATGGATGGCAGGCGGTAGCGCGATTCAAGTGTCGCTTAAAAATGGAGAATCTTCGACTTGGGTTGTACTCGCAGCGACTTCGATCGATAGCGCGCTCTACGGTTTAGCAGATATAAAGCAAGTTCTGATCGTCTTGACGCTAGGACTCTTAACCGCAATTTTGCTATCGACGCTGTATCTGACGCGCGACTTAGCTCGCCCGATCGAACAATTAAGCGAATACGCGCTGAAAATTCGTCAGCGCATCGACGGAGAACGCGCACCCAAAAACTTTAAAGTGCGCGAACTCAATTACCTTGCCGAAGCGCTCGATAACATGGTCGAACGACTCGAAGAGCGTGCCAGTGAACTCGAATCCGCCTGGCAAGAAGCGCAATCTGCGAACCAAGTGAAAAGCGAATTCTTAGCGACGACTTCTCACGAATTGCGGACACCGTTGAATGGAATTATTGGCTGTGTGCGGCTGGTGCGAGATGGATTTTGTGACAGTCGCGAAGAAGAACTAGAGTTTCTTCAGCAAGCCGATAAATCCGCGATGCACTTACTCCAGATCATTAATGATTTGCTTGATATTGCGAAAATCGAAGCGGGTAAAGCGGAACTAAATCTACAACCGATCGACATTCGCGATCTTTGTCAAGAATGTCTCAAAATGGTGCAGCCGACTGCTGATCTGAAGCGCTTAAAACTGACGCTGCATTTTAATACCGATTGCGATCGCGTTCCCTTGGATAATTTGCGAGTGCGGCAAATGGTGATTAACTTGCTGTCTAACGCCGTGAAATTCACACCCGAAGGTGGAACCGTTTCGCTTGTGGCTCGAATCGGCTACGGTTATCAACTCGTTCAGGATGTCCGCCCCGATCGTAGTCCAATCAATCAAGAAACCTCTTATCTGTGCCTCGAAGTTGAAGATTCTGGAATCGGCATTCCCAAAGATCGGTGGCATTTGCTGTTTAGACCGTTCCAGCAAATCGATTCATCGATGACGCGCAAGCATGAAGGCACAGGGTTAGGATTGGCATTAACAAAGCGCTTGGCAGAAATGCACGGGGGAACGCTGTCATTTTGGTCGGTTCCAGATAAAGGCAGTACGTTTCGGATCTGGCTGCCGTGGCTAGAACCGAATGCCGAAAAGCAGAAACCCCAAAAGGATGGAACGACGAATACTTCGAGCAGCGAAGCGATCGAGCCTTCGTTGGAACAACCCGTTAGAAAGCCTGAGGAGTTAGGAA
>CAXTDB010000312.1:0-6110 GCA_964242045.1 uncultured Leptolyngbya sp. | reverse complement strand
TAGACAGAATCAGCGGGCTGGTTGAGCTTTTCTTCGTGCTTCGAGATTGCCCAGAGTGCGTGAATGATTCCAGGCACCCAACCGAGCAGCGTTAGCCCGATGCTAACCAAGAGCGTGAAGCTAAAACCGTAGGTAAAAAAGATTGCAACAGGAGGCAGAAGAATTGCCAGCAGTAATCGAACGAGTTGCATAAGAATAACCTCATGAGTAAATTAAAGGATTGAAACGCAGAATCTAACGTTTTGAGATCGCAGCACTTAAAAGCTCTTTCACTTGCTGCCGAATCTGTTGTTCTTTGCGGGCAACGAACGCACCTTGATCAGCAACTTTAAGCTCGATCGCGGCTTGTTTTTGCTGCACGGGAGTCATTCCGACTGATTCTGCATTCGCTTTAGAGTTGGCATACCAAACTCGGAACAGTCCAAACCGTTGCTTAACGGCTTCATAGCGATCGCCCCACCGATTCGCTAACTTTGCATCCAGGTTGAGAAACTGAGTTCTCGCTTGATTAACAAACTGAGTCCGAATCGAGTTGAAAGCGGTTGTGAATGAAGGAGCTTCAGAACTATCAGTCGGCTCTGTATCACTCAGGGTTTGGGCAATGTTAGAGGTAGCCTGGCTTGCAGTCGAGCGAATTTCACCAAAGCCTTCTTTGAGTTCTGTCAGGGACTCAGCCGCAGCAGTTTGAATAATTTCGCGAATTCGCGTCGATCGAGTTCCGCCTTCTGCTTTGATTGTTTGCAAATCTGTTTTGAGGCGATCTTTAAAAGAGTCAGACATGATTCACCTTGCCTTTAGTAAGTTGACGATCGATTTAGTTAGCGACCGCTGCATCAGCGTTGCTCGTCTTGGCTTTACGATTCTTGAATTGCTCAACCAGGATTTGGGAAACTTCAGCAACGAGTACACTCACGACAACACCATCATCAATCCAACCGAGAACCGGAATGGCATCTGTTGCCAGATCAAATGGGCTAACCAAATAAAGCAAACTACCCACAATCACGATCCAACGATATTTGGAATTTCGCAGAAGGGCGCGATACCAGTTGTAGAGAGGCTGAGCGATGACTTTTTTCATTGTGGTGTACTTTTCTAACCGACAAGATCATGATCGCAAACCTAGAAGAAAAAATCTGGTGTGGGAAACCCTTACTGATTGGTGTAGTTCTACGAAAGCGATCAAATTAGCTCAGCAAACTGAAGTCAGAATGACCATCCTTGGGACAGTCTTATTTGAGAGAAGTTGTTTTGGAGCGTTTGCGCTTTAGTCTTTGGTGGAACAGCCAGCCAAGCGAAAAAGCAATTGGAACTCCTGCGATCGTACTCGGCTCCGGAACTTCCTCTGAATTCGTTATCCGCACCGTGCCGTAAGCGAGAGCATTATTATTAAAGCTACTACTTGTCAGGAGGATTCCATTGTCTTGAGCAACGGTGGAGAATGCAAAACTCGTCAGCTTATAGCCTCCTGTCTCAGTGGGAACGAATGAGAAATGAGTGAGAGTATGACCAAAATTGTAGTCATAAATCTGGGTGTAGTGACGATTAAAAAAATCTAGCGAAAGGCTAGAAGCTGTGCGGGTATAATATCCGAACGGACTCTTGGGATAGAGTTCCATAACAGGAGTATTGTTGTACTGAATTTGCGACTCGTCGAATGTCAAGGTTCCGAAACCCTTTGTTCCGATAGGCGGTGCTAAACGAGGATCAGTAACGCTATCGACTGTCATTTCAAAGTTTCCAATAATGGTCGCATTCAGGGGATTAGGAATGCTGCTGAGTCCAATCCATCCAATCGCAGCAAGAACAATCGTCGAAGAAGTACGCATAGTAAAGCCATCTATATACGATGTATAAAAACCAGATCTTAAGTCTGTAAATTGGTTTTAGATAAAGCCAAGCAGAATTCTTAATAAAAAAGAATTTTGGAAGGTCGTATGGCTAAGGATGAGCAAGGTTCCTGCGATCGCGGTGTGAATAATTGATATCAGCAGCGTGGAAATTTACACTCTTCATTTGCGATTTTCTCGACTTTTGATCACTCTTCCAGGACTAATAAAAGAGATTCCCTGATTGCCACCAGTATTGATCATCACAGCTTCGATCGCGGGTGTAGAAACCGTTTTCTGAGCCACCCACTCAACAATAAAAGAAGCTCCTGATCCCCCAGTTACATCTTCTTGAGCAACGACAAAATCTGTTGCTGCCAATGCTTTCAGTTCGATCGGCTTGTCTAAATACTTACGCACGATCGCGCCGTTAGTGTCATAGTAATTTGCGGAAGTCACAACGATCGGCTGAGATAAATCTGTGTTGCGAACACTCAGCGTCGCGGTTAGATTCATTTTTCGACCCGGTTCTACCATGTAGATATGCGAGTAGATCGGAACATAAATCGTCTGACCTGTAACAATTTTAGCGTTGTCGATCGTGACCGTTTTCAATTGAGGAACCGGAGCTTGAGATGCTTGTGGGGCTTTTGCAGCATCACACGCGGTTAGAAATGCGATCGTCATCCAACACAGCCATAGATATCGCTTCATTCAATTTTGTCCCTTTGATCATCAATGGTGTCTGCTGTTGCCTCGTCTGAATTTGACTGTATCTAAAGGGCAATCACACCTGCTGTAGTTATCTTGTTATCGTTTTATTGTGATTTCAGCCATAAATGGCGATAGTCTTGGATGTAATGACGCAAACTCCGGGACGAATGCCCTAGCAATTTAGGTAGCGTATCGTCTATTGTTTCCGCTTGTCCAAATCGAAGCCCGACATGCAGAATCGTTTGAACAATGATCTGCTCTAAAGGCATTTTACGACGAAGCAGATGCAAACAGTAACTTGGAATGCTGGCGGGCTGATACGCGATCGCTCGATTAATCTCATCAGATAGGATGCTGGCGACTTGGTCAAACGAAAGCGCTTCGGAACCAGTAAGCGTGTAAGTCTGAGCTTGATGATCAGCAGGATCAATCAAAACGTTCGCCGCAACTTCGGCAACATCACGAGTATCAATAAAGGCAACTCGACCCGCCCCCGCAGGCAAGAAAATACGATCGCTCTCAACAATGTCGTCTCGATAAGCATCACCTAGATTCTGGGCGAAAAAACCAGGTCTAAGAATTGTCCAGCCTTTGGGTGCTTGATAAAGATGCTGCTCGACTGCGTGATGCGGCACGATCAAATTGTCTCCTGCTCCTGCAACTGAAATAAAGACAATGTGCTGTATTCCCTGCGATCGCGCCATATCAATCAAGGGATTAAGGGTTTTTCGAGTATCAGCAATTGCAGGAGGACGCAGCAGGAACATCGCATCGCAACCTTGCACTGCCGATCGAAACGTTGCATTATCGAGAAAATTGAATGGAACAACTTCGGTGTTGGGTTGAGACGGAATGGAATTTGGCGATCGCGCGCCGATGCGAACCGGAATCTGCCGAGTGCGAAGACATTCGACAACGGCTGTTCCAATGTTTCCAGAAGCTCCAGTCACAAAAATCATAATCTGGCTCTGTCTGAATCCGTAAATTACGCTTTAAGAAATAGTATCGTCAATCTTTAAGAACTACCAAAACTTGCAAACAGTTGCAAATCATTATTGTAGAATTTCTGTCTTTCGCTCCAGAGATTCATTCTGGAACATTTAGCTCTTTTATTATGTTCAACTTTCTCAGTTCTGAAGTGTCAAGCTCAACACCTCAGCAGGTCGCTCGATCGGTGCGGGGGTTGGAGTGAGTTGGCTTCGGGTTACAAGCTCTGCTAGAGGGTGTTATGCACTTTGAAATCGGAGTTCAACAAACTGGTCGATGCGCTCGATGATTTGCTGGATCAAGATGCTGATTTTGCTCACCGAATTCTCGAACTCGAAAGTCGGCAACTCCAAAGATTCGTGAAATTAGGACAGGTCTAATTCCAAATCAATTTGGTATAACAAACCGAACACTCGATCGCACATCAAAAATGGGAATCTCGAATCGGGATTCCCATTCTTTCTAATCTTCACAGCAACCAGCCCGATCTAATTCTCGTTCAGCTTTCCTTCGGTTCGATTCAGCACCGAATCGGTTGGCAAACACAGCAAGTTATCGCCCTGTGTCTTGATCATGCCTTTTTGCCGCAGCTTACCCATTAAGCGCGTTACCGTCACACGAGTCGAACCGATCGCGCTGCCAATTTGAGCATGAGTCAGCGGAAACGGTAAACAGTAGCCTTCATCGGTCGGTTCGCCGTACTCTTCGATCAACAGCGTTAAAAAGCCGAGTAAACGATCGATCGTTCGACGCTGCCCCAAGGTACTCAGCCACAACAATTTGCGCTGATGCTGATAGCGAAACGCATCCAACACCTCGCGGCGGAAGTGGGGCCAATTATCCAAATCGTGCCAGTACATCCACACAACCGAAGTTTGATCTACGTGCGCGTAGGCTTGCAGCGTAAACGGCGACTGCGCCACAATCTCAAATGGTTGACCCGTACCCACAAACCCTAAAAATGCTTCTTCAGGACTGATCCGAGCGAGGCGGGCGGCGTTCCCACTCGTTGCATTGACCTGAGCCGTACCGACCAAGCGAACTGCGCCTTTCTGCACCAGGTAAAGAAGCCCTGGACGAGTCGGAACCCGTTCATCTTTACTAAAATTGCGAACGCGATAATGTTCTTGCGCCCAATCGATGATTCGTTGCCAAGTCAGGAACGGACGAGCCGCATCGGAGTTTTGGGGTGTGACTGAGTACATAAGTTAATAGGCTGTTGGGAACAGTGGGACTTTGACAAGCGCTGAGTCCAGCGTGACTGCAAAAAAGTTTCAAACGAACCAGGAGCTTGCTCAAGTGGCGTGGTAGGTTTCTTACAATCTAGTGTCTTTACGAGATTATACGGAGAAATCGACTCATTGCCAGTGAGATCACGGTGATCTTTACAGAATTAAGCATAAACTGCTGGTAGATTTGAGCTTTTTGAACCAAAACTTATTCCATTTCAGAGCTTCAACCGTAATTACTGTGAATTGTAACCTACCGAAGATCACTTATCCTACGCTTCGCACATTGTTACTGCTGAAAATTTATGAATCAATCTACCATAAGATGGATGTTGGGGTAGCAAATTGCTCGATCGCGAATCCGAGTTTTCAGCCAGAACCTCCAAATTTCGACCATTTCCGTCAGAGTCCTGTTCTAAAAAGAGTTAAAAATCAAACTTCGGTCGCAGTTTATCGATCGTCGATCGCACTCCAACTAGGGGCTAGATCCCCGCAATTTCGTCAGCAAGTCGCGTATCAAGTTGTTCAATTTTTCCAGGCACCTCCGTTTAATTCTTTAGAAGGGGATATTGAAAAAGCACTCCTCAGTAATCTTACGGTCAGTGCCCCTGAGACGGGACAACTTGAGTTTGAGTTCGGAGATTTGGCAATCGCGGTTTGGCTGCAAACGGTTTTACAGAATTCCTCCTCGCCACGAGATTTTAATTCAGCTTTTTCACTGAACCGCGCGCTTTCAGAAAATTCTCAGATTTTCTTTTGCCAATATAGCTATGCGCGCTGTACTGCACTTCTACGCCTGATAAATCAGCCCGATTTCATAGGTCAAACGATA
Source organism: uncultured Leptolyngbya sp. (assembly GCA_964242045.1). Taxonomy (GTDB): domain Bacteria; phylum Cyanobacteriota; class Cyanobacteriia; order Leptolyngbyales; family Leptolyngbyaceae; genus Leptolyngbya. Next base: position 519 of record CAXTDB010000312.1, on the reverse strand, counting down.
GACAGCGGTGCAGAACTTTGGCTCAGAAACCACAAACTTTTATTAAGCCAAGAGCGATCGCTGGTCGCGCAGATTATCACGACGCTCGATCAATGGGAAGACGGAGCGGCGTTAGAAACCGCGATCGCACTTAGTCAAACGTTTCAGACTTTTTACCAAACCTGCCAAATCGTGAAGTACGACTGCATCGATCGTCAGATCGCGCAATGTCGATTAGCTTTAGTAATGATTACTCACTGGCTTTTGAAACAGCTTTTAGAGCAAGGATTGGGCGTTTTAGCACCGGAAACCCTTTGAAAATCAACAGCACAAGCGGGGATGGGATGTCACATCAACGTCACGAGATTGCCATAACGAATTTTTATCAGCCAAACCGTGACAAACCGATGGAAGCCGCTTATAGTATTGGAGTGTGAGGAGCGAACCAGCTAAGGACACCGAGACGAAACACGGCCAGTCGTCGGTGTCCTTTCTGATTTTAAAGCAAGAATTTTTCGATCGCGATCGCTGCCCCATCCG
>CAXTDB010000311.1:0-6156 GCA_964242045.1 uncultured Leptolyngbya sp. | reverse complement strand
TGTTTTAGATAGATTGGAATCGAGAGTCAAGCCCACTTGTTTTTGCAAAGAAGCTGAACAATTAGACATCAGACACAAGCGGCAACCGACGAATCCGAATACGACTTGCTTCAACAGTGATCGCTGCTCCTTGTTCTAAATCTTCCTCACACTCAGCGAGGACTGTCAGCAATAGTTGCGTTAACGCTTGGGCACGTAGTCTTTCAATCCGAATACGGATGACTGAGGGGGAAGCTGCTTCGCTAAGTGCTAACAATGTATGAAAATCTGCATCAAGCGTAGCAACAATGCGCCCTTGTTCTCTGGCTGCTTGAATGATTGCTGCATCTTCGGCTTCAGACATCTCAATTTCGCCAACGTGAAGGGTATCGATGCCATTATCGCGAAGCAATGTTGCCGCAGAAAGTGGTAATCCCTGATCAAGCAACAGTTTCATAACGATCGGAAAGGTCAACGATGCGATCGTCTAAATAAGAAGAGGCAAACATCAGGGCTTGGCGAATATCTTCGTCTTCTAATTCTGGAAACTCTTGACGGAGTTCGCTGCGATCGGCATAAGTTGCAAGTAGCTCAATCACTCGGCGAACCGTCAGGCGGAGGTTACGAATACAGGGCTGTCCGTTCATGCGCTTGGGATTGCTGGTAATGCGATCGAGTTTCACGAGGTTCGTCCTAATACTCTGCAAAAGTGATCATAGCTCAGCATAAATTGTCAGCGATCGCGTTTTAGCTGTGAGCTTGGGTCTCGATCGCAGCGGGTTGCTTCTCGAATAATCACTAGCAACTTTCTTCAACGAATCAACCGTCTAACCTTTGTGTTTTTCGCAAAACTGCGGCTTGGATTTTGGCATCGAAATCAGGATCATCGACGGTCGTGATAATCTCGCGTGGACGCTCACCAATCCGATCGAGATACGCTCGGAGAGCCATCTTATCTTCACGATGTCTGAGAAAGTATTGTTTCAATTCCTCATCTGACATTGCAGCATAGTTAACTTGACTCATCAAAATACCTGTCGATTTGACGTAATCTGAAATTCTAAATTCTCAGCACTTCCAGCTTGCTCACTTCTCAGGCTCTTGATTCTAGCATTCGTTAGAAAATTCAATTGTTCACGGACAAGTATGATGAGAGTATCAGAATTGGTCGATCGACATGATTCAAGCCCTTAAAAAACCTGTCAGTTTTGACGAGTTCCTCGAATGGTATCCAGAGAACTCAGAGGTTCATTATGAATTACGGCGAGGAGTGATTGTTGAAATGCCAAAGCCAAGGGGAAAACATTCAGCGATCGATGGCTTTCTAATCGGCAAGCTCACGTTTGCGATCGAAACGAGGCAATTGGACTACTTTATGCCGAAAGAGTGCGTTGTGAAAGCCGATGAAGGAGAATCTGCTTACGAACCGGATGGTATTATTCTCGATCGACGTGAAATCGCAAATGAGCCAAACTGGGAAGAAAAAGCATCAGCGATCGAGAACGGCACAACAATCAAACTGATCATCGAAGTCGTGAGTACAAATTGGCGCGACGATTATTATGTTAAATTTGCAGCCTACGAAGCGTTGGGCATTCGAGAATACTGGATTGTCGATTATGCAGGGCTGGGAGGACGGAGATTTTTAGGCAATCCAAAACAGCCGACACTCTGGGTCTGTGAGTTGATTGAAGGTGAATATCAGATGAATCCGTTTCGAGAGAACGACCCTTGCGGTAACTGCGAAGCAGCGCGCATAATCTCCCCAACCTTTCCAGACTTGCAATTAACCGCCACGCAAATCTTTCAATAAGCCTTATTTCGACTTGAGAAACTCTTGAACCACCTGTTTCACATCTTCTTGCTTGCCATCGACTCGATAGTTTAACTCTTGCATTGTTTTATCAGAAATCATTCCGCTAAGTTGATTTAGAACCTCTTTCAGTTCTGGATGTTTTTGAAAGGTTTCGCGTCGAACCACTGCTGCTGCTTCGTAGGGTGGAAAGTAGCGCTTATCATCTTTCAAAACAGTTAAATCAAGCGTCGAAAGTAAGCCATCGGTTGTACTTCCCGCCACGATATCAACCTGTTTCGCTTGCAGCGATCGATACAACAATCCCAAATCCATCACTTTTGGCTGTGCGGCAAATTTGAGATTATAAGTCTTGGCAAGTCCCGGAAATCCGTCTTCACGATTGAGAAATTCGGGTCCAAATCCTGCACGCCACTTTGGAGCCTGAACCGCAGCTTGCGAGAGCGTTTGCACATTTAGCTTTCTTGCGTCTTCGCCCCTGATCACCATCGCAAATGAGTTATTAAATCCAAACGGCTTTGTCCAGAGCAATTGGAAATCACGCTCAAATCGGTTTTGTACCGTTTCAAATGTCTTTTTCGGATCGCTCTCTGCTCCGAGTTTCAGAATCGCGCCGTAAGCGGTTCCGGTGTATTCGGGATAGATATCCAGTTCGCCTTTTTGAATTCCCGTCAAGCAAACAAACGTGCCGCCTAAATTGAATTTACGATCGACCTTAATACTCGTTTTGCGCTCGATTTGCTGCGCCAGGATTTCTCCTAAAATAATTTGCTCGGTAAAGTTCTTTGAGCCAATCACCACGCGATCGCCGCTTTGACACGCCACGATCGATACCATCAAACAGATTGCCAGAAGACTCAATGCTAGAAGTTTTTTCATCTTTTGATCGTTAATCGTCTTTCAATCCAACCTAAACCCCAATCTGCACCCAACGCCACCACTGCCGCTGGAATCGCTCCCGCGAGAATGAGTTGATTATCAACGATCGCGACTCCCCGGAAAATAAATTCCCCTAATCCTCCCGCTCCGATTGCCGATGCGATCGTCGCGAGTCCAACACCGATCACAGTTGCAACTCGAACTCCAGAAAGAATCACGCCCATCGCTAACGGAATCTCCACTTGAAATAGTAATTGTCGATCGCTCATTCCCATTCCCCGCCCCGCTTCTCGGACTGCCGGATCAACGCTGTTAATCCCCACAGCCGTATTGCGGATAATCGGCAGCAACGAGTAAAGCACGAGCGCGACGATCGCGGTTTTCGCCCCAATTCCCCCAATCACTGGAATCGGCAGCAGAAATCCAAACAGCGCCAGACTCGGAACGGTTTGCATCACATTGGCAAATCCTAAAATCGGTTTCGCTAAACCGGGACGGCGCGTGATCAGAATTCCTGACGGAATGCCAATTAGAATCGCGATCACCATTGCCACTCCGACCAAAAACAAATGCTCTCCCAATCGCTCCAAAATCTCATTGCCATAGCGTGTCAAAAATTCCATTCTCTTGCACTCATAAATGCTTGGGCTTCGGGATGAGTCGATCGAGCAAATTCAGCAGGCGTTCCCAATTCCACCAGTTGTCCTGCCTGCATCAATCCGATTCGCGTTCCTAGCTTAAATGCTTCTTGAATATCGTGCGTGACGAATACGATCGTTTTTCCTAGCTGTTGCTGCAATCGCGCAAATTCTCGCTGAAGTTCTACCCGCGTGATTGGATCTAATGCTCCAAACGGTTCATCCATCAATAACAGGGCTGGATCAGCCGCTAGTGCGCGCGCGACTCCAACTCGTTGCCGTTGCCCACCAGAAAGTTGATGCGGATAGCAGTCTCTAAACCGCTGCGGCTCTAGTCCCACTAGCTCTAACAATTCAATCACGCGCGACTCGATTCGATCTGTCTCCCATTTCTGAAGGGTTGGAACAACGGCGATATTTTGCGCCACGGTGAAATGCGGAAACAGCCCGACTTCTTGAATCACGTAGCCAATTTGCCGCCGGAGTTGAATTGGATTCCAATCTTTTGTCGATCGACCCTGCACCCGCACTTCGCCCTGAGTCGGAACTAGCAGATGATTGATCAATCTCAGCGTCGTTGTTTTTCCGCAGCCGCTGCGACCGAGTAACACGATCGTTTCACCCGGAAAAATGGTGAAACTGAGATTTGAAATCAGTTGTCTCTGGTTTAATTGGTAGCAAACTTGACAAAATTCAACTGCACTCATTTAATTCTGCATTAACTTGAGAATCTGGAGGTCAAAATCATCTGTCTCACCCAGTCGGGGGAAGTAGGTCGCTAAGGTTATCCCTTTTACTTTAGGGTAGTTGGAGTTCCCGAATTTCATTTGAACCAAACCATTCGTTCCGTTGGAGATTTGAAACATGGCAATCCAGCGTTCTTTACCTGCGCCATGTGGCTGAAACCACCTAAATTTGCATCCACTTTAGTCGCGATCGCAGTTATTGCTGTCGCTTACTTTGTTAGCGCCAAGTTTACGTTCGAGCTTGTTCAACTGAATGCTCAAGCCGAAGCATCGGTATTATATCCTCCAGTCGGAATTGCGCTTGCAGGCGTGCTGCTACTAGAGCGGTTCTCTTGGATCGGCGTATTTATTGGAGCGGTGCTATTTGGTCGATCGCTCGATGGAATTACTTGGATCATTGCGATCGTCGCAGCATTCGGCAATACCGTCGAAATTCTCGTTGCCGTGACTTTACTCAAACGAGTGGAATTTCGGCGATCGCTGCGTCGAGTGCGAGATGTTTTGGCGCTCGTTGGAATCGGGGCGGTGATTGCACCAAGTCTGAATGCCACTGTTAGTACGCTAAATGGCTATTTTGCTGGACTTGTCCCTGGTGTTGAAGTCGTTGGGCATTGGATTGTGATTTGGCTCGGTGACGCGGTTTCGATTTTGGTGCTGACTCCTGCGATCGTCGTTTGGGGAGGTCGATCGATGCAGGTTCCGCGCTCGTGGGCTGAGGGTCGGCGGCAGTTAAAAAAGGCTCTATTGCGACAGCGAGTGATTGAGTTTGCGGTTTGGTTAGGATTGATTGTGATGTTTAGCTGGATGATTTTGAATTCGCCATTGAGTCATTTGCCTGCATCGGCAACAGGCACACTGGCGACATTACGCGGTGCAGTATCACCAATTCTGCAATATTCGCCGTTTCTATTTATTGTGTGGGCGGCGTTGCGATTGGGACAACGAGGAACAGTGATTTGTCTGCTGATTGCTTCGTTTGTTTCGATTTGGGGAGTAGCGCAGAACTATCATGACTCTGGAGCAGCTAGTAGCGCAACGATTCAAAATGCGCTGTTTCAAGTTCAGGTCTTTATTGGGGTGATGGCAACGATCGCGCTTGTATTAGCGGCAGCGATCGCGGAACGTCATCGAGTCGAATTACTGCTTAGACAGCGAATCGAGCAGGATCAATTTTTAGCAGAAAGTACATTAAGAATTCGTCGATCGCTCGATGTTAAACAAGTTTTAGAGACGACGGTTGCAGAAGTGCGATCATTTCTGAATGCTGATCGAGTGTATATCAGCGTGTTCGATTCGCAAGGCTTTACGGAAACGGTAGCAGAATCCGTCACGCCTGAATGGAGTTCGATGTTGGGAACGCGATCGCCTCGCCCGATTTTAGAAGACATTAAAAAGATTTTTGCCCAAACTCCGATTCGAGTGAATTCAGATTCAGAGAAGACTGAAGACAACGAATTTCTCAGAATCTATTACGGCATGTATCAAATCAAAGCGAGCATTGGAATTCCGATTCAGCAAGACGGGCGATTGTATGGCGTGCTGAATGTGAATCAATGTGGTGCGCCGCGTCAGTGGAAACCGTTTGAAGTGGAATTGCTCGATCGTTTAGCCACTCAAGTTGAGCTTGCTTTACAGCAAGGTCGATTGTACGAGCAGGTTCAAGGATTTGCTGCTGATTTAGAATATCAAGTCCAAGATCGAACGGCAGAATTGCAGCAAAAAATGCTAGAACTGCAATCTCTCAATCAAGTGAAAGATACCTTAGTTCATGCCGTCACACATGATTTAAGAACACCTGTGATTGGAATGTTGATGGTTCTCAAGCGACTGCAATCGAAAGCAGACGACACGATCGCAGTTTCTCGATCAACGCTCGATCGCATTGTGGAGAGTAGTAATCGTCAGCTTGACTTAATTAGCTCACTGCTCGAAGACTACTCACACGAGCCTCAAAAGATTGTTCTGAATGTTCAGCCTGTTGAATTTCGAGCCATTGTCGATCGCACCTTACAAGACTTAGAACCTTTAATCACTCAAAATCGGATTAAGCTAAACAATCAAATTCCGAACGAGCTACCTTTAATTTCTGCTGATCCGATTC
>CAXTDB010000310.1:0-6163 GCA_964242045.1 uncultured Leptolyngbya sp. | reverse complement strand
TGTGAATTGTTTCGATTTAGCAAGATTCAGGAGAAAAAATTTGCTTTACTCAACACTGCTTGCCACAATGCCTAGAACCGTCGAATGGTCGCCAGCGGTCGGATTGACCATGACGCTTTGCTGTTTGTTTTCAGTTGCGATCGGACGTTTTGCCATCAAAAACCGTGGAGTTGGACCGAAATTACCGATGGAATCTCCCGCCTTGTTTGAAGGATTTGGAGTGCCCGAACTGCTTGGAACCATGAGCTTTGGTCACGTTCTCGGTGCAGGTGTCATTCTTGGATTGAGTAACGCTGGCGTTTTATAAAAACAACTCCGCCCATCGGTTAGCAGTTCAATCGGTGGGCGTATCTGCGTGATTGTTGTTTCAGCAAAGGCACAACGAAAACAGTCCTATGAATCGTAGAAAGATTATCGAACTGTTAGTTGCTCTAATTAGTGGCATTAGTGTTGCCCTCGGACAAAGTTTCTTACTATTTCTTCTCTTTCCAAGCTTTATCAAAGCTTACGGCATTTGGCTGCTTCTGAGTTTGCTTTGCTTCAACTGCGGAATGGGCATAATTGCGCTTTTCTATCATGGCAGTTTCTATTAAGGTGTCGTTTTACACACCTTGCGGCACTTCATTCCAAATCGAAGTGGTTTGTCTCAAACTTAAATGTGTGCCATTACCTAGAATTAGGTGATCCAAGATTGGAACTCCGAGAAACCGAGCGCCTTCGAGCAGTTGACGAGTGAGTGAAATATCCTCAGCGCTAGGTTCGGTGTTTCCAGAAGGATGATTGTGCGCGACGATCGCTCTGGTTCCGCCCTGACGAATGATTTCGCGAAAAATCTCGCGTGGGTGCGCTAGCGTTTCGGTAGCAGTGCCGATCGTAATTACCTGCGTTGCAATCAATCGATTTTTCACATCTAAAATCAAGACGGCAAATCGTTCCGTCGTTTGCCACATCAATTCATGACTTAACGCAGCAGCAGCAACATTTGGATCATCAATGATAGTCTTTTCGGGTGGACGCGATTGATAAACTCGTTTACCAAGCTCGATCGCAGCGATAATCGTCGTCGCTTTCGCCGTTCCTACTCCTGGAACTTTCGTAAGTTCTGCAATGTTGACTTCTCGCAATGCACTTAACGGATCACGCTGATGCTGACTCAATTCTTGTAAGATGTATTGCCCTAATCCAACGGCTGAAAGCTTTCCTGATCCCGTACTGAGTAGAATAGCGATAAGTTCTGCGGTGGAAAGCGTTCTTGCGCCTTGAGCAATTAACCGTTCACGGGGACGTTCACTCTCAGGCAGATCAGCAATGCGAAGCGAGTAAGTCATAAAGCAGCGGAATATCATTGTTTCTCAATTAATCCCTTCTAGCAAATGCAACGTGACAGTGCAGAACAAGCGATAATCTTTTCAGATAAAAAGGCAAGAAGGTATGTGGAACGCAAGGTTAGTTTCTAGTGTGGTGTGGGGAAGTGTGGCGGTGGTCGTCTGTAGTCAATCCGTGAATGCAGCTCGATCGCAAGACTATTCCCCTGCACAGTTTATTTCTGTTCTCAATGGTTTGGGCTACGCTGTTCCGCTCGATGCTTCAATCACTGATCCGCGTGTTCAGCAAGCGATTCGAGATTTTCAAATTCAGTTTCGCTTACCTGTCGATGGTACGTTAAACAATCCAACCCAAGATCGAGCGGCGGACATTGTCCGATCACTGCAAGCCGCTCTAAATCGCGCCGTAAAACCGTCTCCTCAACTCCCTAGTAGTCAGTTCTACGGCAGACAAACCGAGGCAGCGGTGAAACAATTTCAGCAGCAAAATCGCCTACCTGCAACGGGCACTGCAACGCTAGAAACTCGACAGCGGCTCAATGACATTCTCAGTGATGCAGAACCTCGAACCCCTTCTAATCCTGACAATCCGCCTGCTTCTAATCCCACTGTGCCATCGCAGTTGAGCATTTACACCGAAGCCCAAATCAAAGCGATTCTGGTTGGATTTGGTTATGACATCAATTCACAGGCTTCTCTGAGTGATCCGCCTACGGTAAGAGCGATTCGAGAACTTCAGCAAATTTATGGACTCTCTGAAACAGGAGCAATCGATCGCGCGACCGAAGAAAAGTTCTCTAGCGTCATTCGCAATCTGCGGAACAATCTGAAGATGCTTCTGAGAAGTAACTTTGCGATCGCGCAATACTATGATGCTGCAACTCAAGCCGCAGTTCGACAGTTCCAATCTCGCTATGGGTTACGAGTGAATGGAGTCGCCAGTTTAGAAGTTCGGAGTCGAATTGATGCAGAAGCGCGCAGAATTAGAGGTTGATTACAAGCTCTCTAGGTATTCCAGCAAGTCTGCCATTTCTTGAGGACTCGGTTGAAACTTTGGCATCGGGGGCGTTTGTCCACTGATCACCTGCTCGATCAGCCGAACATGCGACTTGCGATTTGATACGTTTTTCAAACTCGGCCCGACTTTGCCATCTGCCATGATTCCATGACAACCTGCACAGTTAATCTGAAAAATTGCATGACCTTGAACCGAGTCCCCTGAAAGCGATAAAACTTCCTGCATATAAGGATCAGCGTGGCGAAATTGATTCGCACCTAAGATCGACAGCACGATCGACAAACAAACCACAAGCGCGATCGTGAGCAATTTTTGGGGCGACCCTTCAGATTTGACAAGCTGCTGGTTCAAAACAGGATTCTATGAAAGGACTGTAAGATTTGTTCGTTCATATACTAAACAAACTTTAACAAATTTAAGGAACTCGTGCCGAAGCAAATTCTATAATTTTGCCAAAACATTCTGGCAATTCGTTGTTTTATCAGCCTTGTTGTCGTTTGAGCGGACAAGAACGGCTAAGATATAAGATAACGATACCTTCATGATTTAAGTTTCAAAATCTTACGAACCCAGGAGATTCAAACATGGTTGAGCCAATTTTGCTCGGCATTGTATTGGGACTTGTGCCCGTTACCTTAGCAGGTCTGTTTGTTGCCGCTTATACGCAATACCGTCGCGGAAATCAATTGAACCTCTAATTTTGCAGGTTAGCTTGCAAACTGCCCCGGAAAATCTTTTCCTGGGGCTATTTTTTTCCAAATAGTGATGGCATTGTCATACAAACGACAAACGGGGTGAGTAGATTTGCAGGAGAGTAGACATTATTTCTCAGGAGTGAATCAGATGGATTTCTCGCTCAAATCGCTGATTGCCGAGGCGCTGCGTACGGTGTATCACAACGCCGATTGGATGGGCTGGAATTTGTTTCTAGCGGTCATTCCATTGGTGCTGAGCGTATTTCTGTTTCGCCGCTTGCAGATTGGAAACTCGACCGTGACTGTGCCGCGAACCGCGATCGAACATCGTCATCAGTCTCTACTCTGGTGGCTTGGGGTTGCAATCTTTGTCGCCTTTCTCCCGAACGCACCTTACATTCTCACGGATATCGTTCATTTCGTGGAGTGGGTTCAACGGGGTGCGTCCATCTGGACAGTAACGCTGATTTATATTCCACTTTTCTTTCTGTTTCTCACAGGCGGATTTGAAGCGTATGTAATGTCATTGCTGAATGTAGGGTATTACCTGAAGCAGCGAGGTTTAGGGCGGTACATTTTCGCGATCGAACTCACGCTTCATGCACTCAGCGCGATCGGGATTTATCTCGGACGATTTTTGCGCTTCAACAGTTGGAACATTCTGACGCATTGGAACGATGTAACGAGTAGCTTAGTGGATGATGTGCTGGCGAAAGGGCCGTTATTAACGATCGCGGTTACATTCATCATTCTCACGGTGCTGTATGCGCTGTTAAAACCCGTGCATCTGGCATTGTCTAACTACTGGAAATTTCGCCCGAAACAAGACCGACAAAACTTCGTAATTCCCAATTCGTAATGCGTAGTTAAGTGCAGTAATGGATACTGCATTTTATGATTGGGATTCGGGCGATCGCTTTAGTGGGTTTAGGAGTGTTATTTGCGGCATTGCCAGTTCGAGCCGAGCAAGTTACAAAGACAGCACAGCAAGGAAGTGTGAAGGCTGAACTGTCGTATGAGAAAGTTACAGCGGATGGAATTCCACAAACGAAAAATGTGCGGTTGAAGATTCAGCGAGATGGTCAAGCCGTATTTGATCGAACACTCACAATCAATGAATTCGATCGCCCAATGGTTGAATTTCTCGGAGATGATAAGAACGATCGCGGTTTTCTCGTTCGCGATCTCAACGGTGATCAAGACCCCGAAGTAATCGCGGATATGTTCACAGGTGGCGCGCATTGCTGTCGATATTCATTGATTTATCAGTACGATCGCAACCAAAAACAATATGTCGAATCGCGCGCAGATTGGGGTGATTTAGGCTATCAACTGCGAGATTCCGATCGTGACGGCAAAACTGAGTTTTACAGTGCTGACGATCGTTTCGCCTACGCATTCACAAGCTATGCTGCTTCTGCATTTCCGATCCAAATTCTCCGATTTGAGAATGGAAAAATGGTGGATATCACACGGCAGTATCCGAAGGAAGTTTACGGCGATGCTTATCAAATGTGGCAGCTTTATCAGAAAGTGAAAGCTGGAGATGGAGACGTAAAGGGAGCTTTGGCAGCGTATTTGGCAGATAAATATCTGTTGGGTCAGCAAGAAGATGGCTGGAATCAGTTGAAACAAGTTTATCAAGAAAGCGATCGAGAAGAGTTTTTCGACAAGCTACGGAAATTCTTGAAAGAAGCGGGCTATGTGAAATAGCAATCGCTCTTATATTTATATGTTGGGTAGTGCTGCGATCGTGACTAATCCACCTGGAACATTATCAACTTGCAGTCAATACCCACGAAGCGTTCTCATGCCCAGCAATGGATCTGTATCGGCTGAGTTGATTTCAATCTCTCGGAATTGCCTATCCCAAATTACACTTGCTCGATCAATATCAACAAGAATTTCGCTTCCATCACCCAGAGTTGCGACATCGCTATAGCTCCAAGGTAGTTCTAATTCAGCAATGATGTTAGAAGGGAGACTCAGAAAGCCTGTAATCCTGTATCGATTACAGCATTCACGGATTTAAGTTTACGGTTATGACTAACAACGACAGAAATGACCGCTTCATAAACTGTATTCACGTATCCTTGCATCATAGTGAGTCTTTCAAGCTTCGCGCGCCAAACCGATGAACAGCACGATAACCAATCCGAATCACCCAGGGCTGAGCATTTGGCAAGCGTTCATAGAGGTGTTCAGTTGCCTGCATGGTCTCATCTGCTAGTTCAAACCCTCCTGTTTCGACATCGTTGCCTTTGGCTCACGCTTTGCGTGTCCGCGACAATTTTCCCTTTATTGCCAGCCTCAATTTGCTGACGAATGCCTGCTTCATAAAGTTCTTGCCCACGTCGAGCCAATTCCTCTTTGCTGTAACGTCGTTGACGAACTGACATAGGATAAACTCCTTTTGCTCTCTCAATCCTAGTCGATCAAGTCATTGGGAAAGATTGGAAGAGCGATCAAGAAGCGTTCTTCGGCAGTCTGCGGAAATTCCTGAAAGAGACGGGCTACTTGCAATAGTGCGGGGTTGAATTCAATTACTTAATAAATCAGCTACTCTAGAATTGCTGTCGATAAGTAGCCTAAGATGAGCGTTCTCATTTCAGACGAAATCTTGCAAGCTGCACAGCTTAGCCCAAGTGAGTTTCGTCGAGAAATTGCAACTCATTTATTTCAAACAGGGCGTTTAACGCTGAGTGATGCCAGTCAATTGGCTGAGATGCCGACTGTTGCTTTTCGCCAACTGCTTAGGGAGAAAAATGTTCCTCTGTACTCGTATGATGTCGAAGATTTTGAATTGGATCTGAAGAATCTACGAGAATTGGGACGGCTGTGATTGTCATCAGCGATACTTCTGCCATCACGAATCTCGCCGCGATCGAACAGTTGCAGCTTTTGGCTCAACTCTACAATCGAGTTGTCATTCCTGAAGCTGTTTATTGCGAACTCACAGAAGTCGATCTACCCGTTCCAGGAACCTTAGAAGTTCAATCTGCTTCCTGGTTTGAAGTCAGGCAGGTGATGAGTATTGAAGTTGTTCAGCGTTTTCGGAGCGAACTTCGTCTAGATCCTGGAGAGTCTGAAGCGATCGCTCTTGCCCTAGAACTTGATGCAGATTT
>CAXTDB010000309.1:0-6167 GCA_964242045.1 uncultured Leptolyngbya sp. | reverse complement strand
GATCGTGTCAAAGCAGGTGAAACAAATGATGCAAAAGTTAGGAATGAGCTTGCCAGAGGAATTTTCTGAAGCAAATCGTTCGTCTAAATCTCAGGGTGGTCTAGTTCGTTAGTGTGAAAAGGCAGCTATGTTAAATAGTTTTGAACGATTGTTGCTGGTGCGAGGAGTCCCGATCTTTAAAGAACTGCGGGATGATTTTCTGGTGCGACTGGCATCGATTATGGAAGAACGATCGTATGCAGTGCGAGAAACGATTTTGATCGAAGGTCAAGAAGGTCGATCGATGTATGTGATTTGTAAAGGTGTTGTCCGGGTTCATAATGGCAGTCGAGATTTAACGTTCTACAAGCGCGGCGATTTTTTTGGTGAAATGTCGCTGTTTGATTCGGAACCGCGATCGGCATCTGTCACGGCGATCGAGCCTTGTGAATGTCTCGTTCTTACACAGCAGCAACTTTATGAAGCTGTCGATGAGACTCCAGGAATCGCGCTGAATTTGATTAAAATTCTTTCTGGTCGAGTGCGCGAAATGAACAAAGAAATCCGAGCGCGTGATCAAGAGATTCGTCTGCTCAAAGGTGAACCGATCACACAGATTCACTAGATTTTAGAGCTTCTTTCACAAGTTGCAAAATCTCCGACCGCACTTGTTCGTAATGGTTCGCCGCACACCAAGGACGTAGATAAAGAATCGTTGTTTCTGCGGTGATTGATTCTACATGGCAAGTGGGTCTCGGTTCGCGCAAGATCAGCGGATGCGGTTGTACCAGAGATAGTAAGTGCGTAGTGGTTGATTCAATCTCCCGATCGCCGATATCAATCTGCAAATCCACGCGCCGAGTCCCCATGATCGTATTGTTCTTCAACGTTCCACTAAACAAATTGCTATTCGGAACGGTGATACGAACATTATCGGCAGAAACAATTGTCGTAGAGAACAATCCAATACTATCGACTGTTCCAGCAACACTCGCGCCTTCGATCGTATCTCCCACTTCAAACGGTCGGAAACTCACAAGCATGACACCTGCGGCAAAGTGAGACAAACTATTTTGCAATGCCAAACCGATCGCCAAACCTGCTGCACCGATCACCGCCACGATCGTTGTGGTTTGTAGCCCGATCGCATTTAAAGCTGCAACACTGCCTGCCATCCACACCAAAATCGACGCGACTTGAATCAGGAATTTTTGCAGCGTCGGTTCTGCGTATTTGAGCAAACGAAACCCAATCGGTCTAATGATATTTGCTGTCCAGCGCGTAAAGAAGAGAATGACGATCGCCCAAGTCAGCTTTGGAAGAATCTGAAGCGCCAGATCAATCAGATTGCGTTGCAGAATCAAATGGTCAATGTTATTGCTCAGAGTATTAATGGCTTGAGCGCTGACTGTTGACATAGAACCTCCTCGTTGTCCCCTGATTGATACAAAAAAAATCGGGACAGTCCTGAAGGGGATCAGTGTATCGCGTTTTGTCGCGGTTTGGATTTCGTCGTATGCTCATTTCAGATTGAACTTTTGCGATCGCACCTCAGTCTAAGGGTAGGAAGCTGATTCAATTCGGCTTTCAACCGTCCCATTTTTGACTGACAAGATGAAAAACTTCTCTCTGATTCTTCCTGGTACGATCGCGCTTTTAATGGTGGCAACACCGTTTGCAGTCCAAGCCCGTCCGCTCGGCTTGTTGGCACAACAAACGCAGCAACAGCCCAAACGCGAACGCGCAAACAAAATTAACTTGACTGACACCCAAAAGCAGCAAGCGAAAGCCATTCGGGAACAGACTCGTAATGAAATCATCAATCAAGTCCTGACCCAAGCACAGCGCGATCAGTACAATGCAGCGGTGCAACGCGGTGAAAAAGGTTCATGGCGATCGCTGAATTTGACTGATGCTCAAAAAACCGAAATTCGCAACCGGATGCGGGCATCGCGCGATCGCATTGAGCGCGAAGTATTGACGCAGGCTCAGCGCGATCAACTTCAACAATTCCGCAGTCAGCGCGGACAACGCGGAAATCGTCCTGGCGCGTAATTCAAGTTCCCCATCATCTTAAGAGTTCATCGAGGGCATCCATTTGGATGCCTTTTCTTTTGGAAAATCTTCTAATGATTAATTTCTTGAGTGAGATCAGGCAGCCTGATATACTGCCTACTGAAAGGAATCATTTGCAATAAGCTCTGCTTTCAGATAGGATTCTATATCAACTCGCTTCTATTGTTTCGATCGCACTTCTACATGAATTACAACATTGGCGCTCAATCTCAGTCCGCTTTACTGACTCCTGATTTGAAAGAACCCGCGATCGCTCCGAAAGGTTTCCCGCTTGCAATGGCAAGTGCCGGTGAGCGTGTGATCATTGCTCAACTGAAAGGCTCAGATACGAATAAACAGCGCTTGATCGGAATGGGATTGCTTCCTGGCATAGAGATACAAATTGTCAGTAATCAAGCGGGCGCGATCGTGGTTGCGATCGCCGAAAGTCGGCTTGGACTCGGAGCAGGAATGGCGCAAAAAATTATCGTGACTCCGATTGATTAACTATGACAGAACAGAAACGCCTGCAAGATCTTGCCGTTGGCACAAATGGGCGGGTGACAGGCTACGAAAAAGCGGCGCGTGCCTACAAAACTAAACTCTTGGCAATGGGACTGACCCCCGGAACCGAATTTACTGTCACCCGCCACGCACCCCTCGGCGATCCCGTCGAAATTCGAGTGCGCGGATTTCAACTCAGCCTCCGCAAAGACGAGGCAAACACGCTATATGTCGAGGAAGTTTAGTTATGTCGAAAGCGATCGTAGGCTTGGTGGGAAATCCTAACTGCGGAAAGACCACGCTGTTTAATGCACTGACGGGATCAAATCAGCGAGTGGGAAACTGGTCAGGTGTGACCGTCGAACGCAAAGAAGGTCGGTATCGCCACGAGGATCAAGATGTAATCGTGGTGGATTTGCCAGGAGTTTATTCGCTGGATGCCGAAGATCACAATACGGGATTAGATGAACTGATTGCGCGTGATTATTTGCTCTCGCATGAAGCGACTCTGATTGTAAACATCGTGGATGCCTCGAACTTAGAACGCAATCTCTATCTCACCACGCAAATTTTAGAGATGGGCATTCCGATGATCATTGCGCTGAATATGATGGATGTGGCAGTCGAGCGTGATATTCGCATCGATCCGACTGCACTCTCTGAGCGGTTGGGCTGTCCGGTGATTCCGATGAGTGCGGCTTCAAAGCAAGGCATTCCGAAGCTAAAAGCTTGCATCAGAAAGAGAACGGCTGAACCTGCAATTCCGACCGCGAAAGTGACTTATCCTGCGGCGTTGGAGCGTTCGATCGCATCGCTTCTCTCTACGATCGAGCAATCCTCTCACGATCGCGCCTCTCGTTGGACAGCGTTGAATCTTTTAACAACTCCGATCGAGAATCTTCCCCAACTCCGACGCTCTACGAGTCTCGCTCAAACGGTGATTGAACAGCAGCAACAGTTAGAAAGCGCGCTCGACGATGATGCCGATATCGTGGTTGCAGATAGTCGATATGGCTTTATTCGGACGCTAACCCAAGGAGCAGTTGAACGGACACGCGAAGTAAAAGCGACTTTATCCGATCGAATTGATCATATTGTGATGAATCGCTGGTTAGGCATTCCGATCTTCTTGTTCGTGATGTATTTGATGTTCACCGTAGCGATTAATTTGGGCGGTGCATTTATTGATGTGTTTGATAAAACGAGCGAAACTATTTTTGTTCAGGGTGTTGCTCACGTTCTGCAAGGGTGGAATGCTCCAGGCTGGATGATTGGCGCACTTGCAACCGGGGTCGGCGGCGGGATTCAAACCACTTCGACCTTTATCCCGCAGATTGGAATGCTGTTTATTTTTCTGTCTGCGCTCGAAGATTCGGGATATATGGCGCGGGCTGCGTTTGTGATGGATCGACTGATGCGATTTGTGGGACTACCGGGTAAATCGTTTGTGCCAATGTTAGTCGGATTTGGCTGTAACATTCCGGGCATCATGGCTACGCGGACTTTAGAGAATCGTCGCGATCGCTTGATGACGGTGATGATGAATCCGTTTATGTCCTGTAGTGCCCGTTTAACCGTTTATGCTCTGTTCTGTGCTGCATTCTTTCAAACAGGCGGACAGAACATGGTGCTAGGACTGTATTTGCTCGGTATCTTGGCCGCAGTGTTTACTGGACTGGTATTGAAAAACACGATTCTCAAAGGTGAAGCCGCTCCGTTTGTGATGGAGCTACCGCCTTATCACATTCCGAAACTATCGAGTGTTTTACTGAGAGCTTGGGAGCGACTAAAAGCGTTTATCAAAAAAGCGGGAAGAGCGATCGTGATTATGGTGGTAATCCTTGGCTTTCTTAATTCAGTAGGAACGGATGGATCGTTTGGTAAACAAGACAGTCAAGACTCTATTCTTAGCGCCATGAGTCGCAGTGTCACTCCGGTGTTCTCACCGATGGGAATTACGCAGGACAATTGGCCCGCTACCGTCGGATTAATGTCCGGTGTGTTTGCCAAAGAAGTGATGGTTGGAACAATGAATGCGCTTTATAGCGAGCTTGCGGCTGAAAGTGCTAACGCGGAAGCGAAACCAGAGGAACCGTATAGCTTTTGGGGTGGAATCGGTAGCGCGTTCGCAACGATTCCAGAAAATTTGTCAAAACTCCCAGAGCGAGTGTTTGATCCGATCGGGTTTAGCAAAACGAACGTCGATGGCTTGACCAAAGAAGACATCGCAAAAGGCGACGAGAAAGCCAAACAGATTGCTGAATCGAAAGAAGTCTCAGTCGGAACTTTTGGGCAAATGTCACAGCGATTTGCGTCTGATCAAGCTGCTTTTGCTTATCTTTTGTTCGTACTGTTGTATTTCCCTTGTGTGTCAGCTACCGCCGCTCTCTATCGAGAAACGAATCTTGGCTGGACAGTATTCGCAGGGTGTTGGACAACGGGACTCGCTTACATGATGGCAGTTGCATACTATCAGATTGCGACTGCTCCACAGCATCTACTATCGTCTCTCGTGTGGATTGCAGGATTAGGAGTCGTGCTGCTGAGTGCTTTGGTTGGATTAAAAATCGCTGGATTGCGTCGCCGAGAAACTGCGTTGAATTAAGGAGATTCTCATGATTCTGAGTGAACTACAGCAATATGTGAGCGATCGTAAACGAGTTTCGATGTCTGATTTGCAGCTTCACTTTCGGACGGATGCAGAATTGCTGCGGGATATGCTCGATCGCTTAATTCGCAAAGGTCGAGTCAGGCTCGAATCGGGAAAGAAGTGCGGTGGTTGTCATAGCTGTGCGCCTGAAGCGATCGAGTTCTACGAATGGCTCGGTAAGTCTTCCTAAAGATGTGACCTCTATCAAATGTGTTGGATGCTTTTCTACCCGATGAAGGAAGGAAAAGCATCCTTCTGCTTGTAATCTGTAAAGGAAAGTAAAGCGGAGATAGAAAAATGCAAATTGTTGATAGAGACGAAAGCTTGACCTACAAACATTACAGCAGCGAGTGGAAGTGGGGATTTACGCCGAGTGCTGAAATCTGGAACGGTCGCTTAGCAATGGTTGGAATTGTGTCTGCAATTTTGGTGAATCTATTAACAGGTCAAGGAAGCTTACACTTCTTAGGATTACTTTAATTCATAATTATAGGAGTTTGTATCATGCAAGACGTAAAAAAGACAGAAAAGGTAAATCAGCCTTATACCGAGGCGGCGATTAATATTGAGCAAGGCTTTACACCGAACTCTGAGATTTGGAATGGTCGGTTTGCGATGATTGGGTTTGTTTCCATTCTGCTGATCGAAGTTCTAAGCGGTGACGGAATTGTTGATTTCTGGCGGAATTTGTTGAGCAACATTTGGTAATGGATTAAGGTTTAATGATTGCTGGAGAATCCCCTAAAGTTTGGGGATTTTTTATTGCAATTTTTACCTCGATCTCTGTACCTTTGGATAAAAGAATGACGTAAGCAGTACGACCTAGCCTAATTTTTTCAAAGCAGCGATCGCCAAACTCCAAACATTCAGCGATCGCGTTTTGAGCATTTAGCTTGAAGTCACATCTACAGATCGAGTTGCGCGAGGTCCTCGACGAACCGTATTCTTTCGCTTGCCACCTGCGATCGCATACTCATTG
>CAXTDB010000308.1:0-6227 GCA_964242045.1 uncultured Leptolyngbya sp. | reverse complement strand
TGTTCAAAAATCTGCTTCAGTAATGCTAAACCCGGTTTTGCGGATGCCTCACCCGTTAGCGTACCAAACTGAAGATCAACAACGACGAGATCTGGAATTTCCTGCTTGAGTTGTGTGATGCCTTTTTCAGGCGTATCAACCATAATGCAAGTACATTCAGGCTCCATCATTTTGAGAAATTCACAGTTATTTTGGCTCACTTCAGGGTGATCCTCGATGATCAAAAAGCGATGGGCTTGAGAAGTCATGCTGTTAAAAAGTCAAACAGTTGATGAGCCAGTTCTAATTTACTGCATAGCGGGATAGTTATTTGACGACCCGATCGATCAATCAATACCGCCTGATTCATATCGCTGCCAAATCCACTATTGGGCTGATCGACTGGATTCGCGACAATTACATCTAAGTTTTTTCGCTTCAGTTTATCGATCGCAGGTGTGACATAGTTCCCCGTCTGCGCGGCAAATCCGATCAAAGTTTGATGCGGTTTCTTCAATGCTGATAGTTCAGCGACAATATCAGGAATCGAAACGAGGTCTAATGATTTCGGTAACTGATTTTTTGGAAGTTTAGAATCACTATAGAGATCAGATCGAACATCGCCAACCGCAGCAGACATCACAATATGATCTGCAACGCTAAGATTACTCTTCATCGCTTGCTGCATTTCGGCTGAACTGGTCACAGGAACGAGGCGAACATTGCGAATCGGAGCGAGTAAGTGAGACTCGATCGGAGCATGAACCAGGGTCACTTGTGCGCCTCGATGTAAAGCGGCTTGTGCGATCGCCACGCCCATTTTTCCAGTCGAGGGATTTCCGATAAACCGCACCGGATCGAAGTGTTCGCGCGTCCCTCCTGCACTGACTAAAACATGCTTTCCGGCTAAGTCGCGTTTTCCTTTTGTATGCAACAGAGATCGGATATATGCGAGTAATTCTTCCGGTTCTGCCATGCGTCCAGTGCCGACGCGATCGCAAGCGAGAATTCCCGCACTCGGATCAGCCGAATGATAGCGAGGATCAGATAGCAAATCGTGCCAGTTGCGAATGGTCGATCGCTGCTCCCACATATCGGTATTCATCGCAGGCGCTAGCAACACAGGACAGATCGAAGCAAGTACGGTATTAGTTAGCAAGTTATCTGCAATCCCGCAGGTTAGTTTTGCTAACGTATTCGCAGTTAAAGGAGCGATTACTAATAAATCAGCCCATTCACCAAGTTCGATGTGCAGCGGGCGAGGGTTTGAAGCATCCCAAAACATGCGATCGACATAAGCAGAATTACGGCTGAGTGTCGCAAACGTCAATGGTGAAACGAATGATTGAGCCGAATCTGTGAGAATAACCCGCACCTCAATCCCGTCTTTTGCCAATGTCGAAACAACGTTGCACACCTTGTAAGCTGCAATCCCGCCAGTGATTCCAATGAGAACTCGTTTACTCGGATTCACGATTCGTCGTAAGCTTCTAAATCCAACAGATAGAGATACTGTTCGACCAGTTCAGGGCGTTGGAACGCGATCGCTCTCAGCAGATGCCAGTCTTTCAAACCTTCAAACGCATCCGTATAAGCATCCTGCTCTAAGCGCGTTGCCAGTTCTGCGATATCCGTTTCAGTCAATGTCGATACATTCAATTGTGCCAAGCTAAATGCAGTCATCATGCCAACCTCCCGCTAGTTTCCCCTTAACCCAAATTTTACTTCAGGAGTTGGATGCGGAATCAGAATAAAATCTTCGTTTACGATCGAGCGAGTCCAAAACTTTACAAACTTAATCGCTGAATTTCATTTAAGGCTTAGTTTAGAAGCGCAAGAACCCAGACTTCCATTAACCGCCCGGATTCTTGCCAGTATTGTGCCGCAGATTGAAGAAGGTCTTGAGCAATTTGCCACTCTTCAGGATGAGATTTCGCGAAGATGTCGGATCGATCATAGATCAGAATATATTTTTGAGCAGAAATCCAGCTTAGATCGCGAATGCACTCATCAAACGCATCCCAATTCGCACCAAAGTATGCTGGAAAACTCATCGCTCTAGCCGCTTCGCGCAAAAAATCTGCTTTAGTAGTGATCTTTCTGCCATCTAAATAAAAGACCTTTGCTCCCTCTTGAGAAGCGCTTTTTACGGCTTCCGATTGAAGATCGAGTGCGGAACGTTGCTGTAACTGCACAGGTTTCCTCCGTTGACTAAGAGGTAGTTAATACCTCCTGAAAACTATTGTAGTGGTCATCCGTATAATAAATTTCTCCACCTTGACCAACCACAATTCGTCGTTGTCCGCGACCAGAACTACCAGGAGTGGGAACTGTATATTCCGCATAATAATTCGGCAGCTTAACGGGGAGACGTTTTTCAAGATTTTTGAAAACAGAACCGTCTTGAGGATAAGCAAAATTGCCTCCAGATTGAATTCGTTGGAGAGTAGCTTGAGCTTCAGGAGTTAAATCACTGACTTGAAGTTGTTGCATTACACTCCTGCTGTAATCGTGAGGTTGAGTGTAGTTTATTGAGTAGATCTCGATTTAATCAACGCTAAAATTTCCTGCACAAACTTATACACTTCATTCAGCACGATCGGTGAAATTTCATGCCCGATGTCGAATTCGTGATACTCGACTTCAGCATTGATCTTTGATAGATTCGATGCCGCTTGGCGCGCGGCTGCGATCGACACCACTTGATCCTGCCGTCCATGCACCATTAAAATCGGCGGGATCGTCGCGCCAGGATTCAACGCGCCGTGTTGATATCCGCTGAGAATCATTAATCCTGCCAAGGGTAGCGACAATCCCACATCTAATGTCATCGCGCCCCCTTGAGAAAAGCCGCCGAGAATCGTCTGAGATAACGGAATTCCGGTTTGTTCTTCTAGCGAGTTGAGCCAATCGGTTAAGGCTTTTCGGCTTGCTTGCAAATCCGATCGCTGGCTGAAATCGGTCTGGAAGTTAGCATTTGAGAGGTCGTACCACATTTTTCCCTCGGTGCTGTAGGGATGCGGGAACGGGGCATCGGGGAGAAAGAATTGCACGTCGGGTAATTCCAGCAGAGAGCAGAGAAACGCGACATCTTGAGCATTCGCACCCCAACCGTGCAAGATGACGATCGAGCCTTTGGGATTGCCAGATTTTGCGGGAATCGAGATTGCGTTCAGCATAGAAGTTCCTATCTCATCCAGTCGATTGTAAGCTTATAGATCTCTTTTACTTGGGAACTAAATCGATGGCACGTTTGGCACTTCTTAGCGTCTCCGACAAAACAGGATTAATTGAACTAGCGAAACAGCTCGTCGAAGAATTCGGCTTTGATCTTATTAGTAGTGGTGGAACGGCTCAGGCATTGAAAACCGCAGGACTGCCAGTAACGAAAGTTTCAGACTACACCGGATCGCCGGAGATTTTAGGCGGACGAGTGAAAACGCTGCATCCTCGAATTCACGGCGGAATTCTAGCACGTCGGGATTTACCAGAACATTTGGCGGATTTAGAAGCGCAGAATATTCGTCCGATCGATTTAGTCGTGGTCAACCTCTATCCCTTTGAACAAACGATCGCGAAACCGGAGGTGACGCTCGAAGATGCGATCGAGCAAATCGATATCGGCGGACCTGCAATGATTCGCGCTTCGGCTAAGAATTTCGCAAACCTCACTGTTTTGTGTAATCCAAATCAGTACAATGATTACTTGGAAGAACTTCGGAAAAATGGAGAAGCATCGATCGCATTTCGTCAAAACTGTTCGCTTCAAGCTTTCAAACACACGGCAAGTTATGATCAAGCGATCGCAGCGTATCTAGAAAAGCAATCAACATCATTCACACTATCGGGAACGCGAATTCAAGAATTACGCTATGGGGAAAATCCGCATCAATCGGCAGCTTGGTATCAAACGGGAGCCGTTTCAACCGGATGGGCGGCAGCGACAAAATTACAAGGAAAAGAACTAAGCTACAACAACTTAGTAGATCTTGAAGCGGCTCGATCGATTATTGCCGAATTCACAAACGATGATCCAGCCGCAACGATTATTAAACACAATAATCCGTGTGGCTCAGCGATGGGTGGATCAATTTCCGAAGCTTACGAAAAAGCTTTTAACGCCGATTCGACTTCGGCATTTGGCGGCATTGTGGCATTGAATCGAGCGATCGATGTTTCAACCGCAACCGCTTTAACGAAAACCTTTCTAGAATGTGTGGTTGCACCTGGGATCGATCCTGAAGCTCAAACGATTTTGCAAGCGAAACAGAATCTTCGGGTGTTAGTTTTACCTGATTTGATCAATGGTGTAAAAGAGAACGTCAAACAGATTGCAGGTGGATTCTTAGTTCAAGCGGCAGATGATATTGAGGCTGATCCGAACAGTTGGCAATTTGTCACCGAGAAGAAGCCGACTCCTGAGCAATTGGCAGAGTTACTGTTTGCCTGGAAGATTTGTAAGCACGTTAAATCAAACGCGATCGTCGTCAGTCGCGATCGCACCACCCTAGGAGTCGGAGCCGGACAAATGAATCGCGTTGGTTCAGTCAAAATTGCCCTCGAACAAGCTGGAGACAAAGTAAAAGGTGCGATCCTCGCGAGTGATGGCTTTTTTCCCTTCGATGATTCGGTGCGAGCCGCTGCCGCTGCGGGAATTAGCGCGATCGTACAACCCGGTGGAAGCATGAGAGATAACGACTCGATCGCCGCTGCAAATGAACTCGGAATGGTCATGGTTCTCACAGGGATTCGCCACTTTCTGCACTAGGAATTATGATAAGTTTTATGACATTCCTCACAAGCAGCACCCTCCTGATGTCCTCTGAGATCCTTCATACCCTCAAAGTCTACAGTCAGTTTGTCCACCCCATTTTGATGTGGGTTTTGCTGGCGCTGACAAGCTACGCACTGTATACCGGACTTCAATGGCGACGAACGCGATCCGCACAAGGCGACCTGAAAAAAGAGCTAATCAAGCAGCGATTCAACGTCAAGCATCATCAAATCGGCGCGATCGTGCTTTCTGTGATGGTAGTTGGCTCGATCGGAGCAATGGGCGCAACCTACATCAATAGCGGCAAGCTGTTCGTTAATCCTCATTTAATTGCAGGACTCGGAATGATGGGTTTGATTTCTGTTTCCGCTTCGCTCACGCCGTTTATGCAGAAAGGTCAAGAATGGGCACGAGTTAGCCACATTTTGATCAATGTGGTGATTACCGGACTGTTCGGATGGCAAGCAGTAACCGGAATGGGAATCGTGCAAAACATCATAAATCGGATGTAAGACACGATCAATAAACAAATAACGACGATCGAGATAGTCCCGATCGTCGTTATTTGTTTTAAATCAACCTCAATCTCTATCAGAAGTCTGAGGGAAGCGGACTCACTTCGAGACAAAGTTATAAGCGTGCATCTTGTTTCGGATGCTTCGGGATGCTTGAAGGAGTATCTATTTAACGAAGCAAGCAACACAAATCACCAAAATCTTTATATGAAATGTTGAGGTATCGAGGTAAAAAATGTCCCGATTCAAGTCTCAAAGCGGAACAAAAGTAGTTTCATGGTTGTTGTCTAGTCTATTGCTGATTCCTTCTCTTACTGCCTGCGGTGGACGCAATCAAGCATCAGTAGATGATTCTCGCCCCGTTGCAACTTCAAACACTGCGCCAAACGCCGCCGGACAACCGAAAAAGCAAGGACTCACGAATACTCAAAAAGTAGGCGTGACCCTCGCAGGTGCGGCAGCGTTGTACTACATTTACAACCAGCACAAAAAGTCTCAAGCCGCAAAGGGCGCTCAGTCTCAGTACTACCTGTCTAAAAATGGTCGGGTTTACTACCGCGATGCTCAAAAACAGGTGCATTATGTCACTCCACCCCAAGGAGGAATTCAGGTTCCAGCGGAGGAAGCTCAGCAGTATCAACAATTTCAGGGTTACGACAATCGATCGACCGGGCGCGACTTAACCAGTTTGCCAGAAGCTCGATCGGCAAGTTACTAACTCACTCAAGTTAAACATTATCTGAATTGGAGATTGAATCATGGTTGACGATATTTTGAGAAGAGTAAAAGATGCTGTCTTAGGCGAGGGTGATTCACCAGAGCAAGAGGGTCGCCCACGTCCAGCCAGTCAAGATCCGTATGGTGATCCTGCCGCGCAGGGTTACGAAGGGGCGATTCCAGCCAGCCAAGATCCGTATGGTGATCCTGCCGCGCAGGGTTACGAAGGGGCGATTCCAGCC
>CAXTDB010000307.1:0-6241 GCA_964242045.1 uncultured Leptolyngbya sp. | reverse complement strand
ATAAGCGATCGACATTCTGCTGGAGTTTTTTCAATCGAGATGCAGTTTTATCGATCGCCCAAACCGTTCCGCGATCGAGCATCAATTCAGCTAAGTGCAATGTTTTACCACCGGGAGCCGCGCAAGCATCGGCAACAATTTCTCCTGGTTGTGGATCAACAAGATAACTAACCAACTGAGCGCTACTGTCTTGAACAATCCACCAGCCTTCGGTATAACCGGGTAAGTTCGCGATCGCACCCACGCTCGAAGGTAATCGGAGTGCATTGGGTAGATTTGGAATGCGATCGACCTTAATATTCTGTGCGCTCATCGCAGCTTCGACTTGATCAACATCAGTCTTCAGCGTATTAATCCGTAGATCAATCTGGGGAGGTCGATTCATCCATTCGCAGAGCTTTTCTGTGTTCTCTACTCCGAATTGGTCATACCAGACTTGTACAATCCAATCTGGATAGCTCTGCAATGTTCCAATTCGCGCGATCGCATCTTCAGGAAGCTGTAGCGGATCAGCATGAAGAATGGTCTGCGTTCTTAAATACTGTCGCAACAATCCATTCACAACACTAGTTAAACCACCTAGCTTGTTTTGTTTTGCTAGTTCAACACTAGTATCCACTGCTGCTGATGCTGGAATTTGATCAAGGTAGCGCAATTGATACAATCCCAATTGCAGAATCAACCGTAAATCAGGTGGCTGATCTTTCTTTTTGGCAAACTGATCAATCAACGCATCTAAAGTGCGCTGGCGGCGAAGTGTTCCATAAACTAATTCGGTGAACAATCGTCGATCGAGCGCATTCACATCGGCTCGATGCAAGGCTTGATCTACTGCAACATCTGCAAAGGCTCCTTTTTGGATAGCTCGGAGTGCAAGAAACGCGAGTTGGCGAGGATTCTGAGTCAACGAAGAAAATGCTAAAACGGCTTATCCAGAATAGCAAGTTGCGAACTTCGAGAGTGTTAGCAACCTCGCTTTAGTACGATCGACAATCTTACTGTCTCCAGAGCGATGCAGATTCGGACTGATTTGTATTTTCATCTCAATATCGTCCAGCTTCTGCAACTGAGATGTTTATCTCATTTCTATACGTAACGGAGAGCCGCAGATGAAACCAGTACTATATGACGTGGTTGAGCTTCTTCAAGACATTCCAGAAAAAAAGTTGCGAATCGGGGATGCAGGGAACGATTTTAGAAGATTACGGAACTGCGTATGAAGTGGAGTTTGCAGATGATCAGGGCGCAACGATTGAGATGTTGGCGCTCAAGCCGGATCAATTCGTGGTCGTCTGGCAAGCAGCAACACAGTCTTGGCTTCGTGCTTCAAATCAAGTTGCCGCGATCGTTGAGCATCCAGAGGAGCGACGCAAGTAGGGTTTAGATTTTGCGCGGTTGCTTGTCTTACAAAATTGTGAGATAAGTGTCTTCGGTTCGATCGGGTAAAACTCTCAGCGTTTGATTGCGTAAGTCAGGTTCAAGTCCTAGCGCTTCGAGTGGAATTACGCCAATCAGCGCATCGCCGCCCCCCGGTAATTCCAAACAGTCAAATGTTCCTTCTCGTCCCTGAATCAGCAGCGTCGCGTCGCGAAAAATTCGAGCCGTCCCCATTCCCATTGCAGTAGCGACATTGACTTCTCTGAGTAAACTGAGTCCGAGTCGCGCGATCGTTGCAGCCGACAAGCAAAGAGTAGTTGCGCCTGTGTCCACTAAAACATTCCTGAGTGTGACTGAGCGGATCTGCTCTGAAGGAATCACGTCGTTTTCTGCCAAAATCTGGTCGGCTCGATTTGTAATGGTAATCGTCGTAAACACTTTGCCCATCGTCTCGTTCTCATGCTGAATCGGTTTCATACCAACCTTCCAAACGCTTCTAATGTGATTAACCTCATTATCGCGTGAGAAGCGAGGTGGCAAAGCCATGTTACAGGACGATCGCGCTTTGCCAATTCTGCTGTTTTGGGCGGATTCTGCGAAATAGATAAAGGGGCAACAGAAATCTAAACGAAACCCACTAGAATGAGTTGGATTTAGAGATATAGAACGGAATGACATTATGCCCCGTCGCCAAGACCTCCATAAGATTCTGTTAATTGGTTCCGGTCCGATTGTGATCGGGCAAGCTTGCGAGTTTGATTACTCTGGCACTCAAGCCTGTAAAGCGTTGCGGGATGAAGGATTTGAAGTGATTTTGGTCAACTCAAATCCGGCGACGATTATGACCGATCCTGAAACCGCTGATCGTACTTACATTGAGCCACTGACTCCCGAACTGGTTGAACAAATCATTATTAAAGAGCGTCCTGATGCACTACTGCCGACGATGGGGGGTCAGACTGCGCTAAATCTAGCCGTGTCACTGGCGAAAAGCGGCGTTTTAGAGAAATATAAGGTTGAACTGATTGGCGCGAAATTGCCTGCGATCGAGATGGCGGAAGATCGCAAATTATTTAAACAAGCAATGGAGCGGATCGGGGTTGGGGTTTGTCCGTCGGGACTGGCAGAAACGCTCGAAGAAGCGAAAACGATCGGACAGCAGATCGGGACTTATCCGTTGATTATTCGTCCTGCATTTACGATGGGGGGTTCCGGTGGCGGGATTGCTTACAATCAGCAGGAATTCGAGGAAATCGCGCAGTCGGGGTTAGATGCAAGTCCGGTATCGCAGATTTTGATCGAGAAATCGCTGCTCGGTTGGAAAGAATATGAACTCGAAGTCATGCGAGATCTCGCGGATAACGTTGTGATTATTTGTTCGATCGAGAATCTTGATCCGATGGGGATTCACACAGGCGATTCGATCACAGTCGCTCCCGCACAAACGCTAACCGATAAGGAATATCAGCGGCTCCGAGATGCTTCGATCAAAATTATTCGAGAAATTGGGGTTGAAACGGGCGGATCGAATATTCAATTCGCAGTAAATCCGGTCACGGGTGAAGTGGTTGTGATTGAAATGAATCCGCGTGTTTCTCGAAGTTCTGCGCTGGCATCTAAAGCCACGGGATTCCCAATCGCGAAAATGGCGGCAAAACTCGCAGTCGGCTACTCGCTTGATGAAATTCCTAACGACATTACAAAGAAGACACCCGCGAGTTTTGAACCGACGATCGATTATGTCGTGACTAAAATTCCGCGCTTCGCTTTCGAGAAGTTTCCCGGTTCTAAACCGTATCTCACCACGCAAATGAAATCGGTTGGAGAAGCGATGGCGATCGGGCGAACGTTTCAAGAATCGTTTCAAAAAGCATTGCGATCGCTCGAAACTGGACGCGCGGGATGGGGCTGCGATAAGCAAGAAGTGCTGCCGAGTTTGGAACAAATTCGCGCAGGTCTAAGAACTCCGAATCCCGATCGCATTTTCACGGTGCGTCACGCGATGCTGATGGGAATGCCCGTCGATGAGATTTTTGAACTGACCAATATTGATCCCTGGTTTCTCGATAAGCTATTCGATTTGCTCGAAACTGAGAAAGCTTTGAAGCGATCGAGCCTGAAAGATTTAACTGCTGAGAAACTACTGGCGATTAAGAAAAAGGGATTTAGCGATCGACAAATTGCCTACGCCACGAAAACGACCGAAGACGAAGTTCGCGCTTACCGTAAATCGCTCGATGTGATTCCGGTTTACAAAACCGTCGATACTTGTGCGGCTGAGTTTGAAGCTTTTACGCCTTACTACTATTCGACTTACGAAGAAGAAAATGAGGTTTTACCGTCGAGCAAACCGAAAGTGATGATTCTCGGTGGCGGACCGAATCGAATCGGGCAGGGAATCGAGTTTGATTACTGCTGCTGTCATGCGTCGTTTGCACTGCGCGAAGACGGATATGAAACGATCATGGTGAACTCGAATCCTGAAACCGTTTCGACCGATTATGACACCAGCGATCGCTTATATTTTGAGCCGCTGACTAAAGAAGATGTCCTTAACATTATCGAATCTGAACAGCCTGAAGGCGTAATCATTCAGTTCGGGGGACAAACGCCGCTGAAGCTTGCTGTTCCGCTGGATAAATTTCTCGAACAAGGCACAGTTCCGACGAAAATTTGGGGCACTTCTCCAGACTCGATCGATACTGCCGAAGATCGCGAACGGTTTGAGAAAATTCTGCGCGAGTTAAACATTCAGCAACCTGCAAACGGGATCGCGCGCGATTTTGCCGACGCGAAAAAAGTGGCGCGCGAAATCGGCTATCCGGTTGTGGTGCGTCCGAGCTATGTTCTCGGTGGACGGGCAATGGAAATCGTCTACTCGGATGCGGAACTCGAACGCTACATGACCTATGCCGTTCTGGTTGAGCCGGATCATCCGATTTTGATCGATCGATTTCTGGAAAACGCGATCGAAGTCGATGTCGATGCGCTCGCTGATCAAACCGGAAATGTCGTAATCGGCGGCATTATGGAACACATCGAACAAGCGGGAATTCACTCTGGCGATTCTGCCTGTTCGCTGCCAACGGTGACGCTAAATCCGGCGGTCGTGGATCAAATTCGCACTTGGACGGTTCAACTCGCGAAAGCCTTGAAAGTGATCGGCTTGATGAATATTCAATTCGCCATTCAAGGCGATCAGGTTTACATTATCGAAGCAAATCCGCGCGCTTCTCGAACCGTTCCGTTTGTTTCAAAAGCGATCGGCGTTCCTTTGGCAAAAATGGCGGCTCGGATTATGTCCGGCAAAACGTTGGAAGACCTCAACTTCACCAAGGAAGTGATCCCGCGTCATATTTCCGTGAAAGAAGCCGTTCTGCCGTTTGATAAATTCCCTGGAACCGACACGATTTTAGGTCCTGAAATGCGATCGACCGGGGAAGTAATGGGGATCGATTCTGATTTTGGTAAGTCTTATGCGAAAGCGGAACTTGCAGCGAGTCAGCGTCTTCCCCGTCAAGGAACCGTTTTTGTGTCGATGAACGATCGCGAAAAATCTGCGGTGGTTCCAGCGGTAAAAGACTTGATCGCTCTCGGTTTTAAAGTCGTGGCAACTTCTGGAACTCGTAAAGCGCTAAAAGCACACGGACTCGATGTGGAACTCGTGCTAAAACTCCACGAAGGTCGACCGCACGTTCTCGATTCGATCAAAAACGAACAGATTCAACTGATTATCAATACGCCCGCCGGACAGGAAGCACACGAAGACGATCGCTTAATTCGCCGGACTGCCTTGACGTACAAGATCCCGATGATTACTACGATCGCGGGAGCAAAAGCAACGGCAGCGGCGATTCGATCGCTACAGTCTCAACCGCTTACGGTGAGCGCTCTGCAAGATTACCTCAATCACTAATCTGTGCAGGAGCGAAACTCAACCAAGTTTCGCTCCTGTTTCTATCAGAGGAGAGATGACAACTTAGGAGCAAGCCTATATGTGTATAGAACGATTCACGTAAATCCAAGCCTCGGATTTTACTTTGCTCCATCTATATCGCCTTCACCCCAATTCTTAAAGTTTTGTGAAGTACTCTCATAAACCATTGTTTTTCTCATGCGATTCGTGAATTTCTGATCAAACCTGCTATTCTGTCTCACAGAAGACATCAGAAAGACTTGTTTTTGATAGGGTGTGATCTGTGTTACGAACCAAGCTGGAAGAAACTTATCTAGATTAGTTTTGACTGGATTTTTCTCAGAAACTTTACAAACCTTAATTGAATAGTAGATAATCTTGATACAGCTATTTGATGCTGCGGTTGAAGTCAGTGTTAGAAGCAGCACCTTTGTTTACGGCTCATCGAGTGAGTTGTACCCGCACTCTACTACGCTCTCAAGCCAATTCCTCTAAGCTATGCGCTCCTGATAGATTCTTGTCGCTCCCAGCCTTCCCAGTCACTTTGTCTCCTTCACATTTGTCTCCTTCACACCCGCTGATGTTGCTATGAAAACTGCTCAGACTCCCACTGATTCCGTTCGGGCTTACCTGCGTGAAATTGGTCGTGTGCCGCTCCTAACGCATGAACAAGAAGTGCTTTATGGAAAACAGGTACAGCGACTTGCGATCGCCAATTCCGTCCGGGTATCGCTCGTTGAGAAACTGGGCACAGAACCCGATGACGAGATGTGGGCGCAGGCTGCCGAACTTTCAGAAACAGAACTCCGACAGGTACTCGCTGAAGGAGAACTCGCCAAGCGTCGAATGGTCGAAGCGAATTTGCGCCTAGTCGTTTCGGTTGCGAAAAAATACACGAAGCGCAACGTCGAACTAATGGACTTGATTCAAGAAGGCACGATCGGGATG
>CAXTDB010000306.1:0-6291 GCA_964242045.1 uncultured Leptolyngbya sp. | reverse complement strand
CCCTTACCGCAAATGCGCCCGCGTGGTCGGGGACGTATTAGGTAAGTATCACCCACATGGCGATCAGGCGGTCTACGATGCGCTGGTGCGAATGGTGCAAGATTTTTCCAGTCGCTATCCATTACTTGGTGGTCACGGAAATTTCGGTTCAGTCGATAATGATCCGCCTGCGGCGATGCGATACACCGAAACGCGATTGTCATCGATCGGTAACGAAGCGCTGCTGAACGAGATTGGTGAAGCAACGGTCGATTTTGTCGGTAACTTTGATAATTCACAGCAAGAACCAACGGTATTACCTGCACAGCTACCGATCCTATTGCTAAACGGTGCGACTGGGATTGCGGTCGGAATGGCGACAAATATTCCACCGCATAATCTAAACGAAATCACCGAGGGATTGATTGCATTAATCGATCGACCGAACTTAACAGATGAAGAATTACTTGCGCTGATTCCGGGTCCTGATTTTCCCACAGGCGGCGAAATCATGGATACTGCTGGAATTCGAGAAGCATACCTAACGGGGCGAGGAAGTATCCCAGTGCGGGGAGTCGCGAACCTCGAAGAAATTAGCACTGGGCGCGGTAAGCATCGTCGAAGCGCGATCGTCATCACAGAACTGCCTTTTCAAGTCAACAAAGCTGGACTGATCGAGAAAATTGCAGAGCTTGTAAATGCAGGCAAAATCGACGGGATTGGGGATTTACGCGATGAAAGCGATCGAGAAGGCATTCGCGTTGTCATCGAACTGCGCCGCGATGCGAATCCCCAGAAAATCCTGAATAATCTTTATCGCCAAACGCCGCTTCAAACTAATTTTGGTGTGATTCTGCTGGCATTAGATAACGCTCAGCCAAAACAAATGACGCTGAGACAGTTACTCAATTCGTTTTTAGAGTTTCGTGAAACCACACTCACCCGTCAATATCGCAACGAATATGAGCAAGCCGAAAGCCAGCTTCATGTGGTTGAAGGTCGGCTAAAAGCGCTCTCGAACTTAGATGATGTGATTCACATTTTACGGAATGCTCCCGATGGTGGAACTGCGAAGATTCAGCTACAGGAACGACTTGATTTAAGCGATCGACAAGCCGATGCAATCCTCTCGATGCCGCTCCGTCGTCTCACTGGCATGGAGCGTCAAAGCCTGCAAACCGAGCATGATGAACTGGTTGCAAAAATGCGGGAGTTGAATAAGCTCTTGAGCGATCGACGAGAATTGCTGAAGTCGTTGAAGAAAGATCTGCGATCGCTAAAGAAAAAATACGGCGATGAGCGACGCACCAAGATTCTTTCTGCGATCGATGTCGCAGCAGAAGTGAGCGAAAAAGAAGATTCTGCGATCGCTGCGAAGTCAACTGCAAAGACAACGACAAATTTATCCTTTGAGTTTGAGGAAGAAGAACAGAAAGCGGTCATAGAGGTGACGCAGCGGGGATACGTGCGGCGTATGATTCCGAAAGTGTACGATCGCTTAAGTAAGAACCGCAACGATGATACTCCGACCAAAGAACTCGAAGACGGTGACGATTTCGCAACGCAAACAGATTTTACAACCACAGGCAAAACGCTAATTGTGTTTACGCGCAGTGGGAAAGCGTTCGCGATCAAAGTTCGGGATATTCCACAGGCGAATAATGGAAAATCAAGAGGAACGCCGCTGATTACCCTCTTACCGCCTGCCGCTCAAGCAGAGCCGGACTCGATCGCGGGTACATTCATCTTGCCGGATGAAATCGAGGATCAATTCGTCCTACTGCTGACTGAACAAGGACGGATCAAACGTTTACCGCTGTCTGAGTTTATCGATTTAACCGGACGAGGATTAACCGCTCTGAAACTCAAAGAAGGCGATCAGCTTTTGTGTGTGAGTCCGGTGCAAGTGGGCGAACAAGTTTTGTTATCGACTTCCAGTGGACGGGTACTAAGATTCGAGGTGAATGATTTGCAGATTCCGATCGCCAGTCGAACCGCTCAAGGTCAAGCCGGAATGCGCGTGAGCAAAAAAGAACGAATTGTCGGCTGGGCGATCGCAAACGAAGACGATACGTTTTTGATGATTTCTGAGCAAGGCTACGCGAAACACATGGAAGTGCGATCGTTACGTCGCGCGAGTGCAGGAGAGCTTGGAACGCAGGCTTTCCACTTCAATAACAAAACCGATACGGTTGCGGGCATCGTTGCCGTGTTACCTCAATCGCTCGTGTTTCTATTGACGAATGAGAATCATCTAGCGCGGATTGATGTCGATGAGATTGATCTGAGCTTGAAAGACGATCGCGGAAGCCGCGTGGTGAAATTAAGCAAAACCGAGCGGGTGACTCATGTGAGTTTGCCTGTGTTGTATGGGGATGAAGACGCGATCGAGTAGAACGAATCAGCGATCGTGCAGATTGGCGATCGCTGGTTTACCGATTTTCATTTTCTTCCTCTCGATCCTTTCAGAAGGGTTTGGCTACCGAGCAAGAAAATCTGATTTGTAGTGTGTCCCAAGTCTTTTTGGGGTTGAGTGGGATTCGGAAGGGTTGCAATGTAGATCGAGGCGGTTCCAGCAAGGGTGGTTAGCGCGATCGCGATTGTCTGACGAAGATCGAAACGGTTCATGGTTGGCTTCTTGAAACTGCTCCTTGAGTTTCGCAAAAGCCTTGTAGAGCAGGGTGTTTAGTCGTGTTCAGGTAGTGTTCAGGATTGTTCGGAAATGTCCAAGATTGTTCTTGTATGTAAAATACTGAGTAAGCTGAAACAACTACACGGCGGGATGAATGGAGCGATCGCGCAAGTTGACGCTAACGGATTGGACAAAAGCGAACGATGCTTTGAATCTGCACTTCGAGGGCAATAAGTCGAAGTTGACAAAGCATCTAGATATGTCGCGCACAACCCTCACGGCTTTTTTTAACCGGAAGCCTGTCCGTGAAGCTGAGTTTCGGAAGGTTTGCCTTGCGCTGCGATTGAATTGGCAAGAGGTTTCTGCGGTAAGCACGATCGCGCCTCAGCAGGAGGACTGGATTGAAGAAGTTCGATCGCGCTGTTGTGAAAAGATTCTCTATCAACACGGCACAATTCAACTCTTAAATCAGGCTGAAATTGAAGTTGATCAGCTTTATGTTGATGTGTGGTTGCTCGATCGATCTCCCCGAACATTTCAGGTTTCAGAGTCTACGATGCTGAGGTCGTTTGATTTGCGAAACGATCGATTGGGATTGGGCGATCGGATCAAACGAAACGAAGGAATGGAGATTGCGAACAAGAACTCTAAATTGCTAATTCTGGGAAAACCAGGTGCGGGAAAAACAACATTTCTCAAGCATTTAGCTGTCGATTGCAGTAAGGGTAGATTTCAAGCTGACTTGATTCCAGTGCTAATTGAGCTGCGAAGAATTCGATCTGATGAATGGAAGATATTAGATGCAATTTCAGAGGAATTGAAGCTGGACAATCAGCAAACGCAAACGCTGTTAGAGCAAGAAAAATTGCTAGTTTTGATGGACGGATTAGATGAAGTGCCGACCAATGATTCTCGACGCACTGTGCAAGATCAGGTTTGCATCCTTGCCCAAGAGCCAAAACATTCGGGCAATCGATTCATTCTGACTTGTCGCACTCAGATTATTGAGTCCATTCCACAAGGTTTTACTTCAGTCGAGGTCGCAGACTTCAACCCAGAGCAGGTCAAGAAGTTTGTCGAAAATTGGTTTTGTGCCAGTGGACTTACTGAAGCAGATATTGCTCAACAGTGGCAAGCATTTTCGGATGCAACGAGAACAAATCCAGCACTGAGAGAACTCACGGTTACGCCTGTACTGTTGAGTTTGATGTGTTTAGTCTTACAGGATGAAGGAGATCTACCTGCTCAGGCGGCTTTGCTTTATCGCAAAGGAATTCGGCTACTGTTGGATAAGTGGAACGATCGTAAAGAGATCCCGGAGTGGGAAGTTGGGAAGGGAGTGTACCAGAAACTAGAACTTGAGCAAAAGGAAGCACTACTGAACGAAATTGCGGCTCGGAAATTTGAGAATTCAATTAACTTTGTGCTGTTTGAGCAGGAAGATTTAGCGCAGCAGATTGCTAAATTTCTCAACCTTGCTAATGTACGGGAAGGGAGGGCTGTGCTGAAAGCTATTGAAACTCAGCACGGATTATTAGTGGAAAGAGCCGATGAACTTTGGTCATTTTCTCATCTCACCTTTCAGGAGTATTTCACAGCCCAATGGCTCAACCAGCTACAGCAGGATTCAGGGTTGGCGAAAAAGATGATTGACCAGCGATGGCAGGGGTTTTTTAAGCTTGCAGTTAAATATCCGCAATCAGCAGATAAATTGCTGCGGTTGAGCAAGCAGGCAATTGATTACTCCATCTCAAAGGATGCCAAATTACAAGAATTTCTAAATTGGGTTCAAACCAAAACTGACTCCATCCAAACTCAATATAAATCCGCTGCGATTCGGGCGTTCTACTTCGCCCTCGCTCACGATCTCAACCTTATCCAAGCCCGTGCTCTCGCTCGTGCTCTCGACCTCGCTCTCGACCGTGATCAAGACCTCGACCTCACCCTCGACCACTCCCATGATCTTGCCCGCGATCTTAGCCGCGACTACGCTCGTGATCTCGTTCTCGATCTCGTCCTCGATCTCGCTCTCGACCAAGACCTCGACCTTACTCGCGCTCGTGTCCGCGCCCGCGTCAATGCCCTTGCCCTCGCCTTCGATTTTGCCATCGATCCCGTCCTGGGGAATAAGCTGGAAAAGTTGAGGACAGAGTTACCAGAACGCTTTGCTGAAAACTGGAATTCCTTTCAGCATTGGTGGGAACGTAGTGGTCAAGCATGGATAGCAAACTTGCGTTAAGTCATAATTAAACATCGCAACATTGGTCACAACTGGCATTTTACTAAGCCACAAAAACAGATTCTACAGCGCTACTATGATGCCAATAGATTTCTTGTCGAACTGCTTAAGCAACCCGAATCTGTCAGCGACACAGTACGCCAAGAAATCGAAAACAATCTTCTCTTACCGATCGCCACACTTCAAGAACGCTTACCTGAACTATATGGAGAGTGAGGAATTTTGGAGAAATGTACGATCGCGGATCAGTGAATCGTTTGCAGAGAAGGGGTTTTGATTAGATTTTGATCCATTGTGGCTAGCTGTAGATCGTAGTGAATCGAAGTCGCAGCAATAAAGCGATCCGCTGGATCTTGGTGAGGGCAAGCTAACTGACGACTGACGATCGCAATTTCATGATTGAGTACGGCTTGCTGGCATTCTAATTCCTGCAAAGCTTGATTGATCCAAGTCATCGGATCAGGCGGCAACAATAGCTTTCCTTTCTCCGCAAGAAGCATAACTTCCCAAATGGTGATGGGACTCAGCCATAATTCGGTGTTGAAATCTGAGATTACAGTCTTCAGGTTCTGGGAAAGTTGTGGGTCATCAAAGAGATATCATAGCCAAATATGCCTGTCCAGCAGGATTTTCATTGCAGCACTTCCCAAGGCTGATCAATGGGAGAAACGATATCACCCAAGATTTCACCTCGACCTTTCATACATCCAGCAGCAGGACGAGGCTTATGGGATTGCGCTGGAGTAATGATCGCGATGGGTTTGCCCTCATGAGTTACAGTGAGGGGTGTGTTGGTTCGTTGAAGTTCTAGCAGTATTGCTTGCAGAGCTTCAGGAAGGTCATTCGTCGTAATCGTCATTAAGTTCGATTGAATGAGTAAACTCTATTTTATCCGCTACTCATTTCCTTGAGGCGAGGCATTATCGATCGCACCCGCCAAGAAATCGAAGATAATCTTCTCTTACCGATCGCCACACTCCGAGAACGCTTACCGGAACTGTATGGAGAGTAGCAGGAGTCCAGAGGTCGATCGATTTCTACGGTAGCCTGATTGTCAGTCTCCCACTCAGATTAATCATCCATGTCGCAATGGTTCCATAAAGCTAAATCTGGCTTTACACCCTGTCCAACGATCGCGCCCTCACCCGACGGAATGTAACACTTTGTCAAGACAAATGAGAATACCCCCTTTCGCATCGTGCCCGAAACTCGGTAAACTACAGAAGAATTCTGAGATACCGCAATAACAACATGAGCGTAGTTAGCCAAGTTATCCTACAAGCCGACGACGAGCTTCGTTACCCAACGAGCGGCGAACTCACCGGAATAAGAGAATTTTTTCTAACCGGAGAACAGCGGACTCGTATCGCTGGAGTTCTGTCTGAAAGCGAAAAGAAAATTGTGGAAGAAGCCAGTAAGCGCCTGTGGAAAAAGCGCCCCG
>CAXTDB010000305.1:0-6382 GCA_964242045.1 uncultured Leptolyngbya sp. | reverse complement strand
TTCTTGTTTTATCAGCCAGCTCAGTCAAGTGTTCATGAACATTTTGAACCGATCAATCGATTCACTGTTGAATCAAGCGGCGCGTCAAGAAATTCAAGCGTGCGAGTCTGCGAGAATTACGATCGCGACTGAGGTTTGCTCGATCGATGGCTCAGGGCAGCGTTGGGTGTCGATTCAGATTGCGGATAACAATGCAAAGATGTCGATCGAAACTCAAAATCAATTATTGCAAGCCTTTTCAACGGATTTAGTGCGTGAAACCAGTCTTGCAATGAGTTATCGCATTGTGACTGGAAGACATAGCGGTAAGTTTCGCGTTTATTCCAACATTGAGCCAAAGTCTCGTGGAACGGTGTTCGAGATTTTACTGCCGTTGAATTAGAAAAACCCGAAATTCGATGGCTACAGTTTTCTTTACAAAAATTCGGAAAGTGTTACATTAGCCTTGTAGAAACGGAAGAATAAAGTTGATAGTCAAGCCTGACTCGACTCTATCGTTTGTGTTCAGCTCGATCGTCCACCTCACCGCATTTAGGTAAAGAACCATGTCGCTAACCGGACTCGTTCAAGGGGTAAACTCCTTCCACAGTAATTATTTTAATGATCACCGCGAGTTGTTTGAGCGGCTCTCAGGCGGACAGTCACCTGATGTTTTATTTATCACCTGCTCAGATTCGCGCATTGATCCCTGTTTGATCACCCAGGCTCAACCCGGTGAACTGTTCGTAATGCGAAATGTCGGCAATATTATCCCGTCGTATGGTGCAGCGAGTAGCGCGGAATCGGCAGGAATCGAGTACGCGGTGCAAGCGCTAGGCATTAAAGACATCATTGTTTGTGGACATTCACACTGCGGCGCAATGAAAGGATTGCTGCAAATTGGAACGCTAGCAGAACAGATGCCTGCGGTGTACGACTGGCTGAAACGCCACGGAGAAGCAACTCGCCGAGTCGTGCAAGATAACTACGCGGGGGTTGATCCGGAGCGGTTGCTGAAAATTGCGATCGAACAAAACGTCCTCACCCAAATCGAGAATCTGGAAACTTATCCAGCGATTCGATCGAAATTGCATGGCGGACATCTTAGCCTTCACGCCTGGATGTACGAAATTGAGACGGGAACCGTGTTTGCGTTTAATGCAGAACAACGAAGCTTCACGCTAATGGAAAAGCGATCGTTTCCGGTTCCCGATCCGCTGATTACGAACATGATGAGCTAGGGTGCTTCGTTGAGATTTCGTCGATCGCCTTTCTTGTCCTGTTGCGCTTTGTAGTCTTTTAGCAACTGGCTGACTTTGGTTTGAATCGCTTTGTGCTGCTCAACTCCTTCATACGCATAGCGATTGTATCCGGTGGTTATAATCAATTCTTTGAGATAAGCTACTCGGTCTTGGGTTAACGGATGCGAAGCTAACCAAACGGGCGGATTGTCTCGACGCTTTTCTTCTTCTTGTTTTTGCAGCGTCACCATCAGATTGTACAAACCGTCTGCCGCAAAATCGGTCGATGCCAGTAAGCGAGTTCCTAAAACATCGGCTTGGCGTTCCATATCGCGACTGTAGCTCAACGTTGTAATGTCCGTGAGCAAGCCGCCAACATAAGGAACAAACTGCGTGATGTTTGCGGTCAGTGTGCCTTCGGTGATGAGTTGGAAACTGTGAGACAGCACTGCATGAGAAAGTTCATGTCCGAGCAGTCCAGCAAGTTCGGCTTCAGAATTCGCTTTCCCGATCGCACCCGCATTCACAAAAACTTTTCCACCCGGAAGCGCAAACGCATTGATTTTGTCATCGAGAACCACAAAGAATTCGTACTTAAATTCATTCCGTCCTGCCGCAGTCGCCAGCTTTTGTCCGAGTCCCGTCACATAGTCATTCACTTCTTTATCCTGAACAAGATCAAGCTGACGTTTGGCTTGACGCATCACTCGTTCTCCGACTCCCGATTCTCCCCGCAGTAACAAGGCTGTGTTTTGCACAGCGGAAAGCGGGCCAAATAAACTTCCAGTCAGCGCGTATCCTAATGCACCTGTAAGGATATTTCCGATCAAATTTCCGCGCAGTCGGCTGCGTAGTTGTCGTTGGTAGCGTTTTTGATAATCGTCGGCAAGCTTGGCAAATCCAGCCGCTTCGGGACGATCGGGATTAAGCAGCGCAAATTGTCGAGATGCGATCGATGCCTCAATCCATTTTTGATTTTCTGCGAATGCCGCTACTTTCGCTTTGGTCAACTCTGGCTGATTCGGATACTGAGTTGCTGCCTTTTCTAAAACCGCTAATGCCTGATCTTTCTTGCCATACTTTTCGAGAGCTTCAGCATATCGAAGTTGTCCCGGAACAAATTGCGGATAGTTTTTCACCAGCAATTCCAACGGTACAAAAATCCGAGATTCTAGATTTTGCGCTAGCCCTGCTTCTGATTCGCGCCAGTAAACTTTACCAGCAGGTGAAAGCTGTTCGAGATCGGTGATAGCCTCCTGATTTTTAGCTCCGGTTTCATCGGTGAAAGCAGGTTTAACTTCTCGATAAAGTTTTTCCGCTTGGGCTTTGTCGCCGGATTTGTAAAGTCGATCGGCTTCAATTAATTTTTTCTCACGCTCGGATAGCTCAGGAGGTTTAACGGCTTCAGCGGGCTTTTGGGGTGTCGATTCTGTCGGTTTCGATTCAACAGGCGGTGTGGTTGCGATCGCCGCTACCGCAAAGACGATCGGGCGAGTTAGAAGCAAAATTGCACAACAAAGGACGACAAACCTTGGAAAATGCCAGCGAAATCGGTTCCGCAAACTTTGCTTCTTCATCAGAAACTCCAAATTTTTTCGAGTGACACTCTTAAAATCTCATAAATTTAGCGCTCTAAAACGACTGTAATTTAACGCTTTTCAGAGTCTTTCGCTAACGGCTTTACAATCTTTTTCGGAAGTTTTTTCTTTAACTTGTGAGCAACTTTTTTCGCGATTTTCTTTGCCAGTTTTCGTGTGCTTCTTCATTTCTTTATGCGAATGCAGATGAACCAAAATCGGGCGGAATATCTTGCCAACGTCCTTGACCAACTGCACGAACGGCTTCTTTTAGCGAGACATCTCCGGTGTACAAAGCTTTTCCAACGATCGCACCTGTTACCCCCTGCGGCTCTAATGCCAGCAAACTCAGCAAATCGGTAATCGAACTTACTCCACCAGAGGCAATCACAGGAATTGCAGCGATCGCGGCTAAATTCCGCAGAGATTCCAAATTCGGACCTTGCATCGTTCCGTCTCGATGAATATCTGTATAAATAATTGCAGCGGCTCCGAGTTGTGCCATTCGCTCAGCTAAATCGGTTGCCATCACTTCCGAAGTCTCAAGCCATCCTTTCGTCGCCACTTTTCCATTGCGCGCGTCAATTCCCACAATAATCTGCCCTGGAAATTCGCCGCACAACTGCGCCACCAATTCCGGCTTTTCCACCGCAACCGTTCCTAAAATCGCCCATCTCACCCCGGTTGAAAGTAATGCAGCCACAGCATCTCGATCGCGCAATCCTCCCCCAACCTCGATCGGAATCTCCACCGCTTCTACAATCGATCGAATCGCTGCCAGATTCACCGGATGCCCCACCTTTGCCCCGTCTAAATCGACGAGATGCAATCGTGTTGCTCCTTGATCCGCCCATTGTCGCGCCACCGCAACCGGATCATCATTAAACACCTGCGACTGATTGTAATCACCTTGATACAGTCGAACGCATTTACCATCGAGTAAATCGATCGCGGGAATCACTTCCATTGATGTGTCTCTCCAAAGACAGAGCAAACAAATCGTAGTTGTAGATCTGTCTCCAGATCAACAGACAGCGATCGGAAAAATCAGTTATTCTTCTGACTAAAATTATAGTTGGGGCTTAACCTGTGTTTCCGGTCAGCGACGACAATCCGACTCGCGTTACTCCCGTTGTGACTTACGGGATTATTGCAGCAAATTTCTTAGTCTTTCTTTATCAGTTAACGCTTACTCCGCCTGAGCTAGAAAACTTTTTCTACACTTGGGCAGTCGTGCCGCGCCAGTTAACTGCAAGTTTCTTAGGTGAATCGCTCCGCTATCAACCGTTTCCGGAATGGATCACCCTAATTACGTCTCAATTCCTGCATGGGGGATTTGCTCACATCGCTGGAAACATGCTGTTTCTCTGGATCTTTGGCAATAACGTTGAAGATCGCTTGGGGCATATTCGGTTTTTGATTTTCTACATCGGGTGTGGAGTGCTGGCAGCTTTGGCACAGTGGTTTTTCTCAGCCGACTCTAACATTCCGTCGCTCGGAGCCAGTGGCGCGATCGCAGGTGTGATGGGGGCTTATATTCTTCGCTTTCCCAGAGCCGCTATCACGACGATCATTCCGCCGTTTATTTTCTTTCCGTTCCGTATTCCAGCTTGGGCATACCTCGGCGTTTGGTTTATTCAGCAAGCCTTCTACGGAGTCGCCAGCTTGAGCGTTCCCGCCAATATCGGGATGCAGCAAGGAGGCGTTGCATACTGGGCACATGCGGGCGGATTCGTGTTCGGCGCGGTTTTGGGACCCTTGCTCGGATTGTTCTCGAATCGAAATCAGCAGTACTTACCTTAAAAAATCTGGGATCAAGGGTTGCATCTAGTTCCATCGCAGACGGATAATCGTGAAGAGGACTACTTTTCACATGCTTGTCCGTATTGATGAGCGATCGAGCATAACGATTCAGCAGAAAACCCAGGAGTACTGTTCAATGGGCGGTGTCATTAACTTAATTAAAAATCTCTTTAGCGGCATTTTCTCCTTTATTGGAGGGATTTTCGGCGGCAAAAAGTCGGGCTACTTTATGGAACTCGATGAGACGCAGATGGCAGCACTTGAATCGGTCAAAGCGAAAGCAAGTGAAGCAAAAGATGCGATTGTCGAAAATACGAAGTCTGCGGTTGCGGCTGTAGAATCAACGGCAAAATCTGCGGTTGATTCTGTTGCTGAAGGCGTAAAAGATACCGCTACTGCTACGGAGGCATCGGCAAAATCTGCAACGAAGTCGGTTAAAGCGAAGTCGGTTAAAGCAAAGGCGGCAAAGGCTGAATCTGCTAAATCCGAACCTGCTAAACCCGAACCTGTTAAAGCTGAAACGGCTGAAACCCATACTTCAGCAAATGGAGCAAAACCCGCAGTTCCAGCGAACGCGCTGAATCTGCCTGAACCTACGGTGAGCTTTGCTTCAGAATATTTAGTGCCAAAGCCGACGAACTCTCGTCGTCGCCCCGGTGCAAATATGGGATCGTTTCTTGATATGGCAAAAACCGTCAAGACTCCGAATAACTAAGCTCTACTTGACTGCATTAGCAAAAACCGCTCGATCGCCAAATGCAATCGAGCGGTTTTCTTGTGCAAATTCTTTAACTTAATACGCGCCACGACGCTCATCGGTTTTTTGGATGTACCAAATTGCATGAATCACACCCGGAACCCAACCGATCAAAGTAAGCAAAATACTAACAATCAGAGCAGAGCTAACACCAGAAGTCATAAAAACAGCAACGGGCGGAAGAACCACTGCAAACACTAAACGCAAAAAGTTCATAGGATTTCTCTAATTTCATTTGTTTTAACGGTTCATCATTATTCTCTTGTAATCAAACACGATCGCCGTCTTTCCAAAGGTAGGATCTGAAAATTCCTCAACCGTTAAATCCATGTCTGAAGTTACGATCACTGCCCACTGGTTAGCAGAACATTTAGATGACCCGCAAATTGCGATCGCCGATTGTCGATTCGCCTTGACGCAACCGGAATTAGGACGGCAGCAGTACGAATCTGGTCATATTCCAGGCGCTTACTACTTTGATCTCAATCAAGACCTGTCGAGTCCCGTTCAGCAGCATGGCGGGCGACATCCGCTTCCTGATCCCAACAAGCTTTCTAAAAAACTCTCCACAATGGGGATCACGCCTGCAACTTTAGTGGTTGCCTACGATGATTCGCGGTTTGGATTTGCGGCGCGGTTTTGGTGGCTGTTGCGTTATTTGGGACACGATCGCGTTGTGGTTCTCGATGGTGGTTTTACCAATTGGCAGAATTCAGGCTATCCAGTGACGACGATCGAACCTTTTCCCAAATCCGGGCAGTTCACGCCTCGAATCCGGACAGATTGGATCGTGGATATCGAAGCGGTGAAAGCAAAGAAAGATCTGCCGAATGTAGCGCTGATTGATTCGCGCGAAGCCGAACGGTATCGCGGCGAACGAGAGCCGATCGATCCGATCGCAGGTCACATTCCAGGCGCGCTGAATTATCCGTGGCAATTGATCACAGACGATCGGGGTTTTCTCAAACCCTCTAGTGATCGCTGGTCAGATCTCGAATCGAAGGATGAGATTTTAGTGTATTGCG
>CAXTDB010000304.1:0-6408 GCA_964242045.1 uncultured Leptolyngbya sp. | reverse complement strand
GGTTCTGAGGCACCATCTTCGACAACAGGCTCAAGCAGTTTGCCAAGCACTCCTCCGGCTTGGTTAATTTCTGCGATCGCCATTAGCTCAGCATCTTTCAAGGCGATTTCACCGATCGACCAAGGACCGACGAGCGAGTGCAGAACGCCAACTTTAATTGTCGAATCTTGGGAGGGGCTGACCATGTATCTTGAGCAATTAAGGAATCGAGCCTAGAATTCCCAAGTTCCTTTTAAGTGCCGCAGTAAACAATCAAATCCACTTCGACATCGCCTTGACCCGCCAGAGCGATCGCGCCGATCGTCGTGCGACCCGGACGACGACCTTCTTTAAAGTACGATGAAAACACTTCGTTCACGGCTTGGAAATCGCGAAAGTCGGTGAGAAACAGCCGCGCCATCACAACGGTGTCGAAACTAGCGTTCGCATGATCTAAAACCAGCTTCAAGTTCTCCATCACTTGTTGAGTCTGCGCTGCAATTGATCCACGATTAATTTCACCTGTGATTGGGTCTTCTGCTAATTGTCCGGTAACAAACAAAAAATCACCTGCCCGCACCGCATGAGAATAAGGCGATGGAGGCGGCAAGAGATTGTCTGGAAGGGTAATATATTCGAGCAT
This sequence comes from uncultured Leptolyngbya sp., assembly GCA_964242045.1. Lineage (GTDB taxonomy): Bacteria > Cyanobacteriota > Cyanobacteriia > Leptolyngbyales > Leptolyngbyaceae > Leptolyngbya. Next base: position 5,786 of record CAXTDB010000304.1, on the reverse strand, counting down.
TGTGACTTACAAACGCACCACTGTTCACTGTACTAGAAATCGATCGTTACCCCTTCACGATCGAGTGCCGCTAATTCTGCGCCTGTGAACTCACCCAACGCAACTTCTCGCTCTAAATGATGCCGCAGTCGCGATCGCAGATCTTGAAGGTGAGGATCTTCAGGATTGCGGGGACGATCGCTGCGAATGGGAATGACTTCGATAATGCGTCCGGGACTTCCCGACATCAACACAACCTGATCCGCCAGCATAATTGCCTCATCGAGATCGTGAGTCACCATCGCGATCGTCACTTGGGCACGATGCCACATTGCGAGTAGGTAGCGCTGCATCACCTGCCGAGTCTGATAATCGAGCGAAGAAAACGGCTCATCTAATAGCAAGACTTGGGGATTGAGAACAAGCGCACGAGCGATCGCAACGCGCTGACGCATTCCGCCGCTGAGTTGACGAGGCAGTTTGTTGGCGTGTTCAATTAGTCCCACATCAGCCAACAGTTTGCTAGCCCGCAGCCGCCGTTCTGCTCGATTGACACCTTGAACCCGCAGACCAAACGCCACATTGTCTCGCACGGTCATCCACTCAAACAAGTTATGGTGCTGAAACACGATCGCCGTTTCAGCACCAGGGCGCGTCAATTGCCGACCGCCGAGGTGTACTTTTCCGGTTGTGGCGGGAACTAAACCCGCCGCAATCTCTAATAGCGTCGTTTTACCGCAGCCAGAAGGACCAATCAAGGTCGTGAATGACCCGGTTGGAATAGTGAGGGTTACATCGGCAACGGCGAGACGATCGCCATAATTCTTAGCAATGTTTTCAAACCGAAGTTCAGCCACGATTATCTCCTGTCTGTGCGCGATCCCACCAAAGCAACTGTCGCTGCACCCACAGCATTGATCGATCAATCACAAACCCGATAATACCGATCGTGATAATGCCTGCCATCACAAGCTTCATATTGAACTGCTGCTGACCCAGAATAATTAGCGCCCCCAAACCAGAATTAATGCCTGCCATTTCTCCTGCCAAGACTGCCATCCATGCCGCAAAGAAGTTAATCCGAACGATCGTCAACAGGGTGGGAGCCACCGCCGGAAACACAACCCAGAGCCACAAACGGCTTCCTCTAACGCCTAAACTCCGAGCGGTCTTCAGCAGTTCTTCGGGAATCGCGCTAATCGCGGCGGCAGTCGCCAACGTCATGAGCGCAAACACACCCATGAAGACGACAAAGATCGCCGACTGATCGCCCGTTCCCATCAGCGCGATCGCGACCGGAACCCATGCGACCGGAGCGACCGGAGCAATCGTCTGCACGATCGGCATGGCAAAGTGCCGCACTCCCTGAATAGCTGCCATCAAAGTTCCAAGGGGTAATGCCGCCAAACTGCCCAATCCCAGTCCAACACTGACGCGCAGTAGTGTCCGCACGATCGCTTCACCATAGCTAACTTGCTGAGGTCCAATTCCAGCCGAAAGATCGCCTTGCAGCAAGTACGGAAGCACCTGACTCGGTGGCGGCAGAATATCGGGATTGAGTACTCCAGTTGCAGCACCGAGTTCCCAGCCCAGGGCTAATACTGCCCAACCTACTAGAAACCACAGGCTAGGTATGAATTGTTGCAGCTGTTTCCAGGATGCAACAGTCGGTAATTTTGAAGCTGGGACACCTTTTGCAGAAGAAGGTTGCATGAGCCGATAAAGATAGAGGCTAGAGGAACACCAATCTCGCTCAGGTTAGTTTCAGCGATTTCTCTTGAATGGAACCATCAAATACGGTACTAATCAAATTCGTTTGGTCTGGTTTAAGGTATCCCAAATCTGCCAAGAAACCCACCCCGTTTTTTAGGCTTTGCACCCCTTTTTCGTCCATCACGGGTTGAGGAACCTGCCGTTTCAGTGCTACTGAAAGCACCTCTGGGGTTGAGGCGTATACGGGAACGAGATCGGCGATCGCCGCCGAGTAATCTTTATTCAAGGCATCCGCAGATTTCCGCAGCACTGCCAGGTAGTCTGCGATCAAATTCGGCTCTTTCTGAATCATGGCGGTCGTCGAGCTAATTACACAATCTGAGGCTTCCGGACCCCAAGCACCATTAGAATCACCTAAATAAGTGCCGCCAGATTTTGCGACTACCGTTTGGGCATAAGGTTGCGCCAGCGAACAGACATCTACTGAACTTTTCATCAAAGCTTCGCCCATCCCAACCATACTGGGGAAGAACGTCATTTTGTAGCCCTTGTAATCTACTCCCAGCTTCTTTAGATGCCCAAAAACGACTAGCTCCAACGTATCAAGCTGAAGCGTGCCGATCTTTAAGCCATTATTGACCGCTTGTGCCAGTTCAGCCAGCGTTTTAACAGATCCTTGACGCGCAACTAGCTCAATTCCGCCTTTTCCAGAACCAGAGATGATTCGCAGCTTGTCGGTTCCTTTTGCATAAGCTGCAACCGTGTTTGTCCAAGGATTGTGAATGACATCCTGCGCTCCTGCCACAAGCGCCTGCAAGTTTTCCCCAGGACCATTAAACTGAGTGAGTTGGACATTCAAGCCCGCTTCTTTAAACAGCCCCCGCTTGTTTGCCAGTAGCAGATGAGACACGCATCCCGCCGGAAGATGCCCAACTCGTAAAGTGGACTTGCTTCCGGTTGAGGGCTGCGATTCAGACGATTGCCGATCGCGGGTGCAGCTTGTGCTGGCAATAAAGGCTAGAGAGGCAATGCAGCATCCTCGTAGAAATCCGCGTCGATCCAATGCTCCGATCGGGTGAAATAGACTATCGTACTTCGCCATCGCAACCTCTCACATGGTAGTTTACTCACACACCTGACTCTAGACAGCACTACATCCCCTGATAGAGGGGCTTAATGTCGAATTACGAGTCGTCTCTAAAGCGCTTGAAAATGATCTAGCTTCCAATCATGAAGTTACTTCGATTAAGATTGCTGAATCACTAGCAAATAATACAGTAATTTCATTAGAAAACGATGTTCGCTTTTCAAAGTGGTTCCGCGCCATCGTCGCTTGAAAAAGCGATCACAGTTGAAACGGTTTACTTCGCCAAATCTTGGTGTGTGCAAAATCTGCTCTACTCAAAAGCATAAAGATTTGTAAATGCTATTTCAGCTACAAATCGATCACAACAGATTCTTCTTATGAGTACAGGTCGATCGCAATTCATCGAGCAACGATTTCCTTGCCAAATAGTAGACCAGTCTGTATAGTAACAAGCATGAATGCTTTAGCCACTAACACGCGCACTCGCATTATTGAGACGACAGCCACATTGCTAGAGCTTCAGGGCTACCATGCCACTGGGCTGAATCAGATTGTTCGCGAAAGCGATACCCCTAAAGGATCGCTTTACTTTCACTTTCCGGGTGGCAAGGAAGAGCTGGCTGCCGAAGCTTTGTTAGCGGCAGGTAATGAGACTCATCGCAAAATCCAAGCCGTTCTGCAAACAGAGAGTGATGCAGGCGATGCCATCGCGGTGTTTGTGCTGACCCTGGCGCGTGAACTGCAAGACTCTGATTTTTGCAAAGGCTGTCCGGTTGCAACGGTCGCGATCGAAACCTCTGCCACTCACGATCGCCTACGTCAAGTCTGTGAACAAGTCTACCGCTCCTGGTTCATTCTAGTCGAGCAAAGATTAATCGATGCAGGATTTGATGCCGCGCAAGCCAATTCATGGACAGTGCTGATTTGGACCTCGATCGAAGGTGGACTGCTGCTCAGTCGTACCTACCGCAGTACAACTTTCCTTGAAACCGTTGCGACTCAGCTTAAAACTTTACTGAGACAACAGCCGAATTTTAAGACCTGAGTTAATGAGTATTTCACGTCACGATTCACATTTGAAACAACGTAGAAGGGTAGGTAATCTATGACATTCGTACTTGAAACCCCTGTATCCGCTAGAGTCATTCATAGCGATGAAGAAGCGATCGCGGTTGCTCAAGAGCTGAGTGACGAGTTTGCTCAAGCAGCGTCTGAGCGCGATCGTGAGCGCCGATTACCTTACCCAGAGGTACAAAAGCTGTCTCAAAGTGGGTTACTTGCCATTACAGTTCCTAAAGCGTATGGCGGAGCAGGAGTCTCGAATGTGACGCTGGTGGAAGTGCTGAAAATTTTGTCTGAAGGCGACTCTAGTTTAGGACAGATTCCCCAAAATCATCTTTACTCGGTAGAAGCCCTACGAATTGATGGCACAGAAGCGCAAAAGCAATTTTTCTTTGATTTAATTTTGAAGGGAATGCGCTTTGGCAATGCTTTCTCAGAACGAGGCACGAAAAACGTTCAAGATATCAAGACTCGTTTGACCTCTGAAGGTTCAGAATATGTGCTGAATGGACAGAAGTTTTATTCAACCGGAGCATTGTTTGCTCACTGGATTCCAGTGCTGTGTTTGATGGAAGTGAACGGCGAAGACAAACCCGCGATCGCTCACTTAGAACGTGATAGTGAAGGCGTTACCATCATTGATGATTGGTCGTGTTTTGGACAGAAAGGAACTGGAAGCGGCACCACGATTTTCAAAAACGCCAAAGTGAATGCAGAGCATGTATTGCCTCACTATCCTGCTTTCGAGCGTCCCACCTCGATGGGCGCTTTCTCGCAGGTGATGCACGCTGCTGTAGATGTTGGAATCGCGAGTGCTGCGCTTCAGGATGCCATCAAATTTGTTCGTGCCAATCCCCGACCTTGGATTGATGCAGGAACCGAGTATGCTTACGAAGATCCCTTGCTGATTCACAAGTTTGGCGAGATGGCGCTAAAGCTGCACGCTGCCGAAGCCATCCTGCGGCGTTCTGGTGAGTTTTTAGACCGAGCCTTTGCCGAGATGAACGTTGAAACCTGTGCGGCTGCCTCGATCGCGGTTGCTGAAGCCAAGGCAATCAGTGAAGAAGCTGCTTTGTTCAATAGCAATGCGATCATTGAAATGTGCGGCACAAAATCTACGATGCAGGAATTGAACTTCGATCGCCATTGGCGTAACGCCCGCGCTCACACGGTTCATGATCCGTCTCGATGGAAGTTCTACGCCGTTGGAAATTATTATCTTAATCACATTAATCCACCGCGTCACGGATGGATCTAGGACAGGGTGTAGAGGGACAACAGCGATCGCTGTGAGACTTTAATAAAAGCGCACCGCTCTGTGCAAAAGACCCAGTTTTCCCCCACTGGACTTAAGGAAATCCAGGCATGCTCATTGAGTGAGTCTATTGTAAAATCAGTGGCTCGCCTCTAATTCTGACTGAGGCGAGCCACAAATCAAGAAACAATCACGTCTTTGGCTTCCTATCATTTTCAACCTTGCCTTAACCGAGACTGTATTTTTAGATACAGTCTCTCACTTTGACTAAACCTGATCTGAAACTCAAATAAGAGCTGAAGCATCGATAGATTTAAAGTACTACATAGTCATATACAAACATCTCAAGCCGTTAGAAAGGCTGTTTTATTAACATTAACTGATGTAACTCAAAGAAAGGGCGTATTTTAATAAGAGATTGTTATTCTTTAATCATATTCTTCCCAAACTAGATATATTTACTGTGATACCATGTCTCCAAGTTTGCGTAGCAGAGCGACACAAAAGCACTTGCCTACCAGACCTGTCTGCTGGGTGCAGTCCTCGTAATTCCATCTTGACCATACACTACCTCATTGACCAGCCTACTCGAATCGTAAGCTCAGTCAAAGGTGCATTGATGTGGCATCTACCTTAGTGATTTGTTCACGTAAGATACACAATACCTAACGTTCGGGTTATTCTGGCTGA
>CAXTDB010000303.1:0-6441 GCA_964242045.1 uncultured Leptolyngbya sp. | reverse complement strand
GATTGGGTTGGGGCAATGTTGTATCGCGGTTGCCATTCTGGAGTTTCATCGAGATCGAATACTGCTGCAAGCTCGGTGGCTGACTGCGTTTGGGTAAATCTTCCGCACATAAGAAAACCTAGAGAAATGCAAGAACTCCGACCTTAACGAGAAAGCCGGAGTTCTATTGTTTTAATGCGATCGACTACGGCTTTTCAAAGTCGATTTCTTGCTTCTCAAAGTGGTTCTTCACGTTTGTCACCACGTTGTAAGCATTCGGACCCGGATCAGTGCGGGTTTCATCAATCCCTTCGGTCGAACCTGCAACCGCTTTCCACGCTTCCAGTCCGCCTTTCAATTCAGCAATGTTCTTGAATCCAGCTTGACGCAGCATTCTTGCGGCTTCAGCCGTTTCTTGATCGCTTGCACCGTAAAGGTAGATGTCACGGCTGGTTTCATAGTTCTTTTGGGTTAACTCGACTAGGCTTTCCATCGGGAAAGCGATCGCACCCATGATGTGTCCAGCATTATAAACATCACGCGGACGGACATCGATAATGGTTAATCCAGGCTCACCCCATTCCAAACGAGACTTCAAATCGTGAACTGAAGATTCTGCCTTCAATCCAGGAGGCGTTGGAGTGACATTAGGTAGCGCTTCTTTAGCTTTTTCAATTGCATCATCTATTTTAGACATAATAAAAACTTCCCGTTAAGGTCACGGTCAATTTAACGGGAAGCGTAAGTGCGATTAATCTGGCTAAGGTCAGAAAGTCGGCATCATCCGAGGGTAGATTAGCGAAACTTATTCAAAGAAATTCGTGCGCCACGGAGTCGGATCGACGGCTAAACCGTGTACAAACAAGCCCCAGTGTAAATGGGGTCCCGTGGCGGCTCCGGTATCTCCGATCGCGCCAATTCGCTGTCCCGCTCGAACGAAGTCGCCTTCTTTAACATCGATTCGGCTCATGTGAATGTAGATTGTTTCCACACCTTGACCGTGATCGAGTCCGACGCAGTTTCCATGCACTTTGAAGCCTTGCGATTCTCGTCCGATCAAGACAACTCGACCCGGAGCCGGAGCGACGATCGCTGATCCATATCCGCCTGCATAATCAATGCCGCGATGATAATAATCTTTAGCAAAGACTCCATTGTAATAGCGTCGAATCCCATAGCCCGAAGTCACTCCACCCGGATTTGGACGCGCAAATTTACCTGTCCAGAGTTTTTCGGGAGACACGATCGCTTTAAACGCATCGATGCGATCGAATTCGGCATCGCTCCCTTCATCTTTTCCAGGCGGCAGCCAAATGCTCTGAGTCGGAAACGAGCGGTTTCTCAGCGCGATCGGAATCGTTTGCGTATCAGCTCCAGCGGCGACTTGGATCGAGAGCCGACCCGGACGATCGAGCGGTGTTGTCGGTAAAAGTGTTCGATAGCGGTGGTTGCCAAGCTCAAATGATGGATAAGTTTTACCGTTGAAGCTAACTGTTGGCGCGCTTTGGGATTGGGTAATGACTGAAATGGTGTCTCCCAGTGCGGGAGATTTCGGCACGATTTGAGCTTGCAGGGCGCGAGAAGGAGTCACGAAGAAGACGATTGAGAATGCGATCGAGATAGCAATCGCCAATTGAATCAGGGTTGAACGTTTAGTCAGGAACACGGTACTAGAGATTGATACAAAACTGACAACAGTTTACAGTTTGTCAGGGACAGCAATTGTATCGAGAGGCGTAGAATGTTCTGGAGAAGATTAGGGGCGATTTTGGCGATTTGGATCTGTCTAAGTTCTCCGGTGTGGGCAGATGAGTATCAAAGCCGGACGAATCATGATCCAGATGGCATCGGCAAGATTTACATGGGGCGCGAGATTGCTCAGGTGATGGGGCATCAAGGAGCAGGATGGTTAGAGCGATCGAGCCGCGAATCCGAAGAGCAACCCCAAAAAGTGATCGCCGCTTTAAAGCTCAAACCAGATAGTGTTGTTGCTGATATTGGAGCGGGAACCGGATATTTTAGCTTCCGAATTGCGCCACAGATTCCACAAGGAAAAGTGTATGCGGTAGATGTGCAGCCTGAGATGTTACAGATGCTGAAGGCAAAAAAGATCCCAAACGTAGAGCCGATTCTCGGCAGCGAAACCGATCCGAATTTGCCGCAGAACAGTGTTGATCTGGCGTTGATGGTCGATGCGTATCACGAGTTTGAGTATCCGAAAGAAATGATGGCGGGAATTGTACGATCGCTCAAACTCCACGGTCGAGTGGTATTAGTCGAATACAGAGGCGAAAATCCTTTTGTGCTAATCAAACCGCTGCACAAAATGACTCAAAAACAAGTGCGGCAAGAAATGACTGTCGCGGGGCTGAAGTATGTTGAAACTCGAAACGGATTACCACAACAGCACATCTTTATTTTTGAAAAAGTGGGTTGAATCGTTCTTTGCATAGAGCGAATGAAGAGTACTATAGGCTGCGCGTGTTCACTGCTTGCAGACCTCGATCCGGTACACCTCAGACACAAAGCGATTGTTCTGCGAATTGTTCTGCCAATTGTTCGTATTCTTAAACAGCATGACTTCTGAAGTGCTGTCACGCTAAGGGTTTTACCTTTACAAAGATTGTGGGCACATTTAGAGAAATTGCCCTATTAAGGAAATCATGTTGCGAACTACTTCACTGCACCAAAGATGCGCGATCGGGTTTTTTGGAATATTAGGAACTTGCCTCACGTTTACCAGTCAAGTTCGAGCGCAACAGATTATTCCCGATGGCACTTTGAATACGATCGTCACGCAATCGGGCAATTCCTTCACGATTACGAACGGCAGCACAGCAGGCACGAATCTCTTTCATAGCTTCCGCGAATTTTCAATTCCGACCGGAGGATCAGCCACCTTCGATTTAAGCAATACGCCGAACATTTCAACGATTTTCAGTCGTGTCACTGGAAGTAGCGTTTCTAATATCGATGGTGTTTTGCGGGTACTCGGAAATGCCGATCTGTTTCTCCTCAATCCGAATGGTGTCCTATTCGGAAAAGGCGCGCGGCTCGATCTCAACGGGTCACTGATTGTATCGACTGCCAATGCAATCTCGTTTGGCGCTCAAGGGCAATTTAGCACCTCAGATGCAACCGCTGTACCCTTGCTAACGATTCGACCTTCTGCGCTTTGGTTTCTCTCGAATCCTCAACCGATTACAATATTGGGCGACTCGCCCGGATTCACTCAAAGCATTGTTTCTTTTACGCCTGCTCAGCTTCAAATTCCTGATAGAAAAAGTCTTGTCCTGGCTGGAGGCGATGTTAATCTTGTTGGAGCAAGCATTGGGGTCGATCAATCGCAAATTGCGATCGCAGGTCTCGCCAAGTCTGGACAAATCAACTTGCTGCAAACAGGCAACACTTGGAGCCTTCAACCTGTCTCTGCCCCTCTTGCCAACATTTCCCTCACTCAAGGTGCAATCGTCAGTTCTCGGCGCGGTCAAGAGAGCCGAATCTCGCTTCAGGGCGATACGATTACACTCCTTGACCAGTCGAGACTGAAAGTTGCATCTGTAGACAATTCAAATGGAGGCTTGATCGACATTCAAGCTTCTCGGCTCGATCTGAAGAATCGAGCCTTTATTGGCAGTGACGCTTTTCGGGAAGGGACAGCCGGAAAAATACAAATTCGTGCGACTCAATCTGTCAACCTCGATGAGAGTCTGATCTCAGTCACAACCTACGGTACATCTCCAATCGGTGGCGCGTTGAACATTGACACTGCTCGTCTTGCAGTTTTGAGAGGTGGAACCATCGGCACCAGTACGTTTAACTCAGGGAATGCAGGCAGTATTTGGATCAACGCTTCGGAGTCGATCGAAGTCAGCGGGGTTGGATCGCCCGCTTCCCCCAGCTTGATTGCTCCTAGCAGTATTGAATCTGCTTCGTTTACCCTTCCAGTTGTGCGACAATTCCTCAATACGCCGGAGGAGCCAAGCGGTAGTGCAGGATATGTCACAATCAACTCGAATCAGCTCCAGGTGTCCGATCAAGGTCGCATCAATGTCAGAAGTGAAGGGATCGGAAAGGGTGGAGCACTTAGAATTACAGCAAACGAGATTCGACTGGAGCGATCGGGTCTTTTGAGTGCAGCAACGAAAGTCGGAGAAGAAGGAAACATTGGGATTCAATCTCAGGTTCTGTTGCTGCGCGATCAAAGTCAGCTTTCAGCAACGGCAACGGGAACAGGCAATGGCGGTAATATTACTATCAACTCACCTTTGATCATCGGACTGGGCAACAGCGACATTGTTGCAAGCGCAGTACAGGGGCGCGGCGGCAATATTGAAATTACAACGCAGGGGATTTTAGGCTTAAAATACCGCGATCGCTTGACCGCTGAAAGTGACATTAATGCGAGTTCCGATTTCGGGGTGAATGGTACAGTTCAGGTCAATACGATCGGCGTTGATCCTCATGCTGGCTTGAGCAAACTATCAGAAACAGTGATCGATAGCGATCAGCAAATCGCGAAAGGCTGCTCCACAAGTCAAACAAGCAGCTTTGTAATAACAGGACGAGGAGGAGTGCCTGAAGATCCGATGGAGCGAGGGAGTTTCCATCGCACTTGGGCTGATTTACGGGATTTATCAAGTTTGCTGGAGTCACACCTGTCGCAGGCATCGCGCAGTACACTTCATCTGCCATCGGAACCACTACGCGAAGCAACCGCTTGGCATCGCAATTCTCAGACTGGAAAGGTAGAGTTAGTTGCGGCACAAGCAGCACAACCAAAGCAAACAAGCACTTGTGCCACAGCGACCACATCTCACAGCTAGACCACACATTACAACTAGACCATAGATTTAATTGAGACGCACTAATGAATCATTGAACTTGATTCTAATGATTCACCCTTTATATCGGTATCGATGGAAACATTACAGGGCGTTTTATCTTCATTGCACCAGTGGTATGGTGTGCAAGTTAGAGATGAGCGTTTGGGATGAGAACGTTAATTGTAGGATTTCTGCTGCTCGGCTCGCCCGGATTCGCCGCAGATCTCGACCTCGATCCGAAAGTGGTTCAAAACAGTCCAGTTCTGCAACGCTGGCAAAAACAGGTTCCAAATGTGACAGAGGAAATCAAAACTGATCCGAGTTTTCGCACAAGATTACGGCTTGGCTATTCTTCGTCAGAATTGAGCGTTGGAATTGAGGATTTAAGAGTCGATCGCACAAATTTCACGGCAAGCGCCAATTATCAAGCCTCGAATTGGGGTGCAGATCTCCATTACTATGTTCGTCCGCTCGGAAGTTATATCAATGTTGCGCCCGTCGTAGGATATCGCCATCTAGAAACGATCGAGGGTGCAAATTTGGGCGTGAGAGCTTTGTTTGTGCTTTCGCGTGGGGGTGGAGCCGATATTAGCTTGACGCAAAGCTGGGTTGCTCCGTTTAGTGCAAACCAAACTGGACTGACGACTTTATCGATCGGGTATGCGCTCACTCATAATTTACGGATCTCAACTGATTTTCAGAAACGAAATTCTCCGATTCAAAAAGAAAGCCGAATCGGAATCGGCTTGGAATGGATGCCATAGAATAAAAGGTGTTCTGATTCTTTGAAAGTGCGATCGTGACTATTACTCCGCTTCCCCCCAATCGTTCTGTTTCGATTGAAAACCGCCCCGATGCGCTCGGCAGATTCGGCAAATTCGGCGGTAAATATGTGCCCGAAACCTTGATGCCCGCATTGGTCGAACTCGAAGCCGCTTACAAACAGTACAGTCAAGATCCCGATTTTCAAACAGAACTTCAAGGACTGCTGCGCGATTATGTTGGTCGTCCGAGTCCGCTTTATTTTGCCGAACGATTCACGCAGCATTACGCAAACCCGGACGGAACAGGCGCACAGATTTATCTCAAGCGTGAAGACTTGAATCATACCGGAGCGCACAAGATTAATAACGCGATCGCACAAGCTCTCTTGGCAAAACGCATGGGCAAACAGCGAGTGATTGCCGAAACCGGAGCGGGACAGCATGGAGTCGCCACCGCCACCGCTTGCGCTCGATTCGGTTTGAAGTGCCTCGTTTACATGGGCGTTCACGATATGGAACGTCAGGCATTGAATGTATTTAGAATGCGCTTGATGGGGGCGGAAGTTTGCCCAGTTGCAGCGGGAACCGGAACGCTTAAAGATGCAACATCCGAAGCGATTCGGGATTGGGTCACGAATGTAGAAACTACGCATTACATTCTTGGATCTGTGGCGGGTCCGCATCCGTATCCGATGATTGTGCGAGATTTTCACGCGATGATTGGTCAAGAAACGCGCGCTCAATGTCAAGAAAAATGGGGCGGTTTACCGGATATTCTTTTAGCTTGCGTCGGGGGCGGCTCGAATGCGATGGGACTATTTCACGAGTTTGTGCAGGATGCAAACGTGCGAATGATTGGCGTCGAAGCGGCC
>CAXTDB010000302.1:0-6514 GCA_964242045.1 uncultured Leptolyngbya sp. | reverse complement strand
TTTGCTCGTTTGGCTAATCGGACAAGGCTGGCAGAAATGGCGGACTTATCGACGTTTGCAAAAACTATTACCAATGGAGCGACTTTATCAACAAATGCTGAATCGATTGGAAGCGCAGGGATTTCGCAAGCATTCAGCCGATACGCCTTTGGAATATGCACGATGGGCAAGAAAGATGCAGAACGGAGAGCGGGCAACTGCGATCGAGGACATTTCTCAAGCCTATGTCAAGTGGCGCTACGGACGAGAAAAGCCTGAAATTGAAGGATTGCGCCAAAAGCTGAAGGTGCTGAAATCACAGCGGAAGTAGACTGGTGAATTCATATAAGTCTCTCGATCAATTGGACTTGATCAAAAGTCTGAGTTGAAAACATGAAATTATCATTTCAAAACGCGATCGCCTGTGAAGCAATTTCAAGCGATCGTTTCAAACTGAAAAGAAGTACACTTGCGGTCACAATTTTGTGCAAGAAGTTCGATCAACCGTCTTGATCGGCTACGAAGGCTGTATAGTAGAAAAAACGGCTAACAAAGAATAGATAAGTTACTTTTCTGGGAAGTACAACTCTGAAGATTGAGGTAAGTTTCGGATTTCAAATGTGTGAACCTCATTTAGGAGTTCGGTTTATGGGAGTTGCTGAGCGCTCGTTACGGCATGAGCTTGGCGAATTCATGAGCGTGGTTTGTTTTCGGGCAGTCATGACTGGAGTTGAAGAAGCATTGGGAGAAAAAGCGGCTGCGATCGCATTTCTCTCAGCAGGTCGTCAACGCGGAAATCGACTGGCTGAAGAACTGGGATTAGTGAATAAAGGCGCAGAGCTTTCCCTAGAAGAAGCTAGGGACAAGATGGCTTATGCTTTGGGCTATTACGGCACAAGACTTTGCTGCATCGACAAGATCGAACAGTTAGACGAAGGCTTTCGTGTCTATGCCCGCGAAACCGTCTGCTCAAGTGGGCAAGAGGAAGGTTCGATGCGAACCAGTTCCTATACGCTTGGAGCAATTCAAGGGTTTCTAGAAAGCTTCTTTAACAAACGCTTGCGCGGACAGCACGTAAGTTCAGTTCTGCGCGGCGATCAACACGACATTTTCGAGTTTTATACTCGGTCAATTTAATCCTTTGGAGCACTTTACAATGGCGATCGACACCGAAAAACTGCATACGATCTTACACCGCTTCGTGACCACAACCCCAGATATTCAAGGCGTAGCGCTGATCACACCCGATGGCTTGCCTTTAGCAACGAGCTTACCGACCGCGATGGATGAAGAAAGAGTTGCGGCAATGTCCGCTGTCATCTTGTCGATGGGAGAACGGATTGGTTTAGAACTAATTCGCGGCGTGGTTGAGCGCATCTATGTGGATGGTGAACAAGGACCTTGCGTTTTGACTAACTGCGGCGAAGATGCAGTCTTTCTGGTATTAGCAAGCAAACAGGCAAAACAAGGAATCTTAGCCTTGGAGATCAAGCGAGCTGTGACTGAACTGAAGCGAGAACTCGGCTATCCGGTTCCCGATACCTTTCGGCTCGTGAGCGGAACTTCTACGATTGGATAGATGGATAAGTGGATAGATGGATAAGTGGATAGATGGATAAGTGGATAGATGGATAAACACATATGACCACGGTGGGGTATCAACTCCAGATTCATCACTTGATCGATCAACACGATGATCTGGGTCATTCGCTGGATCAGTTGAGACATCATTTGCCCCAACCTCCCCGACTGCATCCGTCTAGTCTGTCTCCCTTTGAAGCGGATGCAGCGTTCGAGTCGGCTTATGGCAAACTCGACCAATTGGCAGCGCGATTGTTGCGATCGCTTGGATTGCTTGTGCAACCGTGCTTTAGCTCTGCGATCGCAGCAGTTCTGCTGGACTGTGAGGCGGATGTAGTAACGCCAGTGATTGAGCGGCTCATTCAAATGAGACTTGTTGATGCAGTGAGTCAAACTTGGTATTGTCTCGCTCATGAAGTGATTCGACACCAAGCGCGATCGCGCTTGGTGGTGGAAGAGACGATCGACTTCCGCTACCAAGCGCGACTGCGAGTCATTCGCTGGTATCTTGACCTGTGTGAACAAGTTAATCTTTGCCTTGATCCTGCCACTCGATTTCAGATTGCTCTAGCCGCGCGGAAAGGAAATTCGTTTGTTGCGACTTTAGCCAATTCGCGCTTTGAGAACAATCGTAGTTCCAAACGCTCTGAAAGCATTGCTCAGGGCTTATTTTTATTTGCCTTGGATTGGTTTGAGCAAGAAAAGGCGAATTTAGTCTGGGCGGTGGAGTGGGCATATCAGGCGGAAGCTTGGGAGATGACGCTGCGATTGACGCACTGTTTGGTGCGATTCTTTGATCTAAAAGCGGATTGGCAAAACTGGGAACAGACGCATTTACTCGCTTTAGATGCAGCGCAGCGATTGAGCGATCGCGTTCAGCAAGCTCAGATTCTCAACAGTTTAGGAAATGTCTGTGTGCGACAAGGACAATTCAAGCGTGCAAAAGAAAGATATGAGCGTGCGCTTGCGTTGTGTCGTGAACAAAGCATCCTGCGTCAAGAAGCTCAGACTCTAGTGAACTTGGGCATTGTTTGTAGAATGCAGAGCGAACCCGAAGCGGCGAGCGAGGTTTGGAAACGCGCGATCGAGAAGTTTCCACCTAGCTCTTTAGAACGTGAAAAAATCGGCAAGTGGATGCAGTCAGCCGCGCGGCTTCCCCTTGAAACGGCTTTAGAGGAACTAGGAGCTTCTGCCAATTCTCATCAAATTCTCAACGCAGTCGGAGGAGCAATTAAATGGCTGCTACATCCGGGTGAACTTCATCATTGACTATTTTGACTTCTGGAGATTCTTTCAGTCGACCACTCTAACCGTGTCATCAGGAAAACCTAACTCACATAAACGGCTTGCGTGTACAACAGAAATCCTAGCGCTGATGCTGCACCAAACCATTGAAATTAAATTTTGGAGTCTTCAACGCCCCACCATTTGCCCAAAGCAAGCCGAGATTCGCAATTAATCCACAAATCGTCAAGATAAAAGCAATTTTGAAATACAGCGGCGGTCGATCGGCGTATCCTAACGCGATCGGTTCCACATGCTTTTCATCCGACGGCGGAGCTTCAACCGCGATCGGAAGGGTCGGAAGTGAAAGTAGCTGATTGCGCGCCGCTTTTGCGCTAGAAAATGAAGATTCTAGTCCGAGCAGTTGTTGAATAAACTGCTTCAATGATTGATCTGTGATCTCACTCCAGCGTGGGTCTTCGATCGCATTCCACTGCTCTGGCGGATTCAACTCGCCGAGCAACAACTGAGCCGCGATCGTGCCCAGTGCCCGCAAGTCCTGCTGTTTTTGCTCGTTTAGTGATTTCGCTGCGATCGTCGAGTCTATCGGTTGAATCACACCTTCCCAAAGCTCAAAATCTTGCAGATACACTTGAAACTGAGCATTCCAAGCGGTTGAATCTGAAACAATCACCAGACTATCTAGATTAAGATTGCCGTGAGCCGTTCCTTTCTGCGTCCGCCCGTCGGCAAAGTCGATCATCTGACCGTGCAAAAACCACAAGCTTTGCAGCACTTGTGACAGCAGATAGCGCACTGTCACCGCCGGAAAGCTGCCATGCGCTTCAAGATAGTTTCGCAACGATCGCCCCGGATGATGCGGTGGACGAAACACTAAATAACACTGCTGATCTTTTACAGAAGCAAACACATCCAGCGGAATCAACAAGCGAAAATCTTGAACTCCACCGCTGCGAAAATCGATCGTTTCTAGCTGTTCTAGCGCCGCTTCCATCTGCTGCATATCGGCTGCTGTCCACCAGAACGAGTAGTATTCTTTGACTAGCACAGGTGCGCCCGTTGCCAGTTCAGTTCCCGTATAAAGGCGGATTCCAGGCTGAGCATGAATGCGCGATGCGATCGCATACTGTCCACGATGTCCGCTCAAAGTCTTGCCTTCTAAGGTAGAAGCACTTCCTTCGACAGAAGCAGGCTGAGGGTCAGACATGACTCGATTTTTATTCGGCATCAGATTCAAGGTTCCCACGTCGCACACTGATTATCATTACTTCTCCTGATTGCAGCCGCATCAGTGTTGATCGATGAATTCACTGGTGTAAAAACGATCGTTTCCTGATAAGGCAGCATTTGCCTGTAAACAGAAATGGGGCTAAAGTTCGGCTCCTCGATTTGAGTGAAATTCAAAGCAGAGGCGTTCGATTTAACAAACAGATTATGTTTTTTGTTTGAAATGGTTTCACAATTGAGGTGCGTGAGTCACAATATGGAACTGGTTGCCGTGGAAAAAAGGTATGAAAGAACACTCAATGCAGATTGAGGCGCGCTCTACCATTCAAAAAACCGAGACAGAACGGGGGGTTCGTTTCGGTCAGACATTTACGATCGCCAACACTGGCACCGAAGCAAAACGATCGGCGGTTTACTTCTGGCTCGAAGTCAGCGAACCTAGCTTCTTTTCTCTGATCGAATGGCATTCTTTTTCGCCCGCATCCCCGACTTATTTAGAGCCGGGAGAAAACAAGACGATCACGCTCAATTTTGATGTTCCGGCTCATGCGGCTCCGGGCGTTTATCATTACACGATCGCTTACAAATCCGAGCAAAACATCGAAAAAACGATTCGCTATCCGCTCCAGCTTGAAGTCCCAGCGATTCAGCCCCGGCACTTTAAGAAAACGCTGAACTTTTCGCTTGATCCAGCCACGACTTCTGAAAATCCTTATTTGCTGCAACCCGGTGAATCAGTTGCCTTCACGCTTAATATCGAGAATCGATCGCCGACTTCGGATTTAATTTACCTCAACTGTTCGGAACTCCCGCCTGAATGGTTCACGATCGAGTATCTCAACCACGAGGCTCAACCATTAGGAATTGTACAGCGCGTGAACGGCTTGCGGCTAGAAGCGCAAGAAAGCGGCGACATTCAATTCAACTTTCATCCGCCGATCGGCACTCCTGCGGGAAGCTACTTCCCCACGCTGCAACTGATCTCGATGAATTCTCCAGATCTGCTGACGCTGGATGTAATTTACGTTCAAGTTCTACCTGATACGCAGTTGGAAACCGAACTGACACCTAGAGTACGATCGATTCCGCGAGAATTTGCCACGTTTACGCTACGAATTCACAATCGCGGCAACGTCGAGCGCACCCTCAAACTCGATGCCAAAGATTCAGAAAAGCGATTTCAATTTATCACCGACAATGACTCGATGACGATCGCGCCGAATCGAGAAGCCTCGATCGTGCTTCGAGCTGTTCCGCGCAATCCGTGGCAGCGTCCTTGGTGGGGGAAACCGATTCGCTCATCGGTGAGCTTTCATCTAATTCCTACCGATGCCTCGACTCCACCTTATCCTCCACAAGCCAAACTGATCTGGCTTCCTCAGCCGAAATGGGTTCTTGCCGCCTTGATGCTGTTCGGAACCGGGACTTTCCTGATTCTTTTGAGTCTGCTGTATCGATTCAACCGCCAGCCGACGACAACCGCCGACATTCTCGACTTCAGCCCCACCAAAAGAACGTATCTCGAAGGAGCCAGCAACGCAGTCCGCTTAAATTGGACGGTGCGAAATCCTGAGACGCTGGATCGATTGGTGATCGCTCAGTTGAATGAAGGAGCCGAAATTCAAACCAAAGCCTACAACTTCTCAACTGCAATTCCAAAAGAATTACAAGCCAAAACTGATCAAGAAAACGGCTGTCGTCGGAGCCACTCAACTTCGCCTGCTCAATCAACTCCGGTTTTGTGGGAACTTCCACTTCCAAACCTGCCATGGTTTTCCTCGCTCCAGCAGCCCGCGAACTACACTAAAATCGACTGCCAAGGCATTCCCTTTGTGTCTTCGCAGTCTGGCGCATTCAAATACAAGCTAAAACTCTTCTCGAAGTCCAATACTCGCGTTCCGATCGTTGAACAAACCACCGAAGCGGTGACGGTGAAATCGACTGGATCATCTCAGTCGCCGGATCAAGCTGCCGCCTTTATTCCGCGATCGGCATCGGACGATCGCAGACCCGAAATTACTTCCTTTACGCTCAACGGACAAGATGCCCTGAGTCAACTCACGCACACCTTTTCAGTCGGAAGCGGAGAAGTTGCAAACGTGGTCGTGTCTTGGCAGGTTCAAGGCGAAGATGGCTTAGATGTCGAGCTATTACCGTTTTCTGGCTCGGTTAAACCTCAAGGCTCAATCACGTATCCGATCGCGCCTGGCAATCTGAAAACAATCACGCTCACGGCTCGCAACCGCAGCGGCGAACAGGTGACACAGTCGATCGATATTCAAGTTGTCGTTGCCGATCGTCCCCGTCCGACTCGACCGACGGCGGTTCGATCGACTCGGCAACCGTCGCCTCAAGCCACTCCGAAAGAACCCGAACCGCCCGTTACGACCGAGACTCCAACTCCCGAACCGACTCCAACTCCGACTCCATCAGAGTCACCTTCTCCAGAAGCTTCTCCGTCGCCACAGCCCTAATTGGGTGA
>CAXTDB010000301.1:0-6558 GCA_964242045.1 uncultured Leptolyngbya sp. | reverse complement strand
CCTTACGCGATTAAGCCGATTTGTACTCATCTCGGTTGTACTGTAAATTGGAAGCCTGACCAAAACCGCTTTGTCTGCCCCTGTCATGGCTCTCAGTATGATGCTCAGGGGAAAGTAATTCACGGTCCTGCGCGTCGGTCTTTACCCCTAAGAACGGTCGTAGTGAAGCAGAACCAAATTCGGCTTGTCGATCGTGCCCCTGCAATTGATCCGCGCTAACCCTCTGAAAACTGCCAACAAGCAATCTGCTCCACCCGCTTGCTCTCACACTGGCAGATTTCTGGTTTTGAAGGTCGTTCTAAAATGCTACTTCTTGAATGGTTTGAGTTAAAATCTTCCTGAATTCTCAAAATTCTTTCAACAATATCTCAAATGGTAAATATTTCTGGACAAAAGGTGTTGCTCTATGCTGCGATTTTGCTGACGACAGCAGTAATCGCTTCACCTGCGAGATCTGACGAAACCTGGAACAGTGACTACGGCAAAGTAATCTGTCAATCTGAGCGAGGAAAAACTGCGATCTTTACGTATGGTGATCCTGTTCAGGGGACACTGTTTATTGACGGATTAGCAGGGCAATTTAAGGATCGAGGGACATATTACGGCTATTGGAGCCAATCGACTTCAAAGGTTCGATGTGAGACTTACCGTGAGGGGCGCAATGGGCAAAGAACCTACTACTGGGGGACTTTGCAGATTCAATTCCTTGATCCGGATTTTCCATCTCGATGGTCTGCCATGATCGGGTACTGTGATCAACCCGCAAAAACAGTTTGGAGAGCCTCTCCGATCGTTGGGGGAGTTCAACAGCCTTTGAAATTTCCTTGATGCTGATTCGCGTACTGCTGCTATTCTTTCGATCCATTTGAGTGAGTTCACCTCGCCTCGTCCCCTAATTCTCCTTCACCTCTAAGAGGACGTTTGAGAAGTAGCGAATGATACTCAAAACAGCCTTCCGATACCTATCCAGAAAGGTTGAAGGCGCGATTCCTTCGTTAGAACTGTTTGCCCTTAAAGTATTAATTGCTACTTCTCAAACGTCCTCTTACTTCCCGGAACACAGTTTCTTGAGTCGATCGAGCTGCAAAAATCGCGGCGACCACCAATTCCACCGACCGAGTAAAGTCATCGTTGCAGGCACCAGAATCGCTCGAATGAGCGTCGCGTCAATGAAGATTGCGATTGCAATTCCTAACCCCAACGCTTTGACAAAAATGAGAGTCGAAAAAGCAAACGCACTAGTCACAATGATGATTAACATCGCGGCACTGGTGATGATGCTTCCGGTATGTTCTAAGCCTTCAATCACACTCTCAGCATTCCGTCCACATCGCTCGTAAGCTTCCTGAATGCGAGTAAGCAAGAACACTTCATAATCCATGCTTAAACCGAACAGCACACAGAATAAAACAACGGGTAATAGAGCATCTAAGTAGCCGACAGGCGTAAAATTCAACTCAGTCTGCAAGTGTCCCTGCTGGAAAATAAACACAAGTGCGCCAAAAGAAGCGCCGATCGAGAGGAGATTCATCACGATCGCTTTGACAGGCAAAACCACTGATCTTAAGAGAATGCAAAGAACAATAAAGGTGGCACTCATCAGCGCCGCAAGCACCATGGGAAAGCGTTGCTGAATGATTGCGATCGTATCTAACTCGTTTGCCGTCTGACCCGCAGCTTGAACCGTAAGTCCCTCTAATTCTGATGCTCGAAGATCTCTCACTAAATCGCGGGACGCTGCATCGTGACTATCTGTGCGGCTTTTCACAATTACCAATGTTGTTGAATGATGGCTCAATTGTTTCAGGGCACTGGCAAGTTTCGGATCAGCAATACGACTCGGATCACGGTAAAGCTGTTGATAGGTTTCAACGGTCCAACGAGGATCGAGGTTGACTAAGCTCTTAACGCTAGCGACTCTCGGATCGCTTTGAAGTTGAGCAACCCAGCGGTAAAGTGTGGATAGATGATTAGAAGACAAAATATTGGCTTCTGAGTCGCTCGATTTGGTCTGAACACTCAGCAAGATTGGCGCAATTTCTCCTGCTCCAAACGATCGCTGCAATACCCCTCCGCCTGCTCGTGCGGTTGAGGTCTTGGGCAAAATCTCTGCTCCTCCCAGCCCAAACCGAGCCGATAAAAAGGGAAGACTTAGCCCCGCCACAATCATCAGAACAATTACAGCAGAAGCGAGACTGTGACGCGCAACAGCACGAGCGATCGCTGTCCAAAATCTTTGCTTCGTTGGCTGAATGTTACTGTGCTGAATTCGTTGTCCGATCACGCCCAATAAAGCAGGCAATAACGTTAATGCTGCTGCCACCGAGAGCAACACCACGATCGCACCCGACATCCCCAGCGACTGAAGAAATCCGATTGGAAACAGCATCAAGCAAATCAGCCCAATACAAACCGTCAAGCCAGAGAAGAAGATAGCGCGTCCAGCCGTATTTAATGTTTGTGCGATCGCCTGCTCAACCGACTGCAAGACTAACTCTTCTCGAAAGCGACTCACAATTAGCAAGGCGTAGTCAATTCCTAACCCCAATCCCAACATTGTTGTGAGATTGAGCGCAAAGATAGAAACACTCAGCTTGAAAGTAATCAGATAAAGAATTCCAAGCGTGACCGATACCGTTACTGCACCCATCACTACAGGCATGGTAGCTGCAATTACTGAACCAAATACTATCCATAGCGCAATGAGCGTGAGCGGCAACACCCGCAATTCCACGAGACTGAGATCAGCTTTGCCAATGCGCTGAATCTCTCGATCGACGATAGGCTTTCCGGTTAGAAAGGCTTTTAGTGTCGGTGGCGTTTGGTGAATCAGGTGATCAATTGCGTCAATTGCTGCTGAAGTAGACTTTGCGATCAAGGTCTCCATTGCGCGATTTGCTTTAGCAGCGGTTTCTCTACGATCGTTCTGCAACTGGATCACGCTATACTGAGTCTGTTTATCCGTGCTGAGTTGCTCAGGATTTTCGGCTGCGCTCACAACAGACCTAACTCCGGGTACGGCGCGAATCTGGTTTAGAAGCCGCTCAACCTCAGCTTGATTGATCTTAGAACCTTTATTCTGCAAAACTAACGTCAACGGCTCAACATTCGTATTAAGTTCTCGTTTTAAGTGCTGCTCTGTCCGATAAGCTTCTCCTGCTTCGTATACTGCTCCTGTCTCTTTCAGAGCACTTTCTAGTGCAGGCGTAAAGGCTAAACTGAGCATCATCACCACCGCCCAACAGCCGATCGTCCAGGTACGGTAGCGATAAATTAGATGTCCTAGCCTAGCCAATCGAGGTGACTTGGGTGGAAGCTGTGAGCTTGTGTTTTTAATATCCAACCGATTGAAATACTCCCATAGAACTGTTTAAGTTCGCAGTGTGAAACTTATAAGATTGATCATAGCGGTACATTCACAACGGTCATCATTGCGATTGACTCGATCGTGTCGTTGATGAACTGTCTTTGAGATACACTATCCCCTCATCTGATTGCTTTCACCTGTCTTTTGCGAATCATATTCTGACTTCAATCCCGCACAGCGTTCTCCTTATTGGTTTGAGGAACGTATTGGACACTTTGCTCCAACGGCATCAAGATACTGGTTCCGATCGAACAGGCAATTCAGGAGCTACGCGTGCGTTTACAGAGCATTAAATTGGGTCGATGTTGAGAATGATGGCTCTTTAGATAGGGGTGATGTTCAGCATAACTCTGCACAATGGCGTTAAATTTAGCAGTTCAACTTTGTGTCAACCACTCCTCAGCAAGACCGTGCTCGACCCCGCCAGCAGCCTTCCCGCCAAAGCCTAAAAGCCTTAGATCGATTAAATTTTTCCCTCGGTGATGTTCGCGATGTGTTTGAGCCATTTCTGGCGATCTTCTTAGCGGTTGATCAGCGTTGGAATCCTGCACAAGTCGGTCTAGCAATTTCCACGACCAGCATTGTTAGCATTTTCGCTCAAATTCCGGCGGGAGCGATCGTGGATGTGTCAAAACACAAACGAGCCATCATCGCAATTTCTACGATCGCGGTTGCAGTCAGTTATCTGGTGCTGGTTCGTTTTCCAATTCTGCCGATCGTGGTTATGGCTCAAGCCGTGATTGGAACTTCGGCAATTATTGTCGGTCCTACGATTTCTGCAATCTCACTCGGTCTTGTGGGACATGAACGGCTCGAAAAGCGAGTGGGACGCAATGAAGCATTTAATCATACGGGTAATGCGATCGCGGCAATTCTCTCAGGTGCACTCGGTAAGTTTGCTGGACGACAGTGGATCTTTTATCTATTCGCGATTCTGTGTATTGCCATTGTGATTTCTGTGTTTCAGATTCATCGGCGTGAGATCAACAATTCACTCTCTCGATCGCAAGACCAAGCAAACCAGTCTCAGCAACCCGCTAAATTTCAAGATTTAGTCCGCGATCGTCCGCTACAGATTCTGAGTTTATCCGTGATCCTGTTTTACTTTGCTAATGCACCCCTCTTGCCATTGGTTAGCCAAAAAATTGCTGGTGGGGGCACTGCACCAACGTTGTTTGTGGCAGCGAGTATTGTTGTCGCTCAAATGATGATGATTGTTGTCTCAGCCCGAACCGGAGTGTTAGCGGATCAGCGCGGAAGAAAAGGATTGTTTTTAATTGCTTGTGCAGCAGTAGTGGTGCGATCGCTGCTGTATGTCTTTTACGACAGTCCCTGGTTGCTAATTGCCGTTCAGTTACTGGACGGGATTGCCTCCGGAATTGCTAGTGTGTTAGTGATTGTAATGGTTGCAGATTTAGCGAAAGGTACTGGGCGATTCAATCTTGCTCAGGGCGCGATCAATACCTCGATCGGGATCGGTGCTTCGCTGGGCAATCTCACACTTGGGTTTTTGGCGAAAGCAGTGGGGTTCAAAGCCGTTTTTGTGATCGCAGCAGTGATTGCGATCGTCGCTTTAGGATTATTTTGGGCGAAGATGCCAGAGACAAGAGAGTATCGATCAGAGCCGCAATAACTGCAATCAGCAACGCTCGAACAAATCGAGGCGGTATTGTTCTTCACGCTGTCCGAGTTGGTGCTTGAGGTGAATCGGAGCTAGCTCAAGAAACGCCTCATGAACTTCATCGCTGCTCAGTGGATAATCTTTTGCGTAGAGTGTCCAATGCACTAAAAGCAGATGTCCACCCGGTTCTAGAGACTGCAAAATATGTTGCTGTGACCGCTTTAGGTCTTCCCAACCCCAGTAGTAGCCGACTTCAGACACCAGAATCAAATCGAACGTTCGATCGGGAAATTGCTCTGGCACTCGCATAATCTCGAACTTAACTTGAGCTAAGTGCTGACAGCGCTGGATAGCTCGCTCTTGAGCTAATTTAGACACATTGATCGATAATAAGGATTCACAGCGATCGGCAAGCTTTTCAGTCAGGACACCGATTGATCCACCAATTTCGAATGCAGATCGGTAGCGGGATTTTGGCAACGCTGCGATCGTCGCTGCATATTTATTCGCTTCATACTCGCTCGTTTCAAACTTCCACGGGTCGGGATCAGCTTGATACAGCGCATCAAAGTAGCTAGGAGGGAGTGAATGGGGTTGTTGTGGATTCATCGGACTTCCTCAAAGTACAGTTCCCACGGATGCGAAAAACTCGCCAGCATTTCAGGCGTAAGCCGAAAGCCTTCAGGATCGTCATCAATTAAATTGGTTGTTTGAGAACGATACTGCGCGGTCGCTTGTTGTTTCAAATGCAAAACGGTTGAGATATCTAGCCGCCAGCTTGCGATTTTGCGGCATTTTTGATCAGTCCACGCTGTTCTATGTCCCAATCCCAGCTCGAATACTCAATGATATGGGGTGAGTTCGATCGAGTTGAGATTGCTTGATGAACTAACTACCGGGTTGCTTGATGATCCGGCTGCGGAGCGCAACGCCACGAGAGAAACACAGTGTTCGGTGTTTCTAGATAGACTGTAGAAGCCAAAGACATCGCTTCAGAAAGTGATTCATTAGAAAGCCACAAGAATGTGACTGCCCATTCCGATGTTGCCCCAGCAGTTGTGTTGAGCTGACAAAGGCGATCAAGGTCTTGTAAGCCTGCATCCTCACAGTTGTACGCCCGTGAAGAAACCGAAAAAAGCCAAGGTTGATACCGAGGAGCAGCAGTACAATCAAATGTTGGCAAGTCTCCGCATTGTCGCAGCGCAGATAAATCGTCGCTTGAAGGTCTGGCGAATCTTGGCAGAGCGGGTATTGTCAACTTAACCGATGTCAATCAAAATTAGGCACGTTCATCCCTTAATCGCTAGCGTCGCTTAATTTTACACAGCAGTGTTCAAGCAGGCGACTTCCTGCCAATCCTCGAATCGTTGGCGCAGTTGTTCGCGATATCGTTTTGCACTCAGTTGATGTTGCTTGGGATGAAAGTGTCCTCGAATCGGATTA
This sequence comes from uncultured Leptolyngbya sp., assembly GCA_964242045.1. Classification (GTDB taxonomy): domain Bacteria; phylum Cyanobacteriota; class Cyanobacteriia; order Leptolyngbyales; family Leptolyngbyaceae; genus Leptolyngbya. Next base: position 127 of record CAXTDB010000301.1, on the reverse strand, counting down.
AAAGTAGAGAGAAACCGTTGCGCTTGTCCGGGAGATTTAAATCGCCGCATTCGTCGCTCTCGTACTCTGGTCAGTTGGTGTGAATTCTCCATCCGATTGTTCAACCTCTTATGCTATCGATGTTCTA
>CAXTDB010000300.1:0-6564 GCA_964242045.1 uncultured Leptolyngbya sp. | reverse complement strand
TTGAAGTCAGCGATAAACAATTGGCGAAAATTATCAAACGTTGCCAAGATCTTCCAGGTCAAGACCTGTTTCAATATTTAGATGAACATAAGCAGCCTCAAGATATTAAATCTAGCGATGTCAACGATTATTTAAAGGAAATTACCGGACAAGAGTTTACCGCAAAAGACTTTCGGACTTGGGCAGGAACAGTTCTAGCAGCTTCGCATTTAGCAGAAATTGGAAAATTCACGTCTCAAACTGCGGCAAAAAAGAACATTACGCAGGCAATCAAAATCGTGTCATCTTATTTAGGAAATCGCCCTGCAACCTGTCGAAAATATTATATTCATCCGAGCGTTTTAGAAGCATACTTAGATGAATCGCTGCATGATGTGGTGGAAAAACACAGCGCGATCGTGATCGAAGATTGTCACGCACTCCAAACTGAAGAATTAATCGTCGTCGCTTTACTCACCGAAGTACCCAAAGCTTGAACTCACTTACTTTAATGCGTAAAATAGATCGCTGATGATGAAGCACTAAGAACGATCGCGAAATCACTCCCGCTCAAATTCAATCGAATCCGGTCAGTTGAAGCGCCGCGCTCAGGGTAAAGTAGGGAAGGATTTATTAAGAAGCATTACATCGAGTTCATGAATCTGCGATTTCTGTTTAGTCAGCTACTCGTTCAATGCCTCCTCGGACTGTCTGCGATCGTCTTAGCAGAACTGATACGGGATGCCTATCACCTTGCCGGGCACTACTGGCAACCCTTGAGAAAATTCCATAATCTGCATCACAAAGCCTATCGCCCAGATTTGACGATCGCCAGTTTGGAAATGTACCAGCGGGCGCAACTCTATAATGATGTCCCGGAAGCAATGGCGATGTTTAGCACCACAACGCTACTCGCAGGACTCACCCAAATGCCAGGATTCTGGCTCGGAACGCTGTACGCGCTGGTGTTTCTAATTCCGGCATTGGCGCGATCGCAAGGACTGCTTCTACAAACCGATGTCACTCACAAGCCCGGTGATTTGATCGAGATTCCGAAGCCTTGGGTTGTGAATCGGACGTATCACTGGCGGCATCATTTTGATCAGCCGAATGCTTATTTCTGTGGTCACTTTACGATCGTAGACAAAATGCTAGGAACCAGTTTGGCACTGAGAGATAAGGTGGTCGCAGTAACGGGCGCATCGGGCGCGCTCGGACAGGCGTTGGTAGCCGAACTGACGCAACAAGGCGCGCGAGTCATCGCACTCACCACCAGCGAAAATGCTCAATTCGATTCTAAAGTTGAAGTGTTGCGCTGGCAAATCGGTGCTGAAGAGGAACTGCGATCGCGCCTTGAGAAAGTTGACATTTTCATCCTTAATCACGGCGTGAATGTGTACGGCGATCGTTCTCCAGAAGCGATTCAAACTTCTTACGAAGTCAATACCTTCTCAACTTGGAGGCTTGCAGAATTGTTTTTAGAAACGATTACCCAGTCTTCGCACAAAGCAATTAAAGAGCTTTGGATCAATACCTCAGAAGCAGAAGTAAATCCCGCTTTTAGTCCACTTTACGAATTATCGAAGCGCACATTAGGTGATTTGATTACGCTGCGCCGATTAGATGCACCTTGTATTATTCGCAAACTGATTTTAGGTCCGTTTAAAAGTCAGCTAAATCCCTACGGTGTGATGTCGGCTCCTAATGTTGCTTGGGCGATCGTGGCTTTAGCAAAACGAGATTTTCGAGATATCATTGTGACGATTAATCCGATTACATACGCTCTATTTCCAGTCAAAGAGGCGTTGCAATCGGCTTACTTTCGATTATTTACGCGCTCGAATTCCTAACCCTGTTTCGATCTTCTCGTAGTGTGAGAACTCCGATTCTGCAAGAAAGGTCGGAGTTTTATTATTAATGTTGCGAGAGGCGATCGTTGACAAGCTTCAATCATTTTTTGCAACAAGGCTGCTTTTTAACAGTTCGTAATCTTCGGGCGTTCCTATCCAGTGACGTTTTAGACTTGTAGAGGATCGCTGTTTATTCCCCCTGCTGTAACAGTCTATGTTTCCAAATCATCGCCCTCGTCGGTTACGCAACCATCCTCAACTGCGCCGCATGGTGCGCGAAAACGTTTTAACCACCAGTGATTTGATTTACCCGTTATTTGCTGTGCCCGGTGAGAGCATCGCAAATGAAGTGCGATCGATGCCAGGGGTTTATCAGTTATCGATCGATAAAATCGTCGAAGAAGCAAAGCAGGTTTACGATCTTGGTATTCCGTCAATTATTTTGTTTGGCATTCCAGACGATAAAGATGTCGAGGCAACCGGAGCATGGCACGATTGCGGCATTGTGCAAAAAGCAGCAACCGCAGTCAAGGAAGCAGTTCCAGAACTAATCGTGATTGCAGATACTTGCTTGTGTGAGTACACTTCACACGGGCATTGTGGCTATCTACAAGTGGGCGATTTAACCGGGCGCGTTCTCAACGATCCGACGTTGGAACTGTTGAAGAAAACCGCAGTCTCGCAAGCAAAAGCGGGAGCCGATATCATTGCGCCTTCGGGCATGATGGATGGGTTTGTCGCAGCGATTCGAGCAGGACTCGATGAAGCTGGATTTCAAGACATTCCGATTTTGTCGTATGCGGCGAAGTATGCGTCAGCGTATTACGGTCCGTTCCGCGATGCGGCAGATTCGACTCCGCAATTTGGCGATCGACGCACGTATCAAATGGATCCTGGCAACGCACGAGAAGCAATCAAAGAAATCGAACTCGACATCGCAGAAGGTGCAGATATGCTGATGGTCAAGCCTGCTTTGGCTTACATGGATATCATTCACCAAGTCAAGCAAGCCTCGAACCTTCCAGTTGCGGCTTACAATGTGTCGGGCGAGTATGCAATGGTGAAAGCGGCAGCCCTCAACGGCTGGATCGATGAAGAACGAGTGGTGATGGAAACATTGCTCGGCTTTAAGCGGGCGGGAGCAGATTTGATCCTGACTTATCACGCGAAAGATGCAGCACGCTGGTTGGGTGCTTAATCAGTTCGATCGAACCGAGCAGAACGATCGAGAAAATCCCGATCGCTCTGCTCACCATTACGCCGAAGTCATGTTTTTACGATCGCTTCTCGTCACCACTACAACACAAGGCTTCGGCGCGGCGCTAGCGGTTTTATCAGGAAAGTTTGAGCCGATCGGGACTTGGCGCATTTGAGTGTAATCCTTATCGTCTGCGCTTTCCATTGCAAATTTGCGGGTTTCGGATTTCAGGTTTTGACGAATGCCGTTGCTTTCTCTAGGGTATTGAACGGCGAGAAAAAGCGTTTGTCGATCGTGGCTCAAAAACGGTTCCGTTAGTTCCGCTTCCATCGGAGCCATTGCAAACAGATAAGTATTTCCAGCATTTGCATTGATCGATCAGTGCCTCTCTAGAAATGGTTTCAATCTGAGCTTTGAGCGCGGTTTTTTCGGGTAGCGCAAAAGCATTTAAGCCTGTTTCTTTGGTTTTTTCCGGCTCTTTCTCGACAGTTGCGATCGGAAGTTGTTTACCCAAAACTTTCGAGTAGCTTTGCAACCAAGAAATGCTTATTAATGAAGCTTCAGATGAATTCGCTTCGTTGCTGTCCTACTCGGAAATCAATTTCTGAGCGGAACCTGTTGAAACGGGTTAAGAACTGACCTTTACTGGTTCTAAGTTCATTGCAACGGACTTTCCCCGATTAGCCCAACTTCAGTTCAGGGTGAAATAGCAACGAGAAGAGCTTCTATTTAATAGCAACTTCCTTAGCTAAATTTGCTGAATTGAGGATGAACATTATCAAAAGTGACTGATCGCACTACAATCAAAGTAATTGCGCTTCAAAACAAGAAACCTACAGTGGCAACTATGCTCAACGACACCCTCAAAGCTGAACTAGAACAAACGCGCGCGCGTTTACTGAGTGAGCAAGACACGATCGCTCAAACTGTTACTCAACAAGCAGAAGCTGAAATCGATCGGCTACTTGGCTACATCAATTCGCTACTTGGAGAAGCTGCTCCGAGCAGATCAGACAGCAAACCCAAGACTGCTTCAGCACCGACATCAGCACCTGCTTCAGCGCCGACATCAGCAACCGCTCCCAAGTCAGGGCAGCCCTTTGATGCAGCAGCTCTCAAAGCAAAATTCAAAGACCTCAAGCCGATGGATGCAATTCTGCAAGTTCTTGCAGATGAAAAGCATCCTTTATCGATCGATGATTTAATCAATCAACTCTACGACGGGTTTGATCAAACTGACATCGCCAAAGCTAGAAGAAGTGTAGCCATCACGACGAAACATGCAGAGCGACGCGGACTAGTTCGCAAGGTTCAAGACAATCCTTCTCGATTCCAAGCCGTTTGATAGAGAGAGATCTGCAAAACTTTAGGCACGATCAAAGCTGTTGTCACTTTTGAGCATCGTCATGAAAGCTGCCATTATCGATCGCTACGGTGCGCCTGAAGTTTTGCAGATTGCAGAAGTTGCACAGCCTGAAATTAAACCGAATCAGCTACTCGTCAAAGTCGCGGCTAGCAGCATTAACCCGATCGATTGGAAGATGCGAAAAGGGCTGCTGAAGATTCTCACGGGCAATACCTTCCCGATGATTTTAGGATTTGATGTCGGGCGAGGTCATTGCGATCGGAAGTCAGGTGACTCGATTCGCGCCTGGGCAGTTGATTTACACGCGATTAAATCAGCTTACAGGCGGCGCATATGCGGAGTATGCGGCGGTTTCTGAGAACGTAGCAGCACTAAAGCCGACGAATATGAGTCATGCGGAAGCGGCAGCAGTGCCGCTAGCAGGTCTAACTGCATTGCAGGCGCTGCGGGATCAAGGGCAGCTTAAAGTTGGGCAGCGAGTTCTAATTAATGGGGCATCTGGAGGAGTCGGAACGTTTGCAGTTCAAATTGCAAAGGTGCTAGGGGCATCAGTGGTAACCGGGGTCTGTGGTAGCCGCAATCTCGATTTAGTCAGAACCTTGGGTGCTGATTCGGTGATCAACTACGCAGAGCAGGATTTTACTCAAGAGACAACCCGGTACGATATCGTGTTTGATGTGATTGGAAACCGTTCTTTTTCAGAATGTAAAGCCGTTTTGCAGCCTCAAGGAATTTACGTAACGACTCAGCCGTTTCCAGCGAATTTTCTGCAAAGCTTTCTCACGTCGCTGCTTCCAGGTCAAAAGTATAAAGTGATTTTGCTGAAGTCTAACAGCGCTGATCTAGTTTATCTAACAGAGCAAATCGAAGCAGGCAAGATTCGATCGATTATTGATCGCACTTATCCGCTGTCTGAAATCGCTGCGGCTCACGCTTATAGTGAAACCGAACGAGCCGTTGGAAAAATCGTGATTACGATCGCCGAATGATGCTACGCCAGCGGAAAACCTGCGGCTAGTAACCAGGCGAAAAATAAGGCACTGGCGATCGCAACGCTCCAACTGTTCCGAACTTGTGCCGACACGATCGACAATAAGCTAATCAACACCGGAAACAAAGGCAGCAGAATAAACATAAATCCAAGCTGTGGCAAAAATTGCAGTACCAAAATGAATCCACCGATTAGCGCAACGCTTTGAGCAATACCCCACACAATCCGCTGTGCAGCATTCCGGTTTTGCTGAGTAATTTCAGTTGCGAGAAACCACGGTAAAGCCGCGATCGCAATCAGCACCCATACCGTTAGTCGCGCCGGAATAAGTACCGATTGTAGCCAAACCAACTGCGCCATCGCTCCTACTGCAATCCACAGCGCTGCAAATGTACCAAGTCCAAGTATTATCGCTCGTAAACTAAGTCGCGGAACTTGGCGCAACACAATCAGCCAAATCAATCCCGCCATTAAAAACCACAGCGCCACTGCACCGCCTACTTGCACGCCGCCTAAAGTTTGTAGATTGATTGAGCGATCGAGCAAAACTAATCCAGCAGCGGGAATGACCGACGACAAAACCAATCCACCCCAACGCTGTAACAGTGAAATTGATGGAGTTGCGATCGCACTTTGAAAACTCGGCATCACCACAGCAAGACCGAGCAGCCATCCGACTAGATGAACGCCTTGCCATAGCATTCGACGATCGACGTACTGACTTGGCTGTTGTTGTCCGAACGTGCGATCGAGCCATTGTCGCGCCGAATTGTAGCTGACTGAATTAAACAAAATCGTAATATGTTCAACATTCGGCACGCGCACAAATTCGCGTCCTCGCCCCGATGCTACATCTGGATTGATGCCGCCTGCTTGCTGAAGAATGCGATCGACATTGCGAATAAATCCCCCTTCCCAGCTTCCTGCTTGTAGCTGCAAATTGCGCGGTCGTTCAGGAGTCACATTTGCGCCTGTGGGAGAGATAGCAACAGTAGCAGAAAAATCGTTTGGATGATCGATCGCGGCTGTCATCACGGCTCCGCTGCCCATTGAATGCCCTAACACCGCAAGTCGCGTTCGATCGACTTCTGGCTGTTGTGCGATCGCGTTCCAAGCTGTTTCAAAGTTGCGCTGGAGTGAATCGGACTGCAAGCGATGCGGATTTGCTCCGTGTCCGTCC
>CAXTDB010000299.1:0-6574 GCA_964242045.1 uncultured Leptolyngbya sp. | reverse complement strand
ACCAGATTTCCAGCTTGAGCTAGGTTTTTTCTTCGAGCAAACTCATTATGTTCAAGTCAAGGAACCTAATTTCTAGTGGCAAAGTCATTTAAACCATTGCCGCTAGATTCAGACTTGGAAGGACAGAGAATTATGTTGAACCTGAAAAAGCTACAGTCCAGTACTGCGCTTGCTTTAACGATCGGTGTTACTGCAACTGGAGCCGCCCCGATCGTATTTGCGAAAGATGCCATTGCGGCTCCCGCTCCAATCCAACTCGCTCAGCTATTTCCCACACAGCGTCCTCAAACCACGGGTGCAGTCCGCATTCCGGCTGGAACTACACTGCGGCTGGCTTACCGAGATGCTGAAAAGATCGTTGTTGCGCCAAACGAGCGTCTTCCGATCACGCTTACCATTCCTAACAACATTCGCACCTCGAATGGCTCTTTACTGATCCCCGCAGGTAGCCAGGTGAAAGGAGAGTTTCAACCTGTCGATGGTGGAACGCGCTTTGTTGCAAACACCCTGATTCTGACCAACGGCAACCAACTTTCACTCGATGGTCAAACCGATATTATCAGCCGCACTGAAGAAGTTCGGCGCGGAGTTAGTACCGATGCCATTCTCAAAGGAGCCGCGATCGGGTCGGGTGCGGCTGCGATCATTGCAGGAGTGACCGGAAATCGTCGCATTACTTTAGGTCGCGTTTTGATCGGAACGGGTGTTGGTGCTTTGGGTGGCTTGCTGCTCGGTCGCAACCGCAATCAGGTGATCTCGGTCGATCCGCGATCGGACTTGAATTTGCGGCTGAACTCAGCTTTAGCGGTTAATCCATTCTAGAAGCCTTGATGACGAATCGATAAAACTGTCCGCTGATGCTAAAACTTAGAATCGGCGGGCAGTTTGATTTTCAGAAATCTAAGCGACAGGACTTGGCTCCGGAGTCAAGCGATCAACATCATTCACCGCTGCATAATCGCGCCAAAATTTCGCCAACTCTTCTGCTCTCGATCGAGCTTCTGGGCAGATCTGATACATTCGACGCGGACGACCCCGCTTTTCCGGTTTTTTCCAGTAGCTAGTCACGAGTCCTTGTTTTTCCAGAAACCTTAAGGAACTTTGCAGAATCGTATCGGACAGCCGATAGTTGGGATAGTTCTGCCTTAGCTTTTGTACCAGTTCCGTTCCATAAGATTCAGAATCGACCAAAATCGACATTAAGTAACAAACCGTTAACTCTTGATTGAGAAAGAGCGGCTGAGGGCTTTGGAAAAATCGGTAAATGTCTTCAAATGTCAAGCGTTGAGCGTTCATCATGGGGAATCACCATCGAACTAGAGCAATTCATCCCCAATGATAGGTGGCAATTGTGAAAAACTTTGGAGGAAGAAAGCAAGATTGTCTCGTTCTAATTGTGACTTAAAGCAGCACTCCGCTCGATCGCGAATCGCACCGATCGTAAAAGCTGCTGAATCGTCACATCATTTTTGCTTAAGTAGTCCTGCACCCCTGCCCGAATTGATGCTAACGCCAGATCATCGTCATCCACAGCCGTGATCACCACGACTGGAATATTCGGGATTGCCTGACGCAGTTGCACCACCGTTTCTAGCCCGGTTGAATCCGGCAGGCGCAAATCGAGCAAAATAACATCAAAATTGTGACCCGCTTGAGCATAGTATTCTTTGCAAATTGCGATCGCTTCATCTAATCGTTCTACTTGCGCTAGCTTCCAGCTTTCTCGTCCAGCTCGTAGAAACGTTCGACGAATTAAAACCGCATCATCTGGATTATCTTCAACTAAAAGAACGTGAATTGCGGTTGAATTCACAGACCCAGGATGAGGAATCATAATCAAGCCTTCCTTATTAATTTTTCTATAGAGTTAAGATACATAAGCGAACCAGCGATAGCTATCGTAGCAAACTTAAGACGCAATCAATGATTACAGTAGATTCCCTTAGTAGAATGAAACTTAAGTAGGAATGAAACTTAAGTAGAATGAAACCTACAAATCTGCTTTTCAGTCGATCAAAGTGTCAGAATGAAAGAGTCCGTCTATTGATGTTATTCTTATGCCTCCTCGCTGGTCTCGGATTCCCGATCGCAAAGATGCAGACTATCGCCAACTCGACGATCGCATGACCTTTGCGACGCATGTGGCTTTATTTGCGGCTTGCAATTCAGGCATGTGGTTTTTCCGAATTCTCCAGAAAGCAGATTGGTCGTGGTCGGTTTGGGTCACGGGTGCTTGGCTTGCGGTGCTGGTGGCTCATGCAATTTATATTTTCGCGATCGCTGACTATTCGCAGCCGATTCCCGTTTCTACCAGAGCTACTGGATTCAAACCAAAAGAAAAACCGTCAAAATCCACCAAGAGGTAGGAGTTTTCGGCATCCTGAACTAAGTACGGTTTACTCATTGAACCCTTTAACACGCTTATGGCAACCTCTAGTACTTCAGAAACGATCGAGGCGTTAGCGGCTGAGATCGGCGAATCGGTTTATATCGATGTCGCTAAGTGGCATCTTTATCTGAATGATGCTCATCTGCACACTTTGTTAGCAGAGCAACTTTTTCCGCTGGTTTCGGGTGGAAAAGCAATCCAAGAAGATGAAGTTCTAAAAATTGTTCAGGGTATTCCTGTGAAGTTGGGCGGCGGTAAACGAGAAGTTCCCCTGCTCGATTTGCTGCCAATGCAGTGTCAGGTGAGCTTGATCGATACGTTGGAAGAGTTCCAGCGCAATTTGTAGAATTCTCAACGCGACAGAAGTTCGCGATCGCCAAACCTCTGTCGCACAGGTTAACTACGCTAGATCAAACACAAGAATTTCAGGCTGATCTTGCCCGATTAATTCCAAAATTGTCTCTGACTCGCTGCCTTTGGCACACGCAGGCGTGACTGCCGCTGCATCTCCTGCTGTTAAAGTTTCACCGTTAACGATCACAGAACCGCGCGCCACTTGCACCCAGAGATGGCGATCGCGCTCAATTTCATGCGTTACTCCTTCGCCGTTATTCAATACCGCTGCATACAAGTTGAGATCTTGATGCACGGTAACAGAATGATTGCGCCCATCTTGCGAGGCGATTAAACAGAGCTTTCCCTGCTTCTCTTCAGGAGCGTAGAACTTTTGCTCGTATCCCGGTTCTAAGCCCGATCGCTCTGGCAGCACCCAGATCTGTAGAAGATGAACGCGATCGGTTTTGGAAGCGTTGTATTCACTGTGCGTTACGCCTGTTCCAGCTGTCATGCGCTGCACTTCCCCCGGACGAATGATCGAACGATTGCCCAGGCTGTCTTGGTGCTCTAATGCTCCTTCCAGCACGTAAGTAATGATTTCCATGTCTCGGTGAGAATGAGGCGCAAATCCGCCACCACCGGAAACTCGATCGTCATTAATCACCCGCAGTTTGCGAAATCCCATGTGTGCTGGATCGTAATAGTTCGCAAATGAAAAGGTGTGATATGAGTTCAACCAGCCGTGGTCTGCATGTCCGCGCTCATTTGCTTTGCGAAGTGTCAGCATCGATACCTCCTAAGAATCAAAGTACGCTGGGTGTCTAATTGTTTGAATTCGTACTTTCTCTTAATAAGATAACGTATGGACTGTTCAAATGCAAACAGTTGCGCTATCAAGTAGTCTCAGTTAAATCCGCAAAAATCTCGAAATCCTCACAAACCCTTCATGATTTCAATCAAGCTAAATCGCTCAAAACACGGAGTCGCTTCGATAACTTCGGTGAAGCAGCGATGCTTACAAGGTTTGACCTCTGCAGGATGAATTGGATAGAAAGTAAAGTTTTCGTGAAGCAACCGCAATATAACGGAAAGATTTCAAGTAGTTTTACAGGAAACTACGAGGTTCATGAAGTTTATTTGTGATTAAATGACTTTTGACTGACTCCATCGTTCTCTGCGTTTCGTTACATACGCTACCAGGGTGCGCTGCGACATCAGCCAGTTTGCATCTGCCTGCGCTCTTCACACACAAGGAGAAATGAATGAGGCAATCATGGAGGTCATTAATTGCTCGATCGCGCTTCACACTGAAACGGTTTTTGCTGATTATCACTCTTGGATTTATCGGCGCGATCGCTTTGTCTTGGGGGCAACATGGACTACTCGCGCTCGAAGCTAACTTACAAGCTACAGGAAGTAGCTGGCAGGGGTCATCCTTTCCAGTAGAGAACTTCCAAGGATATACCTCACCGTTTGGCTATCGCATGTCGCCGGATGGGTCTTACACACGAGAATTCCATCGCGGCTTAGACATGGCAGCCCCAGAAGGGAGCTATGTCCGCAGTTGGTGGACAGGAAAAGTGGTCGAAGTCTCAGATAACACCGCTTGTGGAACCTCGGTTGTGATTCAATCCGGTGACTGGGAGCATGTTTACTGTCACATGCAAGGATCAGCGGGTCGCGACGGTCAAGGGCAATTTATTCGATCGGGCGATGTCCAGATCTATGAAGGTCAGATGGTAACAGCCGGAGGACGAATTGGGCGCGTCGGCATGACCGGACGCACCACCGGACCGCATTTGCACTGGGGACTCAAGTACTCAAGTCAATGGGTCGACCCGGCGCTTGTGCTGCGAGCGATGTATGCCGAACAAGGCAATGGACAGCCCGTATCGAGCCGCCCACAGTAGCGCCTGAATTAGTTTGCTTCTTTTAACTCATCGATCAACTGCTCTAGTTGGTCGATGTTTGCTTTGTAAACTTCGCCGCAAAAATGACAAGTTGCTTCTGCGCCTTTATCCGTTTCGATCATGTCGCGCAGTTCCGCTTCACCTAAGAGTTTGAGCGCACCCATCACTCGATCGAACGAACACCCACAGTGAAATCGTACAATCTGCCTTTCTGGAAAAATCTCCAATCCCATATCTCCAAGCAATTCCTCGAAAATCATGGGCAGCGTTTTCCCGGCTTGCAGCAACGGTGTAAAGCCTTGCAGCATTCCCAATCGCGACTCTAACAGCGCGACAAGCTCCGGATCGCTTGCGGCTTTCGGTAAAATCTGGATCAACAATCCACCTGCGGCTTGCACACCCGTTTGATCTACAAACACGCCCAAAAATAAAGCAGAAGGTGTTTGTTCAGAAGTGGCAAGGTAGTGTGTAATATCGTCGCCGATTTCGCCCGAAACGAGTTCTACCGTACTAGAGTAGGGATAACCATATCCAACATCGCGCACAACATAAACATAACCGTCATTGCCAACCGCTCCCCCGACATCCAGCTTTCCTTTGACATTTGGCGGTAATTCAACTTCTGGATGGTCTACATAGCCGCGAACCGTTCCGTCTGTACCCGCATCGACCATCAACCCGCCCATCGGGCCATTGCCTCGAATGCGGATATTCACTCGTGACTCCGATCGCTTCATGCTTGATGCCAGCAAGAGTCCTGCTGACATGGTTCTACCGAGTGCAGCGGTCGCAACGTAGGACAAATTGTGGCGCTGTCTTGCTTCTTCGCTGAGGCGGGTCGCGATTACACCGACTGCCCGGATTCCACCGTCTGCAGCAGTTGCCCGAATTAACTGATCAGCCATGAAAAACCTTTTCGTTCCAATCTAGAGAGTCTTTTTTAATTGTAACGATTCTTGTAGATCGCATCCGACTGAGATCTCTAACTTGGGCGATCGAATCTGCTAAATACGAACGCGACCGCAACGCTCGGTCTAAAACAACTCCGCAAAAAAGCGCGATCGCACTCCCCACACTGGTAGACCACAGGGGCAGAGAATTTAGACGATCGCGCTTTTCAAATTTGGTTTAGAGATTGTCCAACTGCTTTTTGAGGTCTTCCAACTCCGAATCGATCGCGGCATCTTTGGGCGCTTGAGTCGCTTGTGATTTGGGTGCTGCCGTTCCCGGTAGAGACTGCTGAGCTTGCGGAGAACCTGCTAACATTTGCTGTTTCATCGCTTCGAGTTCGAGATCGACATCTCCGGATTCGAGCGCTCGGAATTGCGATTCGAGATCGGCTCCAGCCAGTTCGCCCGCGGCTTGCGATCGCGCTTCGAGTTGCAGCACTTTATCTTCCATCCGCTCGAAGGCTGCCATCGCCGAACTCGTTCCCATATTGTTGACCATGCCTTGCAGTTGCTCTTGCGCTTTGGCTGCACTGGCGCGAGCTTTGAGCATGTCTTTTTTGGTCTTGGCTTCGGAAATCTTGCCTTCAAGCGCGATCAGACTGCGCTTCAGGGTGTCAACTTGAGTCGTTTGCGTATCGAGTTGGGTTTTCAGCGAAGTTGCCGTTTCGGTATGGGTCTTTTTGCGGGTGAGGGCTTCACGGGCAAGGTTTTCGTCGCCTTTTTGCAACGCGAGCTGTGCCCGTTGTTGCCAGTTGTTCGACTCGGTTTGGGCTTGGTTGTACTGCTGCTGAGTGCGTTTTTGCGATGCGATCGCTTGGGCGACGGCTTGACGAAGCTGCACGAGATCTTCCTGCATGTCGATCACGGCTTGTTCCAGAATTTTCTCTGGATCTTCTGCCTTGCTCACCATGTCATTCACGTTGGAGCGGACAACGCGGCTGATGCGGTCAAATAATCCCATAGTTCTTTCCTTCTGGCGTTTCTTAGAG
>CAXTDB010000298.1:0-6584 GCA_964242045.1 uncultured Leptolyngbya sp. | reverse complement strand
CCTTCTGGAAATCCAGGTTTAACAGGCAAAAAGAACTGATGCGGAGACTGTACAAGATAATACAAATAGCTTCCGTGAACGTGCCAAGTGAGAATCCGAAGCGGCTTCATAAACTAAACATCCGAATTAAGTGCGATCGTCAAGCTCAACGATCGACGCGAAAAAATTATACTGAACAGTTGTGTCCTATCATGCAAAATCTAATGAGAGAATACATTGGGCATCTGCACAAGATGTAACGAATCTGAACGCTCAGAGATTGTGCAAGTGCCCAATTTCTGATTAGTCGAAGCTAAGCTTTCCGATTGCGAATTTGTAAAAGACCGCAACAGCAGCGCTAATCGAATCTGAATCGCATCATCAAATAGACGGGGATTAAGTCCGGTTAATGAAGCAATCTTATCGAGGCGATAACTTAAAGTATTCCTGTGAATAGACAACCTATTTGCTGTAGAAGACGGATAGCAGTTTTCTGCAAAGAAAACTTGTAGCGTGTCGATCAATTCTGGCTCTTGATCTAACGGGCTAAGTAGATGTTTGGCTAAATCGATTTTTGTGCTTTCGTCTGAAATGCCAACAAATGCAGCAACGCCCAAATCATCCAAACAATACACCTGATTTTCGCCAGAAAAATGATGTCCTAAAGAGAGTGCGGCTCGTGCATCTTGATACGATCGCGCTAATCCCTGAATTCCCGGATGATACCGACCAATTCCAATACTGAGATTTGTTTGAGTTTGCGATCGCAGTTGATCCAACAGCGCTGCACTCGCTCGTTTCAACGCTGCTAAATTCGCCCAAGATGGATTTCCTGCTGGATCTTTTTGATCTGCCCACGCTTCGAGATCCTGAGTGCTACTCGCTTTTAGCACTGCAATCTCACTGCCACCGATGTAAGCGCAGATCGTATCATTCGGTAAATGAAAGAATTTGACAATGCTACCAATAATCACTTGAATGCTGCGTTGAGTTTGAGCATCTAACATCTCAAACGGCTTTGTTGGACAGGATAGTAGATAGTGAGCCGCATCGATCAGGATTACAGCGCGCGGGCGAGTGAAATCTAACCCTAAAATCTGCGCTTCTCGAAGAACTTCAGATTCATCTCGACTCGGAGAACGTAAGAGATCATGAATAAACTTATTTTTCAGTTCCGGTTGCAGCGGTTGATGCGCGATCGACACAGCCTGAGCGATCACTAATTCCACTAAAACTTGAGTTAATCGCAGCGAAATTTCATCCGATTCTAAATGGCTTAGAATCACTTGACCCCGCTGCTGTTCGACTTGCAGCGGAAGCCGTAAACTCGACGGCGCATCAAAACATTGTCCGATCGCTTCAACTTCGGTACTTATTACCACCGTTGCGCGATCGTCCACCACAAACACTCGTGCATTCAACACTTCTTGAATGCGCTGAACCACCACTTTAGCAACTCGCTTAAATCGAGTGAGCGCAACTCCGTCCCGTGTCACGCTGCCTCCTGCACATCACTCAGCAATTCCTCAACACTCGCTCCACACTTTGACAACACTCCGCCCCCAAACTCACAAGACACTCCGATTCGCACCGGAATCTCTGCAAAATAGCAAACATAAGCAAACGGATAAGGCGATCGATTTCCGTCTGGCAAAATCATCGCGATATCAAACTGCTCGATTCTCAGCAGTTCAATTAAACTCAATAATCGCTCTGGAACATCAGACAAGCCTGTTTCAGCGATCGCGCGATGCACCAATACCTGATTTACTGCTGTGATTGATAGTGCAGTCTGACTCAATCGAGCCGCACACAGTACAACAATTTGAGCCATAGGAAAGCGCGCGCGTACACTTTCAATTCCCGATCGCAATCCTTCCGCATCCTTACCCGGTTGAATCACCAATACTTTCTGCTCACGCCACATAAAGCGACTCCTGCTGTAACACTGCCTCCACTTGTTCTAAAACACTGCTCACTGATGCAGGCGGCACAATCGATCGATGTCGCGCTCGATCTAATGGCGACCATCGCTGCGGATCAGATCCGCTAAAGATTACAACACTTGGAACTTTCAACGCCGCTGCTAAATGCGAAATTCCGGTATCGTTACACACGAGCAACTTACACTCATTCAACAATGCGGCTAATGTTCCTAAGCTAGTTCGCCCTGCGAGATTGATCGTTGGGGCTTTGATCAATTTGGCGATCGCTTCAGTTAATCCTCGTTCTGCACAAGTTCCCGTCAATACAATTTGCCAGCCCATTTGAGCTAGATACTCTGCGATCGTCGCGAATCGATCACTCGACCAACAGCGCGATGGCACACTTGCCCCCGCATGAATACACACATAGCGATGCAATCCATGTAGCTTGAACAAAGCCTGTAGCTCTTGTCGATCGCGCTCCTCGATCGGAAACTCCATTTGTTCATCTGAAGCTGGAATTCCAACAAACTCTAACAGTCGTAAATATCGCAAAATTTCATGTTCTGTCTCAACAAACGGCAAAAACGAAGTTGGATCAGGACAAACTTGACCAGATTGAAAAAAGCCGATCGTTCGAGTTGCTTTTAAGTCCAGCGTTAAAGGATTCGTCACAATGCCGCTTCCGTGCATCTGAATGGCAAGATCAATTTGACGCGATCGCATTTGCTCAAAAAAATCAGGCAGCGCAGAGAGATCAACGGGTTGCTCCGGTAAGCCAGGATAGCCAGGTAGTGCAACAAACTCATCAATGTAGGGTTGAAATCGCTCTACTAACCCTTGTGAGCTTGGTAAACCGATGAATGTTACCTTTGCTTGGGGATAAGCCGCCCTCAACGCGCGCAGCGCTGGCACAGCACACAAAAAATCTCCTAGTCCCGGTAATGCCCGGACGATCGCAATTTTTTCTACTGTTGAAATCGCCCCGCTCACACTTGATACCTGTTATACATTGCAAGCAGCGTAGAGGTTTCGATAGGCATCGTCGTCCGTACAAAGGCAGACGTAAAAGTAAGTAATACCCCACTTAAGGTAGATTTTGCAGCAAAAAAGCGGGTGTTTGACTCACCTGATCAAAAGCAAGAAGGATAGAACTTGCAGATATTGGACTGTACAAAGCAAAGCAGACAGGACAGAACTGCGCTGTTATCAAAGAGATGCCTTTTTCTAACTTTCAATAGATGCGAGCGTTTAAGTGTCTCTGGGATGGTGGCGAAGCAATACCACTATTATTAGTAGTGGAAAAATTGGTGTCAGAAAAGCTTATGCAGAAATTTTTCCGACGGGCGATCATCTTAGTTGTGAGCTTAGCGATTCCCATCTTGTTTGCTTGTCAATCCAGTCCCCAAGTCGATGCGGCTCCTACCACACCTTCAGGACTGAGTGCCGCTCCCGCAAAACTTGATCCGTTACCTTACGATTATGCGGCTCTCGAACCCTACATTGATGCTGCAACCATGCGACTGCACCACGATAAGCACCACGCAACCTATGTGAACAACATCAATGAAGCACTAAAAGCTTATCCAGATCTACAAAAGCAAAGTGTGGATGGCATGATTCGTAACTTGAACAGTGTGCCGGAGGCGATTCGGACAAAGATTCAAAACAACGGGGGCGGTCATGTAAATCATACGATGTTTTGGCAAATTATGGCTCCGAAGGCTGGTGGCGCACCAACCGGGGCGGTTGCTCAAGCGATCAATCAAAATTTCGGTAGCTTTGATGCGCTTAAACAGCAATTTAATAAAGCCGGAGTCGATCGATTTGGCAGTGGATGGGCTTGGCTGGTCAGCGATCGACAAGGCAAACTCAGCATCACTTCAACCGCGAATCAAGATAATCCGTTGATGAAAGACCCCAACGCCTACCCAATTCTAGGAAACGATGTTTGGGAACATGCTTATTATTTGAAGTATCAAAACCGTCGTGCCGAGTATCTCAACAACTGGTGGAATGTCGTAAACTGGCAAGCCGTGAATCAGCGTTACGCCCAAGCACAAGGTAAATAAGTTAAGTCCGATCGTAAATTCAATCTACGATCGAACTCTCTTAAATCAAATGGCACAAATCAAAATCTACGGCTTGAGACAATCGCTTGACCCAATTAAATCAAAACTTTCAGACAGCATTCATACTTGTGTGATTGATGCGTTTCACTATCCTGCTGACAAGCGCTTTCATCGATTTTTTCCGCTTGATGCTTCTGATTTTTACTTCTCAACAGATCGCAGCGATCGCTACACGATTATCGAAATTAGCATCTTTGAAGGTCGCAGCATCGACGCGAAAAAGCATCTGATTCGACTGTTATTCGATCGGCTTCAACCGCTGGGAATTTCACCTCAAGATCTCGAAATCACGATCTTTGAAACACCAAAGCACAATTGGGGCTTTCGAGGACTACCCGGAGACGAGCATCAACTGAACTACAAAATTGATGTGTGATCTACTGCTGTGAGATAAGCTGTTGAACTTCAGCGATCGACATTCCTGTAATTCGAGCGATCGTCTCGGTGTCAATATTTTCTTGCACCATTTTGAGCGCTAATTCTCGGCGCTTTTCCTCTCGTCCTTCTTCCTTTACCTCTGTCCGAATCATTTGTCCGATCGATGTAATATAACGCATTTGCCGTTCCTGCTCGTATTGCTAATCATTTCATATCACCTCTGTAGCATCTTGTTGAGGTTCTGGCACACCTTCCCAAGCATTTAGAATAACTGCGTTTGAGACGTTGCTGATAATATTCATCACCGTTTTGAAGCCATCGGTTAAGCGATCGACTCCCGCAACAATCGCAACTCCTTCGACGGGCAATCCCGAAGCCGTCAGAACAGTTGTCATCATGATAATTCCAGCACCGGGAACGCCTGGAGTACTAAATGAAACTAAAAAAGTGCTAAGGACGATCGCAAGTAACAGCGAAGGTGTTAAAGGAATATCAAACATTTGAGCAATAAACAACGCATTAAAGCTCTGCAAAATTGCCGAACCATCGCGTTTTAATGCAGTTCCCAATGGAATTGCAAAGCTGGCAATGTCTTCTCGCAGACCATAATCTTCCTGAACATTCTTCAATACGATCGGAAGCGCGGCATTAGAGCTTGCTGTTCCGAACGCTAACGATAATGCTGGAATTAGCGACTGAAGCAGCTTGATTGGCTTCGCTTTGAGTATCGCTAAAATCAAGACATAGAACGAAATCATAATTAACGTGGAGATAAATAGTGAAAACACATAAGTGAACAGCTTTGCAATTAATTGAAGTCCTTCAGTTGCGATCACTGAACTGACCAAGGCAAAAACACCGATCGGTGCAACATAGAGAATGATTGATAAAACCTTCTCGCTAATCGCATAGCAACTTTCGACAAAGCTCACAAAGCTCGCTGCTTTCTCCCCGACAAGCTGAATTGCAACTCCAATCAATGCAGACGAAAAAATCACTTGTAGCAAATTCCCAGTGCTGAGCGCCTCGATCGGATTCGTCGGAATCAAACTCACGAGCCAATCAATTAAAGACTGTTGCTGAGCGATCGCATCAATCTGAATCTCACTTGAACTCGATACCCCAACACCAGGCTGCACGACGATCGCCATTACCAATCCCAACGCCACAGCAATTCCACTCGTCACGCAATAGCTCAAAAGCAGCTTTACCGCGTAGCGTCCGACTTGTGCCGCATTTTGAATTCGAGTTAAGCCCAAAATCAGCGACGAAAACACGATCGGTACAACCACAAACTGAATCAGCCGCAAAAACGCCGTTCCTAATGGAGTCAGCAAATAGCGATCGAGCGGCACAATCATGGTTGGAAAGAAATCATGCAGTCCTGCCCCAAACCCGATACCTACTGCCATCGCGACTAAAATCAGCGTCGATAAACTCATACCTTGAATACATTGAGCGTCAGGATTCAATGTAGCATTGTCGATCGCTTCAATCTGCTGTATGCGTGACTTTCGCTGCTTGAAATCGTCTAAAGTATTCGATCGCGGGATAGATTCGTCAAACGGTGTGATCAGATACGATTTGCAGTGTTGTTCAATTCACAACCGCAATGATCGTTAATGCAACTCAAAACGGCTGGCAAGTGATTTATCACCGCGCCCATGCCCTTCTTGCGGCTCAAATCGCTGGACAATGGCGCAAAAAAGATTCGCCCCCCCGCTTGTATGAAACCGTCGCCGCAATTTCTCACCACGACGATTTAGAGCGTGAATGGGAAGAAAATAACCTAAACAAAGCAGGCGCACCCAAAGATTTTACTCAAGATACTGACCAAGAAACGGATTACCACAGCTTAAGAAAGCACATCGAAGGATCGCTTTATCGCGGTCGCTGGGTTGCTTTGCTTGTTTCAATTCACTTGCTGCGATTGAACTCAGCTAAGCGCGGTACTTCTCCAGAAGCGGATGCGTTTCTTGATGAGCAAATTGAGAATCAAAAACGCTGGCGCGAAGATTTAGGCATTTCAGAAGAAGAGGCAACGCAAGCCTACGACTTTTTGCAATGGTGCGATCGCTGTTCTTTAATCCTGTGTCAGCAAGAACTCCCCGCCGACGAACGCCGACTCGAAATCAGCAAAGCGCATGATGGTCAAGACTATGACATCAAA
>CAXTDB010000297.1:0-6593 GCA_964242045.1 uncultured Leptolyngbya sp. | reverse complement strand
AGGATATAGCGAAATTTTGGATAGTAGATGGCTCCCCAAACTGGAGTTTTTCGCACCAAAAGTGGAGCGTTCTGCTTCAAATCTAATGCTGCTGGAACATAGAATTCAGCGAATCCTAATTTTCCTTGCCGTTCACACAATTCTTGAGCATCGGCTTTAACTTGATTAGCGATGTAAACAACTAGCACTGCATTTCCAGATTGCACTCCTCGCGGCAAAGGAGAACGATTCAGCCGCTTCGACTCCGCGATTAATCGATCGCGATCGCTCAAAATCATTTCTGCCGAAAGCGTGTCAACTCGTTGCACAAACACAGTGTAATTAACGAACGTAAGCAGACATTCCCAATAGAACGATCGACGACTTGCAATCAACCTGTCCTGCTCCGATTGCAGAATTTGAAAGCCCAAGCGTTCTAGCTCAGCTTGTTGAGCAATGAGAGACTGATCTGACATCATCGTATGTAGCTCCAATTCTTTTGTTCGACATAATACATCTGCAAAATGCTTTCTAAAATCTATTGCTGACACCCTTTAGAACGGTAAAATTTGTGCGAACGCTCAGAAGAGTCTGACTGTGAATTTAAAGTATGCGTTGGTACACGAGTGGCTTACCCCAAAGGCGACGGGCGGATCAGAACTTGTAGTGCAAGAGATTTTGAAGCATGTTGATGCTGACTTATACGCACTGATTGATTTTGAATCCGTCAATCCAGAAAGTTATTTATATCAGCGTAAAATTGGCACAACATTTTTACAGAATTTTCCCTTGGCGCGAAACGGTGTGCAGAAATATCTGCCGTTTCTACCGATCGCGATCGAACAACTCGATTTGCATGAATACGATATTATTCTCTCTTCCTATCACGCAGTCGCAAAAGGTGTTCTCACTGCACCGAACCAACTTCACATCTGTTACTGCCATGCTCCAATGCGATACGTATGGGATATGACGTTTGAATACCTGCGTAATAGTCGAGCGGGTCACGGAATCCCTGGTATTTTTACGCGACTTCTGCTGCATCAATTAAGACAGTGGGACGTGATTTCATCGAATCGCGTTGATTACTTTATTGCAAATTCTCATCATACTGCTCGAAGAATTTGGCGCTGTTATCGGCGATCGGCTGAAGTCATTTATCCGCCCGTGAATGTCGATCGCTTTTCATTTGAACCGCAAAAACAAGATTTTTATCTCACGGTTTCACGACTAGTTGGTTATAAAAAGATATCGTTAATTGTTCAAGCATTCAATCAGTTAAATCTTCCATTAGTTGTGATTGGAAGTGGCGCAGAATTGAATCAAATTCAAAAAATTGCTAAATCAAATATCAAAATTTTAGGATGGCAGCCCGATCCCGTTGTAGAGCAATATATGCAACAAGCAAAAGCGTTTATCTATGCTGCCTATGAAGATTTTGGGATTGCTCCGGTCGAAGCGCAAGCTTGCGGAACTCCAGTTATTGCCTACGGTGCAGGCGGAACGGCTGAAACTGTGAGAGACTTACGAACAAATCATTCACAAGGAACCGGAATTCTGTTTTCGGCTCAAACAGAAGCCGCGATCGTTGATGCCGTTCATGCCTTTGAGCAACATCAATCGACTTTTCAACCCGAAATTGCTCGTTCTCATGCTCTCAAGTTTCACCCTGATGTGTTTCAACAGCGGTATCTTAATTTTATCGATCGAGCTTATCAAGAATTTCAAACCCGATTGGATTCAGATTTCGACCCAATTCGTTAAAAATACTCCCGATCTGGGGAGCAATTTTAACCTTAAACGAGTCGATGGCTTTATGATCAGGACTGTGTGTGGTGTGGAACAGTAAGGAGTAAGATGACTGCCGATAGCCAATTCATCCCCGGCAAGCGGATTCGGTCGATCTTCAAGCGTGGCAAACCTTTTATTCTCAATACTTGGGACACGCTTGATGGCGATCTGGCCAAACGCCTTTTCGATATTGCGTTTTCGCTCTCCGTTCTCATTCTCTTTTCTCCCGTCTATCTGATTCTGGCGTTGCTGATTGCCCTGAGTTCTCCAGGTTCAATTTTCTATGTCCAAGAACGGGTCGGAAAGAATTTCAGACGGTTTGGTTGCATTAAGTTCAGAACGATGGTGAGAAACGCAGATGAGATGTTGGTTGACTTAATCAATACCTCTCCGCAGATGCGTCAGGAGTTTGAAGCCAATTTCAAGCTGAAGTACGATCCCCGAATTACTTGGATCGGTCGCTTTCTGCGGATCACAAGCCTAGATGAGTTTCCCCAATTCTGGAATGTGCTGATGGGCGATATGAGCGTTGTCGGACCTCGCCCGCTCGTTGTCGAAGAACTGCCAAAATATGGAACTCATATCGAAACAGTTCTCACCATTCGTCCTGGGATCACAGGCTTGTGGCAAGTTTCAGGGCGAAACGACATTCCTTATCCGCAGCGCATCCGCATCGATGTGTACTACGCTAGCTTCCGCAATTTCTGGCTGGATTTGTGGATCATCGTTAAAACGATCGGAGTTGTCATCTTTCCTAAAAACAACGGAGCTTACTAAGTTGTGATCCCTGAATATCCCTCATCTCAGCTTTAAATTCACTGAGTGATCCGGATACCCTCGATCGTCGTTGTAATCGTTAGCAGCTTGGACAGATTCATTCTGCATCTCAACCCAGTCGGTGAGGAAAACAGTCCTGTTCCTGATCAAAAGCTGAAAGTAGCCGCATGGAGAGAATTTCGTAAGCTTAACTTCAGCAAAACTTTTTCTCAAGTCCACGGTTTCTTAACACACAGACTGATCGTTTCGAGGTAAGGTTGGGTGTTATTTGTGCTGAGCTTAGGGTTAACTAGGAACAGCTTGTTTCGCGCGCCCAAAATCGGGTTTTAATGAAGCAACTCAGCATTTAGAACTGTTCAACCGTCTCTGTAATTGCAGGTGAGGAAAGCAAAGAATGACGCAACGTAAACGCGCACTTTTAACGGGTATCACAGGTCAAGACGGCTCTTACTTAGGAGAACTTCTACTAGAACAAGGCTACGAAGTTCACGGCATTATTCGCCGCACTTCGACCTTTAATACCGATCGTATCGACCACATCTACGAAGACCCGCACGTTGAAGGGGCGCGGCTATTTCTACACTACGGCGATCTCACAGACGGCACGACCTTACGTCGGATTCTCGAACAAGTCCAACCCGAAGAAATCTACAATCTGGGCGCTCAGTCGCATGTTCGTGTCAGCTTCGATGCTCCAGAATATACAGCCGATGCAGTTGGAATGGGCGCACTACGAATTCTCGAAGCGGCTCGCGATTATCAGCAACGCACTGGGGCTGAGGTTCGCTACTATCAAGCAGGTTCTTCTGAGATGTATGGCAAGGTTCAAGCCGTGCCTCAAACCGAAGAAACGCCGTTCTATCCTCGCAGCCCTTACGCTTGTGCGAAAGTGTTTGCACATTGGCAAACCGTCAACTACCGCGAATCGTACAATATGTTCGCGTGCAACGGCATCTTGTTCAACCACGAATCTCCGCGTCGTGGCGAAACCTTTGTGACTCGCAAAATTACTCGCGCCGTCGCTCGCATCGTTGCTGGGAAGCAGAAGAAGCTTTACATGGGCAACCTGGATGCGAAACGCGATTGGGGCTATGCCAAAGATTATGTCCGGGCAATGTGGTTGATGTTGCAGCAGGAACAGCCGGATGATTACGTAGTGGCAACAGGTGAAACTCACTCGGTTCACGAGTTTCTAGACATTGCATTCGGTCGCGTTAATCTCGACTGGAAGAACTACATTGAATTTGATGAGCGTTATTTGCGTCCTGCGGAAGTCGATTTGCTGATTGGCGATCCAGCGAAAGCGAAAAAGCAGTTGAACTGGGAGCCGTCGGTCACGTTTGAAGAGTTGGTGCATCTGATGGTGGATGCTGACCTTCATGCGTTGGGCATTAGCACTTCTGGGAATGAGCAACCTAAAGTCGAAGATTACGCTACCATTCGTCAAAGCTTGATTGGGGTGTCCTTCTAAGAAAACTGACAAGGAAATTAAGCCATGACCTCAACAACTTCAAATCTGCAAAACAAGCGCATTCTGGTTACAGGTGGAGCAGGGTTTCTCGGTCGTCAAGTGGTGCGCCAACTATGCGAAGCAGGAGCAGATCCACAAAAAATTACCGTACCGCGATCGCAAGATTTTGATCTCCGCAAGATGGAAAATTGCCAGCGAGCAGTCGATCAGCAAGATGTTGTGATTCATTTAGCGGCGCACGTTGGGGGCATCGGACTAAATCGCGAAAAACCTGCTGAGTTGTTTTATGACAACTTGATGATGGGAACGCAGTTGATCCACGCGGCTTATGAAGCTGGTGTACAGAAGTTTGTCTGTGCAGGAACGATCTGCGCCTATCCCAAATTCACACCTGTTCCGTTCAAAGAAGATGATATTTGGAACGGATATCCAGAAGAAACAAATGCGCCGTATGGGATCGCAAAGAAAGCGCTCTTGGTACAGCTTCAGTCTTATCGTCAGCAGTACGGATTTGATGGGATTTATTTATTGCCTGTGAATCTGTATGGTCCCGGAGATAATTTTGATCCGCGTAGTTCTCATGTGATTCCAGCTTTGGTGCGGAAGGTGCATGAAGCGCAGAAGCAAGGATTAACTGAACTTCCAGTTTGGGGAGATGGCAGTCCGACGCGCGAGTTTCTTTATGTCGATGATGCGGCGCGAGGAATTGCGATCGCGACTCAAAAATACAGTGATGCTGATCCGGTGAATCTGGGCACGGGTGAGGAAATCTCGATCCGCGACTTGATCACGCTGCTGTGTGACTTAATGGAGTTCAAAGGCAAGATT
This sequence comes from uncultured Leptolyngbya sp., assembly GCA_964242045.1. GTDB lineage: Bacteria > Cyanobacteriota > Cyanobacteriia > Leptolyngbyales > Leptolyngbyaceae > Leptolyngbya. Next base: position 1,747 of record CAXTDB010000297.1, on the reverse strand, counting down.
GTTTGGGAAACTGACAAGCCAAATGGTCAACCCCGTCGCTGTTTGGATACAGAGCGAGCAAAAGAGCGCTTTGGATTTACTGCCAAAGTCGGCTTTGAGCAAGGGTTGAAAAATACGATCGACTGGTATCGCCAAAACGCGGAATAAGAACCATTACTCTGATGTGTGAGGGGGCGTTCTTCGGAGTGCCCTTTTTTATTTGGGAAAGCAGACTGTTGGGGCGCAGAGATTTGGAAACTCGATCGTGGTCATTTCCAGAGTCATTAAATCCAGTTTCCGAATTACATGATGATTGGTATCAGCGATATATAAATGTGTTTCTGTGGCGTTAATTCCAGAAGGTTCGTTTAGTGAGTTTGATACGATCGTTTGACAAAATCCATTAGAATCAAGCCGCTTGATCTTATGGTTGTAGGTATCTGCGATCCAGAGACTTCCGTGAAATTCAATGCCTAAACAGTGTTGTAAACGTGCCGTTTCTCCAGTTCCGTCTACATCACCAAAGTTATATAAATCTCCTCCACCGCAAATGGTTTTAACTTGATTTGTTTCTAAATTAATCGATCGAATTGAACTGGTTTCGCTATCAGCAATAAACAATTCTTTTCCATTCGTTTTCATGCCACTCGGTTGAGCAAATGCAGCTTCTTGAATTGAACCATCGAAACTCGCTTCGGCTCCAGTTCCAGCAAACGTTTCAATTTTGTCGCCTCGAATTTCCCAGATTTGATGTGCGCCTGCCATTGCGATAAAAAAGCGATCGCCAACTTTTTCCAAATCCCAAGGCGAATTTAGATCAACTTCTAACGCTTTGCCACCATGCGGATAAATTATCCTGCTTTGATTTCCGGTTCCTGCGATCGTGCGAACAATTTTGTTTTTTAAATCAACACAGCGAACGGCATGATTTCCCGTGTCCGCGATGTAAAGCTGTTGAGTTATGCGATCGAATGTCATTCCTTGCGGTGCTGAGAACTGAGCTTGATCAAACGCTCCGTTACTTAATCCTGAGTTTCCAGTTCCAACAATATCGAGAATCTCGCCCTCGATCGAACTAATTACAATCCGATGATGTCCGGTATCGGCAATGAATAAATAATCATCTACTAAAACTTTGCCGGGAAATGCTAGAGGGGAAACTGGAAATTTCTCAAGCGCAAACTGGAGTGATCGAGATTCAACCTGATTATTCTCAATTAATTCTTGAATCAATTGATCTAAAAGATCGCGTCTTCCTTCGCCTGCGATCGTACTCACAATATATCCTTTCGGATCGATCAGAACGAACGTTGGATAAGCTCGAATCGTGTAAGATTGCCAAACTTTGAAATCTCGATCGACTAAAACCGGATGTTCGATTTCGTATCGAAGAATTGCTTGACGAATATTTTCGGTCGCGCTTTCATTCTCGAATTTTGCTGAGTGAACGCTGAGGATGGTTAAGCGATCGCTGTATTTCTGCTCTAAATATTTCAAATCTGGGAGGCTATGAATGCAGTTGATGCAGCCATACGTCCAGAAATCGAGCAAAACAATTCGCCCTCTGAACTCTCTAAGAGATAGAGAGCGATCGACATTCAACCACGCTAGATCTTTCGGCAGCTCCGGCGCGCGAACCATAAGACTCGCTACTCAGCACTTGGACTAACGGTGGGTTGAGAAACACGAGGTTTCAATGGCATTCCTAACCGACGTTCAAGCTCAGTTTGTAGCTCAAAGTCCGAGGGTGCGGTTTCGCTTGCAGGTT
>CAXTDB010000296.1:0-6618 GCA_964242045.1 uncultured Leptolyngbya sp. | reverse complement strand
GGGTGAGGGCAATCTTGGATTTTTGCACAATTGGAATGCTCCCCACTGAACGACTATTCAAATCCCCTCAGACATTTCTCTTCCTATCTCTAAAACATTTGCAAAAAATCGATCGAGATCAGTCTGATCGATTTCGGGATTTGCAAGAATAAGTCGAATCATCGTCTTGCCGTTCCAGGATGCGTAATTCACTAGGCTCTTACCGCTTTTGACTAAGCGATCGCGCAGTTCCAGATTGAATTGATCAATGTTCGAGCGATCGCGCGGAACATAGCGAAAACAAATATTGAGAAATTGCCTTGGAGCGATTAACTCTAATTCTGCACAGTGACTAATTTTATCAGTTGCATAGTTCGCCATTTCAAACAATCGATCGATTCGATATTCATAGCCGCGTTTCCCGTAGTACTGCCAAGCCAGCCACAGCTTCAACGCTTCAACTTTTCTACCACATTGCAGCGAAGTGATGCCTAAGTCATAAGCTGAATGTTCATGCTCGTGAAACAAATAATCAGCATCATCGTTTGAAACCGTTGAATACAGCATTCCTGAATGCTTGGTCAAAAAAGCAGAGCAAATCAAAGGCAAACCCATCAGCTTATGAGCATCCCAAGTGAATGAATCTGCAAATTCACTGCCACATAACAGATGCTTGTAGCGATCGCTTAACAACACTGCTCCCCCCCAAGCCCCGTCTACATGAAACCAAAGATGATAGTTCTGCGTGATTTGCGAAATCTCAATCAGGGGGTCAAAGGCTCCTAAAACCGTTGTGCCCGCCGTTGCGCCGACAAAGAAAGGTTTTTTACCAGACTCAAGACTGGATACGATCGCGCGCTCAAGCTCAGAGGCTATCATTCTGCCGTTCGCATCGGTTTTAACTCTAATCACATTGTCTAATCCGATTCCTAAAACATTAGCAGCTTTGAGAAACGAATAGTGCGCTTGATCGGATACAAATAGTACCGGATGTTCTGACTGAATTCCCTGACGCTTGGCTTCTGGAAAAAACTTGTTTCTCGCACACAGTACCGCGATTAAATTCGCATTGCTTCCCCCGCTCACAAACGTTCCTTCACCTGGATTAAAACCAATATATCTGCTGATTTCTTGAATTAGTTCTTGCTCGATTAACGTTGCGATCGGAGCAATCTCATAGGTTGCCATTGAAGTATTCGTTAAACTCGCAAACACTTCACCTAAAAATCCGGGTGCATTAAAACCCGCAAATAACTGATTAAAAAATTGCTTATGTCCGGTTCTAACACTGTAAGTCAGGTAGGTTTCAAGCAACGATAAACAGCGATCGACGGAAACACCTTGATCAGGAATCGAGAGATCGATCATCGCTTTTAAGCGTTCAGGCTTTTCGTACTGAACCACGGGTGTCTCGATCGCTGAATTTTCCGCTAAATACTGTTGAACTAACTTTAGCCCTCTCGATACCAATTCATCCTGCTCAGACATTTTCCTCATCCTTGAATTCTTGCAACTTGAATTCTTGCAACACTGTTAGACCTGCTAGAAAGCTTCGATCTTCGCTCAAATGAGGAAATTTGAGTTGAGCATCGGGAATTCCTTTTTGCAGTTGGCGCTGACGCAGAGTGGCAAAGCTACCCGGAGCTAAAATTCGCAGTCGAGGAGACGGAATTTGATTGCGGCGATTTAGCGCATAAAAAGTATTTGCTTCTCGCAGACGACGCTCAAAGCTAGAAAGAAAAGCTTGAGGATCAGAAAGCTTTTGATTGTTCAACAGTTCAATATTCACAAGGTAATGGGCTGGAAACTCATGCTCTGATAAAGTAATGCAAAAATCTTCTAAGTTAATCTCAAATTCTTGCTGCAAGCCCTGCATAACTTGAGTGGCGTGAAATTCCGTTGTTTTCTCAAACGTCGATGACAGCAATCCTCCCGCTCGGTAGCGAAACACAATTAGTGGAGCTTGCTGATAAAAACCGACCACTTCTACCACATCCCCAATGTCGTAACGATAAAATCCACTATAGTTCGTCATCAGAATTCGGTAGAATGCTCCAGCTTTAACTTCAGTCGCTAACAGCGTTTTTGGATGTTCTGTTTCCCATTGATCTTGAGGCACAAATTCAAAAAAACCACTTTCGATCGCAAGAATACTGCCATCGATATCAACATCAGGATACACCCCAATATTACCTTCTGCTGAGGCATAAGCCGCTCCAAACACAGGAATCGTATCGAAGTAGTCTGAAAATCGCTCAAAATAGAAATCCGACGTGCCACCACGCGCCGTGACGATCGCCGATAGATTGCGCCAAGCCTGTTTCGGCGTGAGTCGATTGTGCGATCTCAATACCGCTTTTAATTCAGCCGCCCGATCTGGAGCGGGAAACCACTGCTTTTCTAAGCTCGATCGTAACTCTGGTTCTAACGTTAGCCAACTCGCGATCGTGCCTGTTTCCAAATCATGAATCAATGCTTCAGCGTATTGTTCTAAATAAGCACAAATGCGGAGAATTAGCATCGGATAGTTTGCCGCGATCGAGCGCATTGAAGGCGATCGCAGCGCAAACAGCAAACAAACATAATGACGAGCTAAGCTATCTGCGATCATCGGAGTCTGTTGTGGATGAGCAAAAATCTGGCTGTACAGCAATGGATTCATCCGAAACACACCCGCCGCCGCTGGACCGTACTCAACCCCACCGCTGGTACGCCCATAAACTTGCCCGGTATTCGCAATCAGCGTTTTGCCGAATCGACTGTTTCGCGATCGTAGTGCATCATTGAGAAAGCCGATACTGGTAAGATTCGATCGCCGCAAGGAATTCTGAAATCGAACGGTCACCGGAATCATTTTCTTCTTCCCGGTCGAGCCGCTCGTTAAGCTGAAATAAACGACCGGATCAGCCGTCAGCAAATTCGGTTCGCCGCTGATCATGCGATCGAGATACGGTTCATAGCTGCTGTAAGGCAGGATTGGAACTTGATTCTGAAACTGCTCGATCGTTTTAATCTCCCCTAAACCGTATTTTCGACCATACTCTGTATTCCGATGTCTGCTCAACACCGAGCGCAAGAACTGTTCTTGTGCGGCTAATGTTCGACGAGTTTGGTGCACAAAGTTAGCTTTTGTGGCTTCAGCGATCGTCACTAAAATTGGAAGTAAATTTACCATAGTTACCTTTTTCGTCGGATCAACCCTACAACTGCGATCGCAATTAATATAAACACTCCACTCCGAAGCAAACTTCCATACTGATTCACCACTCGATATTGATTGCCTAACAGATAACCCGCAGCAGCAAGCGATCCCTGCCAAACGATCGCGCTACACACCAGACACAGCAGAAATAAGCCGAGATTCATTCGACTAATGCCCGCAGGCAGTGCAATCAATGTGCGAACGATCGGTATAAATTGACTCAACAGAACAGCTTGATGTCTTGAATGCTCAAACCGCTTTTTTGCTTGCTGCACATCGCGAGTTGATAGCTTAATCCAGCGATGTTGGCTTGTCCATTTGATCAAGCGCTCCTCGCCCAGATATCGACCTGCCCAATACCAAGGAAGAGAGCCAAGCGTACTGCCCATCACTCCCGACAATACAACCAGGACAACATTTAACTTTCCTTGTGCCGCAACAAACCCCGCCAAGGGCAAAACTAGCGCTTGAGGAACGGGAAACACAAAGATAAGTAGAAAAATTCCGAGATAGCCCAGAGAGTCTACGAGATCCGTCGGTTGTGCCAGCATTCTGTCCTATTGTGGTATAAATTAGAACAGCCTAGCCAGCTTTTCTAATGTTTTCGGATGAGAAAATTCGCGTTCAGTCAACTGAAGCGCGGGTTCTACCGGATACGATGTGCGATCGAGATACGCTTGACATCGACCTCCAGTAATATGCAGCAAAATCAGCGCATCCGGATCAATCTGACCTGCTCGAACCGCTTTGATCAAACTCGCAAGCGCAACTCCCGCCGCTGGCTCGATCTCTACTCCTTCGATTTCGGCAAATAGCTCGATCGCTTGGTTTGCTTCTTGATTGTTGGCAAAAAACATATCTCCCTGACTCTCCTGTAAAGCATCATACACCCCGCCTTTGATCGCATAAGGGGGACGCTGATTCGACAGCACACTGGCTAAAATTTGCTGAACTTGCTGTTTGCTGCCTTGAATCAACTGTCGCTGCTGTGACTTCCAAGTGTGGTAAATCGGCATAAAGGGAAAATTTTGGCTCAACATCAATCTCGGTAGTTTTCGCCCAAACTGACCTGTATCAATCAAACGTTTTGCCATTTCGTGAACTGCGATCGCGCCCGCGCCGCTCCCGACTGCTTGAAAATAATAATCGGGAAGCTGCCCGATCGTCTCGACAGCATTAAGCAACGTCGTACCAATGCCATCGCGCCGCCCAATGTTTCTGACTCCGCCTTCTAGAAAAAACGGCTCGATTCCAGAAATAGCATCTGCAAACCGAATCGCATCATCATACTCTGCTCCGATCAAAGAGATAATTTTTACGCAGGGATCGATCGGAGTTTTAAACCTGAGCTTAGCAACACCGCTCATCGGCACAATGAGCAAACACGAGATGCGATTCTTCGAGCAAACCTCTGCAAACGCTGCCGCTGTATTTCCCGCAGAAGCAACCACCAACGTTCCGCGATGCTGTTCGGGCAAGCGTGAAAGAACGGCGTAAGCTTCCAGTTCCTTGAAAGTTGCGGTTTCTAGCGTTGCGCCTTGCTCTGCCCAGTAGCCATTGAACGCAACCCAGAGGTTAGACAATCCCAATCGATCGCAAAGTTTCTGGCTCTGATACGTGACAGTTTTGCCCGCATGGTTGAGAAAATGATCGATCGGTAGCCATGGGTGATATCGGAAGATGCCTTCTTTGAAAGGATCAGGCGCAAAGTTTTTAGTTTTATACTCTGTAATCAAAAGCGCTGTTTCTTCATGTCGGGCAGGACAAATCAAGCTGAAACCGTCATCTTCAAAGGTTGCATTACAACTTTGACATCTTATTTTGTAATGTTGAGATGCAATCTGACTGCCAATCTCAAACGCGACTTTCCGCTGACGGTTCATACTTTTCTCTACGATCGTGGGCGCTAATCTCTAGTACGCCAAATTATATTCCTAAAAAATCCAGAAATAGGCTGATTTCAAAGCTTTTAGATCAATCTAGACTTTGACATTTTTATTTACGATCGTGATTAGCTTAAGAAATATTTGGTATAGAAAAGCACGTCTGAATAAAAAAGCAGATTTGGTGTATACAAATCTGCTTCGTGGTTTTACTATTCGCGAGCTTTATTACCGATGATGAAAAAGCTCTGTAAACCAGAGTGGAAGACTCCCCCCGTGAGGACTGTTTTCATGAGCCTCGATCGATTCAACATAAGCCAAATCTTTGATCTGAGCCGCGCTCGTTTGAGTGGATGATTCAGCCTGAAACATGCGGCTTTCTTTTAACAACCGACTGTAAGTTCGATGCGGAATAAAGTGAATCGGATTGTAGCCTGCAAACCGCAAAATTAACACACAAGCCCAAGAATAACGACCTTCGGTAATCGCTTCAACGACTTGCTTAAACTGTTCGGGAGTCATCACTTTATTGCGCTGTGAACTGCTACTGCGAGAAACAGTCATAAGAATCTCCTCAAAATGAAAAAACTTCAAAACCTACAAGCTCAGCCCACCTTTTTGCAGTTGCCGAATCGGATCAAGCAGCATTTCCGCGATCGTGCGTCGTCTGACGATGATCTCAGCCGTCGCCGTTTGTCCAGCCTTGAATGCAGTGCGTCGAGCTTGATTTGCAACGGAATGTCGATCGAGCGAAATTTCAACCCGATACACGGCTCCGATTCGTTCATCAACTTTGATATCCGGTGAAAGCTTTAACACCTTGCCCGAAACAATGCCATAGTCTTGATACGGATAAGCATCAAACTTGATTTGTACCGTGTCGCCGACTTTGACAAAGCCTGCTTCTCGCGTGGGTAAACCAGCGACGAGAACCAACGGTGCGGTTTTGGGCGCGATTTCTGTCACGGTTTGACCTGCTTGCACGACTTCACCCTGATTGTGAACGTTTAAAGACGACACCACACCATCAACGGTTGCTCTTAGAGTGAGTTGCTTTAGTTCAGCTTGGGCTTCTTGCAACTGCTTTTCACTTTGCTGCACTTTGGCAATAATTTGGGTTCGCTGTACAAGCAGTTGTTGAACGGTTTGCTGAGCTTGAATCTGAGAATTCTGCCCTTGTGCATATTTTTGCGCGAGCTGTGCCCGTAAAGCTTGAGCTTCAGCAACGACTTGCTGTAAGTCCGATCGCATTTTTTGCGCTTCACTAACGCTTTGCTGAATCTCACCAGACTGTAGCGTGATCGAACGTTGTCGATCGCCAAACTGCTGTTGAGCTTGAAATAACTGTTCTCTCGCTAATGCTCCTTGCTCAACTAGATATTTCCATTTAGAAAGTCGCTCTTTTTGATTGTCTGCATCTTCTCGTAGCTGCGCGAGGACTGCTTGACTGGTTGCCGCTTTTTCTTCGGCTTGCGCGATCGAAGAATCTTGTCCTTGCAGTTTAGCGTGTGCCTGCACAATCGTGGCTTCTTGGGCGCGAATGTCCGCTTGTGC
>CAXTDB010000295.1:2916-6680 GCA_964242045.1 uncultured Leptolyngbya sp. | reverse complement strand
CAAAAAACATACAGCAAATCTCCTCGACCATCTTCGCTGATGAACTTAGAATGAATCGTGCCATCAATCTGGCTACGGGTCGCAGGTTCTGGCTTCAGCCCTTTGGATATCGCGATTTCATTCACCAACTTATTTCTTTCCAGTGGCGACAGAAATAAACGGATGTGCTCGGGCTGAACGCCCCGATCCAATAGCCAAATGGCAAACTGAAGCGCATCCTCTGCGGGACCGTTCAAATCATAGTCAGACCCCGCTTGATACTGCTCAATTCCCACAACTAGGGCATAAACCTGCTCAGAGCGGATAGGGGGGATGGTCATGGCAATACTTCCTCGATCGCATTCCAGGTTTGCTCATTCGCCCAATAAGCTCCGTGAGCCTCCGGGAAGGGCTGCCTATTGTCTACCTGCACATCGGTCATCTTTCCAGGAAAGAGTCCCTTGCAATCACCGATGTAACTCAGGAAATCCCTGGGATCGTAGATGTTTAGCCATCGCGGAAAGTGGTCGGGCAGCGGAGCGCCATAGGATAAAGCTTGTAATGCGTCAATCTCGTAGAGAAAGGTAGCTTGTGAACCAACCGTAATTAGGCACTTCACTTTGTCTCGTAAGTCTTGTTCAATCAGTAGATCAACGCAAGCAATTCCGCCTAAGCTGTGAGCAAGGAGTACGACCGGAGATTCCACTTGCTCGTTTTCAATCTGACTGCGGATGAACTCACAAATCTTTTTGCCTTTTGCCTGATAAATCAAGATGTCACCTGCGAAGGGATAAGCCCCATCCATCACGGCTCCACGTCTACGCTTGACGTGATTTGTTCCCAGATCGAAGGCGAATCCCGTGAGTTGACGTTTCGTCCAATCTAGCAGCACTCCTCTTGAGGTTTCGTTGCGAGATAGCGTTTTCTCGATCGCATCCACGGCTTGATCTCGCACGTGAGTATTGACCAGCAGCCAAGGGTGAATTTCTTGCTCTTGGCATAGAATTCGCGCAGCAGCGACGATCGCTCTTGCAATTGCACTGTAATCCCCATCCAAAGGTCGAGCGGCAGTTTCCAGAAGTCTGCCGAAGGACGTTGAGCCTGATGCAGTAATCTCTTCACACGCTTGTTGAAAAACACTGCCAATGCCTAAAGCTTCCAGTCTTGGACGTAAAGCAGTATCCGCTGAAAGAGCTTGAACTCGACCCTTGAGTTCTTGAGCAGGCGTAGGCTGTCCAGGAATAATTCTTTGCGTTTGTAGCGGTCTCATACCCAATAGCCGTATCTCGTAAAGTGGGTCTTCGTAAAGCGCTTTCCAGAGGCGAATCGTTTGAACTTCGAGCGTTAATGATTGACCGCCCTCTGCCTCTTTGTACCTTGGAATTGATGCACCCTCTGCATTCAACTTCGCACCCAGAGCATCTCCCCAGAGGCAAGGCAACAATTTGATATCAGATCGACGCGCTAACAGTGATTTCTCTAGTTGCTCAAACGTCTCAGCGTAGGCTTGCTTGCGTCCACCTGTTCCATGCACGAAGATTACGGTTGTCATTTCGGTTGATTCCTGTCAGATTCTGGTCGCTCAAGACGATTGCCCTCGACAGAATCTGAGTTATCTTTACGACTCAGTACGATCTACTTTTAGCACAATTTCGCTCAATTTTCCTCTGCTTAGAAAGGCTCAAGTGCCGAATCTTTAATCTCAGAAATCTGCAAACCTGACCGAAGGCTCAACTCATTTCTAGCCCATAGCGCCACCAGATATAGCAACGAGATCTATGGAATGAATAGGATTAAAAATCTGGGGAGGGACACCAACAAGAATGAATAAACCTCCTTGATTATTCCACAAATTGGTTATCGCCGGAGTAACTTCTCGCCGCTCCCTTAAATGACTTTATTTCTCGTGTAGCAGCCTGAGCTTGTTGCAATCACGATCGCTTTTCTCACCATCGGGAAGTCTTGTGTTGCAGAAGAAAGCTCCCGCAAGTTGCTCTTTAACCAGGTTTTTTGTTTCTCGTAGATCTGTGTCTTCTAAGTTTGTGAACTTGAGACTGGCGTTTTTGAAATTAGTGCCAATGAGAGAGCTACCTTTAAGGTTCGCTGTAAAGAGATTTGCGCCTGTAAGGTCGCTTCCTACGAGTTTGGCGTTCTCGATGTTGCTCTCCCAGAGTGAGGCTTTGGTGAGGTTTGCGCCTTCAAGGTTTACTCTACGAAGATCACTACCACTTAGATCAATTTTTTCGAGATTGGCTCCCTTAAGAGTGGCATCCGCTAGTTCAGAGATTTGAAGATTTACACTCCGAAGATCAGCATTGGTCAGGTCTGCATCGCTTAAATTGGTGTTTTTGAGATTGGCATGGGTGAGGGTAGAGCCGCTAAGATTGGCTGCCCCAAGGTTGGTGTTTTTGAGATCTAAGTAGCTGCTCTTTAGCTTAGAATCTTTCCCCCATGCGTCGTTTTCTGAGTTACGCCTACTGATCACTGTGAGCGCTGATTGCACATCGATCGAAATTCTGGGTTTCTTCTTTTCATTCACGTAAAGTAGCAGTGATCGAGTGAGATTCAACGATTGATCGTCGAAGATTTTTGGCTTCTTTTGCTTGGAGTCCTCTATATTGGGAGACTTTTCACGAACAAATGCTGTTAATACCTCCATTGTTGTCCAATGATCCCTTGGAGAATCTCTAGCAATGCGCTCTAGAGCGTAAATACCCCCGATGCGAGTAGAGTTATTCTGACTTCCAAGCTGCTCAACTGCTTTTGAGAACCTATCAGTAACCAGCCTTTCCGCATTAATCTGCCTCTCTTGTTGTCCACCCCAGTAGGTTGCAAATACGCCGAATGCCACAACGATCGTAGCAACAGTCTTCACAACCTCAAGAATAAACGTTCGCTTCTCTGAATCGGTTGCAGTGTGCCAATTTTGCTTGATTCGGTTCAGTGTTCTCATTTACTGTTGACGTAACAGAACGGTTTAAACATTACTTCTACGGTCGAGAGAAGGATTCCGGGTGTCAGAAGTAACTTCTACGATCGCTTTGTCGTTCAAAAGCCTCATCTCGGCTCAGGGCGGCCAATTCCTAACAATCTCAGTTGCGTTTGGACATCCTCAAACGCTAAGCCGCAATAGTAGTATTGGCGATCGCGCAGGTTCACCAGGTAATATCCCGCCCGCCCGCCATGATCCGGAACAACTCGATTCTCACTGCGCTTTTAGTCAATCCGTATCGAGCCTCAAAATCGAGACTTGCGATCGGGGTCGATAGTTGAGTCGCGCAACAAAGCGTCTTGGCTTGCTTGAAGTACCAAACACCGCCTTCACGTCACACAATCTGGTAGTAAGCAGGATAAGTTAGCAGCGCCATGAGTCGGAAGGGGTGGGGGTGCGGTGAACATCACTTAGCGCTTCTTGATGATCCTCAAGTCTAAGACTTTCAATTGAGGGAGATCGCTCATACACGATGAATCACTGCGATCGATAATTCGTCGAACGGCATGCCGATGACATCAGAAAACTTCTTCCATTGCTCCCTCGTCATCGATGGCTCAATGTCCCTATGCTCCGACTTTCTTAACGTCGCAGGCGAAACGTTGATCGCCACCGCCAGGTCAGCTTGTCTCAGATTCGCTCGCACTTGTAACTGCTTCGATTCCTTCTGCCGCTGGATCATGGCGACAGTATCTAGCGATCATCCTACTCGATCCAAGTCCCTAACTTAGCGCGATTCTCTCCCTAGGTAAAGCCATGACGAAATCTAACTCAGCGCCTTCCTTTTCCGCCA
>CAXTDB010000295.1:390-2906 GCA_964242045.1 uncultured Leptolyngbya sp. | reverse complement strand
CCAGAGGCGATACGATCTTCTCCGTTCAACTTCTCCCCTCTCCCCCACTCATGTCCGCGCAGCCTCAAGCCGCTCACTCCGTTTGGGCAATCTATGAGAAATATCTTAGCGAATTTGGCAAACTCGTCGGCATCTTCAGTTCCATTGATCTCGCTAAAAACTGCCCACTGATTCAGCCCCTGTTGCAGCAGCCCTGGCAATCCAAAGACATTGGCAACGGTTTTGTCATCTGGCAAGCGGACGCGATCGACCCCACTCACCCAACCCTTCCCTTCCATTTCTCGATCGAAGAAATCACAGTCGATCGCCTCGCTCATCCCCAACCCTCAGAAATTGCCCCCGACTGATGCTGCTAAAACGGCGATCTCGCTTTCGGAGGAGAACTCAATCAACCACTTCATCGCCCCGCACAAACAACGCCGCTGCGCGATCGCAAATTTGGAAATATATCGACCAGGGATTTGAAAGCTGCTGGCTCAGTGACAGAATTTTGTCGATCAGTAGTCATACATACGAGATTGATAAATTGAAGCAATTGCACGCTTGAAGCTAAAAGGCTTGAACTTAGGAAATATTCGGATGAGAGAAAGAGGAGTTAGACCGCACTCTTGGTTTGGGAATGCTGACTCTATTAGCCAAGTTTAACCGCTCATAGCGATTAAACCTGATCACGACCCTTGCAAACTCTAAATACTATGACTCAAACCTATTCGCCAGAGCTTGCCAAGCAAGGTGATCCACGAGCCATTGCAGCTTTGATCAATAAATCTCTTCAAGCAAAGGGAATCATGATTGAGGCATCCTTTGTATCAGGCTGTTTGACATTAATTGCAGAATCCAGAGAAGCTCCAAATCAATCGTTTCTAGTTGAGTTCATCCGTAATGGAATGACGAGTTTAAACCCTGCTTCAGTTGAGAAAGTCATTATTCAAGGGAAAGTTGTCGGAAAGACTGTTCCTGTGTGGCATGAGGAATTCGACTTAAAGCATTCATCAAACAAGGTTCCCGCAGAAACACAACCGAGAAAAGGAACTCTTCGAGAGTTATTTACAACCTACATCGGTCAAACGATTGGCATCAATTACAAGTCTCCCACCAAGTATGAAGAAGCTGACTTGATTGAAGCTGAAGATGAATATATTTTCGTTGTCGGCAAGGAAACGGGATTGAAGTACTACTTTCAATACACAGTAATTCTCGGTGTTACTGGCACAGAGACAGCAATCGTTGTCGGTGGAGGTATGTTCTCTAATCAGAAAACTTTCCCCCTTGTGATTCAAGTCAACCATTTAATTGTGTACGGTGGCAGCGTCGGTATTTCCTTCTAACTGTTCCAACCGCATTTAGTAATTCAACATACTAAACGCGCTGGATGGTTGAGATTTGATAGAAGTAAATTCAAGGTCATTTGTCTCCGTCAATCCATTCTATCGTCTCACAAGTCTCGGTTGAAGTACAGCCTGAGCATTATTCTTAGATTATTCGACCGACGCATCTGAAGCTTTGCCGTTGAAACTAAAAATTAAGGCTGTCATGACAAGCAAAACTTCAAGAAAACGAAGTCCAGAGGAACAGGCATTAACAAACAAGGAAAAGTTACAAGAACAAATTGAAGTTTGTGAGCTTAAAGAAAGATGGGGCAATACCAAAGCCGCAAAAATACTTACTGATAGCGGTCGGCAGATGGGAGGCACAACAGTGCGCCAAATTTATGTGACATATCAAGTTCTCAAAGCCTCAGAAATTATTCAAGCACTGTTCAATTCTGGCAGAATTGCTTGGACTGATATTTATGAATCTAGAAAAATTTATAATAGAGGAGAAATTAAAAGAGACGCACTAGGACAGCTTGAGAACAAGCTGTTAACTATTGCAGGGGCAAATAGGAAAGAATTAGAGACATTAATTCAACACAAGCAGTTCAGCAATAGAGAAGTAGGAGAAAAGTCTGAGGATTACAAAAGTGTTGATGGATACTACAAGGCTTTAGAAGAAGAAGTTAATCGCTCAAAAAAACTTAATAGGCTGTCTAGAATAGAGCGATTAGCAATTGCATCCAAAATACCTGGCACTTTGGAAATTGTTCATACAATATTCAAAAGAAACCCCGATGTTATTGCCGAAGTGCTGGAAAGAGCGGATGGCTTTTGCGAATCCTGTAGAAAAGCTGCTCCATTCTTTCGCAGATCAGACGGAACACCATTTCTAGAAGTTCATCATTCGATCCCTCTTGCTCAAGGTGGAGAAGACACGGTAGAAAACTCAGTTGCTTTATGCCCTAATTGTCATAGAGAAAGGCACTATGGAATTTAGGCTGATATTAGCCATCAAGTTATCTTAGGATATGGTTTGAGTTCGATTTACTTTGTCATAGCTGTGGATGGTGGCTACGTATTGCTCTAACTCAGCGAGTGAATTGCCGCGATTGTACCAAGCTGCATGGCAGTCTGGCTTAAGTTTGATTGCTTTGTCATACCTTACGATCGCCCCCTCAAAATCTTCTACAGAGACACACC
>CAXTDB010000295.1:0-380 GCA_964242045.1 uncultured Leptolyngbya sp. | reverse complement strand
GACACACCGATTCCCCTGCTCAAACTAAGCCTCTGCTTCATCCTCTGAATTCCTAGAGAGAATTTTGAATCGGAGAAGCTTCGGGTTCGGCTTTGGAACGATCGCTATATCTGCGCCAGGGATTAGGAAACATCGATCAGAGACACAAAATGATTAGATTAATTCTAAGCCGTGGAAAGCAGAAACCAGAAAATTCTATCGATCGTTTTTATACTTCTCGATCCCGCCCAACTTCACTCGATACCACCCTATGCACCTTGAGCCATTCTGCTAAATCGCTAGCACTCGTAAACTTCACAGCGCCTCGCTTAAAGCCTCCAGTTGCCCGGTCTGCTTCACAAAATTCCGCAGGATTGTTAATTTCTCATTGCTCATAACAG
>CAXTDB010000294.1:0-6681 GCA_964242045.1 uncultured Leptolyngbya sp. | reverse complement strand
TTCAAACTGAAGACGAGCAAGAAAAGCAAACGCTGCTTAAAGGTCAGTCGTATATCAAAGACTTGGCAAGAGTTGAAACGCTGACGATCGCAGGAACGAGTGATACTTCGGTATTGAAACCTACGATCGACTCGAATCAGCCCGTTTTAGCGATCGCGATCGACCGCGTTGAACACTTTATCGCCAATCACCAAAAAATTCTGCTCTCACTCTTGCTGATTGGCTCGATCGTTTTTGCGCTTAAACTTGCGGCTTCAACGCTGACTGCCGTTCACGAAATTCCATTATTCGCGCCGTTCTTAGAAATCATAGGCATCGTCACGACATTCCGATTTATTAAACAGCGATTGTGGCAGAAAGACGATCGACAACAATTCCTCGACCAAGTGAGCCAGTTCAAAACTGAAGTAATCGGAGAGCCGAAACCGCCTGCGATTACTGAATCGGTGCAAGCTGAACCTGTAGATGATGCTCAAACGATCGTCGGTGTCACCGGGACCGTCAAGATTTCGATTCCGCTGGCGGGATTAATTGATTTTGAAGCGCTCAAAGCCAAGACCGAACGCGATTTGAAGAAAGTTGAGGCAGAAATTCAAGCGCTGAGCGGTCGGCTGAATAACCCGAAATTTGTTGATAAAGCGCCGCCCGATGTCGTGCGATCGACGCGCGAGGCACTGGCAGAAGCAGAAAAGCAGGCAGAAATTCTTAGATCTAAGCTCGATCGTCTCTAAATTTACAGATTCTTAACTTTTTCATCGGAGATGCTGCATTTTGGCATCTCTTTTTTGTGATTCTGTGAGGGAACCGGGTTGATGATTCCGATAGAAAACGAAGAGGCTATACTGTCTTGTTAGGTACATACAATGAGCGCAACCGAGCAATAACCAAGTTGTTCAATGGCTGCACTCATTAGGTCAGTGCATCTACGGGCGATCAAACGGGGATACAACGTAGTATGTTGTCAAAAATCGCAGCATACCCAACCGCACACCAACCTAAATTGTCTTGTAAATGCCCCTGATCATCGTTCCCACTGAGACGACATCGAGAGAAAATTAATGCTGCACTTGGCGCAAGTTCAAAAAAAAGGCTATCTAGGCAAGGCAGGATTACGTTTATTGGCTGCTCAAAAGTCAGAGCATGTTTGGACAAGACTCCCTGAAGAAGAAACGGTTCTTTCCGCTGAAGCGAATACTTACAGCGATGGACTGCTCGTACTGGTCGAAATCTCTAGCAGCAACCAGATCTTAGACGTTCGAGAAGCAAAAGACTGGGTATTGGAATTAGTCCAGCGTTATCTCACTTATGGGATTACGCCGAGCTTTTTGCAGCAGGAAACCGAGCGGGCGGAACAGTGGCGGCAATCTCTAACGCTTGAAAGTCAAGAACTAGCCCGACGCACGATCGAGCTTGAAGCCCGACGCGAACAAATCCAAGAACTCGAAGAAGAACTCAAAAGCGAGAAAAAACAGCTAGAAATGCTGATGTCGCAAGTGAAATCACAAAATCAAGATTAGTTTGCGTTATGCGTTTTCCAAATTCCTGCCAGTAGCACCCAACCCATTAGATTGATCCGCGCATCAAACAGCGTCACATCAAGCAAACTAAACAGCGTACAGGCAAAAAACGCGATCCAAAACGTGAAATAAATTCGTCGATCGTCTCTTTGCAGTTTGCGCCACTTGAGAACGCCTTGCGCTAGAATCCAGCCCACCAGTCCAAATAAACCCAGTGCCGCGGGTAATCCCGATTCTGCCGATAGCATCAAGAATAAATTATGCGGATGACCTAGCCAGAGGTGCATCTGCTCGGTATAGATTTTCGAGAAGCTACGTAAGCCCCATCCAGTGAGCGGGCGCTGCTCAGTCATCGACCAGGCAAATTTCCACTGAGTCGATCGCAGTTGATTCACAGGTCGATCGCTGTACATTTGATCATTCAATCGCGCCCAAAAAAATCGCGGCACAACTGCTCTTAACGGTGACGCAATTGGCTCCGGCGCGAATGCGGCTCCGAGCATCAAGCTTGTCACGACCCCGACTCCCGCGACGATCGCTTTCCAACCTTGGTACAGCGCAAACGCCAAACATGCTAGTAATGCGATCGCCCAAACATTTCGAGAATTCGTGAGAACGAGCGCGATCGTATCGAGCAAAAGAATCGCGGCTAAAATCGGTTTGCGTTCTTCTAGCCACAATCCCAAGCCGAGAATAAACACGATCGCGTAATAATTCGCCAGTACATTCGCATACGTAAACACCGAGGACATCCGCCCTAACGGTTCGCCACCGGGCGCGATCGTCCATTCAATCAATCCCCACAGCAGCGAAGGCGCTCCCCCGACGTTGAGAAACAATTGCATAAATCCGATCAGCGTTACCGGGATCGAAGTTAGCACCCAGATCCACGCGATTCGAGTCAACTGCTTTGGCGATTGAATCAGTTCACTCAGCCCAGCAAACACAAAAAAGAAGGGCAGGAAATTAAATAAACCGAGAAAGGCGTTGGCGCGATCGACTGCAAAACAAGCTGCCCCAATCATCATGACACCCAGCGCTGCAAATCCTCGATTCACAGGCTCACGGCTCAAACTGGAAAATCTCTGCCGCCAAACGTCGATCGCCGCCACTAGAACCGGAGTACATCCGAGAAACGCGCTAAACGGCAGCAAACACAAACCGATTTGAACCAGAAACCAATGCCGCTGTAGCGACGGGTGAGATTGGAGGCGCAGCGTTTTCAATTCCGACCTCGATTAAACGGGTTCAAAACAATCCGATCGCGTTAACCGAATCTGAGCTAAGGCAAAAATCGTCGGAATCACGCGCCCGTAATTCGTCGCGATCGCTCTCCAGCCCAAATCCGCCAAAAACCAAGCCCACAGAGCCGATCCCATAAATGCAAACGCCGCACGAGTCGCCCCATATCGCGCCGTTGCCATTGTCATACCTCGTTTGGCAAGCTGCATCGAGACTTGCGTTTGAATCTGTCCGGCGGCTGCAATACTGCCTTGTGCGATCGCTTGCTGCGCCACTTGATACCGCGCAAAATGCAGCGCAAACTGCCGCGCAATGTGTTCGAGTAAAAGCGGCTGAACGACGGTGTTGACCGCTAACGCACCCCCACCTTTCGCCACCAGAGACATTGGATTTTTCTGTAAAGACAGCGGTAACTCTTCAGCAAAGCTAGTTTCTATGAGAGAATTTTGAATGCGTTTTGTTAAAGCGGTCTGCTCGGATACGGGCAACTGCTTCCAAGCGCGATTTAATAAACTCAGAAAGATTTCCGCTTCTAGGTCTGTCGTAGACATTCCCCCTATGTAGGGCAGTTTCATGTAGCGACACACTTGAATCAGCACTTGGCGATAGGTTACTTGTCCCGTTTTACGACGCAGCACCGTGATGCCATCTGCCGCTAAAAAGCGAAATCGATCGTCGATCGCATCGAGCCAGTCTTCTCGGTCTTGGCTTTGCAGATCGATCGGGTCGGGAGCATTGACGTAATCCAGCGGATTGAACTTTGGACGAAATAGAATGTCGGTCAGTTCGCGCAGTTCGTCATCCGTCGCCAATTCCAAAGCGGTTCTAAACTCATCCACTGGTGGTCTTCCTCTCGATGCAGCGTCAAGCTTTATTCTACATAAACCTTGACGGCACATCGGATAATACTGTTTCACATTGTTGACGCTTATGCTCGATTCTCAGTTTGACATCGCGATCGTGGGAGCAGGAATGTCCGGTTTGACCTGTGCCCAGTCTCTTCAGCAGGCGGGCTACAAGGTTGTACTACTGGATAAGTCGCGTGGGTTAGGGGGGCGAATGGCAACGCGCCGCTTACAAGGAACTCACGCAGATCACGGAGTTTGTTATCTCAAACCGAAATCGACTCAGTTTCAAGAATTGTTAAATCAGCTTGTCGATCGCAAAGTGCTTCGAGTCTGGACAGACGCGATCCACGAATTAGATCAACAAGGAAAAATTCAGCCGCCGCAAAATCGATCTCCTTGTTATGCAGCACCGAATGGCATTACGGCGATCGCGAAGTTTCTCTCGATCGGGTTAACGCTGCGACTCAATCACCGAGTTGAACGGATCGAGTCGCGAGACGTTTGGCGATTGCACTGTGAGACCGGGGAAGTGATTTCGGCAAGCGCGATCGTGATTGCAATTCCGGCTCCTCAAGCAGCGGTGATCTGTGAATCAATCGACCGGGATTTCGTGGATCAACTGAAGGCAATTGAATATTCACCCTGCATTAGCGCGATCGCACTTTATCCATCAGAGCGACAAGCTGAGGTCAAAAGATTGGGCTGGAAAGCGATCGTGTGTCCTTCTGATCCCGATTTAGGCTGGATTGGAATTGATAGCACAAAGCAGTTGAATCCGGCACAACCTGCGATCGTGATTCAAAGCAGTGCTAATTTTGCAACTCAACACCTTGATGATTCTGATCTTCAGCAAGTCGGAGAACGGCTGTTACGCCGAGCGGCAGAAGTGACAGCAGCGCGATGGTTTGCAAATCCTGAAGTTCTACAAGTTCATCGCTGGCGATATGCGTTTCCGATCAATCCACTCTCAGATCAATATCTCGCAGCGAACACGGCTAATCCTTTAGTTTGTACAGGCGATTGGTGCGGAGGAAATCGGGTTGAGCGTGCATTTCAGGCTGGACTTGCAACCGCGAATTATTTGAATCAGCGGTTCAGCGAACGCGAAGCGCGGTACAAGCAACGAATCCTACCCGATGAGTTTTGGAAACAAATTTAAAAACAAATCCGAAGCCGAACTTCAGTCGATCGTTAAGCAACTCACGATCGCGGTCGATTAAACCAAAAGATTTCAATCTAATCGACAGGTAGAATCATCCCTTCTTTTGCTAGTAAGCTATTCGGGAAAACCGATCGCACTTGTGCTTCAACTAAATCGAGAAACTCATCATCATGATTCGGATCGTGATGGAACATGACTGCTTTTTTCACTCGTGCGGCATCCACAACCTTGAGCGCTTCTTGCCAAGTGGAATGACCCCAACCGATTTTTGGGGATTTTTCGTCGTAATATTCTTCGTCGGTGTAGCAGGCATCGTAAATGAGAATGTCCGCATCGCGCGATAAATGAACGAGATCTTCATCGATGCGATCGGGATAATGCTCGGTATCAGTTGCATAAACAACCGTTTTTCCTTGATATGTGACGCGATAGCCGATCGCAGAATTCGGATGATTTAGCGGGCCTGTTTCAATCCGAATGCCATCGAATTCAATCACGTCGCCCACAATGACATCGGTGAACTTCAGATCCGATTTCATAATCTGCATCGGCACAGGGAAATTCGGGTGGTGCATTTGGTCGCTGAGACGCTGCTGCATCGATGCACCGTTGGGCGCGATCGCGCCATAGATGTGAAAGCAGTTCCCTGGAATAAACGCTGGAATGAAAAAAGGAAAGCCTTGAATGTGATCCCAGTGCGAATGCGAAAAGAAAATGTGCGCTTCGACGGGCATTTGTTTGAGCATCGATTTTCCGAGAACGCGCAACCCAGTTCCGCCATCAAAAATCAGGCGTTTTCCGCCGACACGCATCTCGATACAGGACGTATTGCCACCGTAGCGCACAGTTTCGTTTCCTGGAACAGGAATACTGCCTCGAACGCCCCAAAAGTGAATGGAAAAATCGGAAAGCTGGGTCATTGCTGGATTCAAAGTTGCTTCAAGCGCTTGTGAGGTCAACCCAACGAGAGCAAAAGTTCTCCGAAGTGCCTATTATCACAAACAGTTTGCAGTAGTACCGTGCCATAGGACGGTGGGAGCGGTGTCCCTTTGTTTAGGCTACCCATCGGGTTCTAGCCGATACCAGGCTATCTTGAATTATAAGTCTACTAATAAAAAAAGGCTCAGGAATCTTCCTCAGCCAATGTAGTCTATGTAATTATACTGAGGCTAATTTGCTGCTTTGATGCACTGCTCAACAAGTGGCAGAACTTTATCAACATCTTGCCAGCCGAGAATTTCTGTCACTTTCTTCTCTAGATTTTTGTAAGTTCTAAAGAATTCTGCTACTTCGTCTAAGCGGTGGGCGGGCAGGTCTTTCAGCGATTTGATCTTCGTGTATCGTGGGTCTTTGTCGGGAACGCAAAGGATTTTTTCATCACGATCGCCGCCGTCGATCATTTCCAGCATTCCGATCGGACGCGCTGCAATCACACAGCCTGGGAAAGTCGGCTGATCCATGATCACCATGCCATCGAGCGGATCGCCATCATCCGCGAGCGTATTGGGAACGAAGCCGTAATCGAACGGATACATCACAGAAGCGTAAAGAACGCGATCGAGCGCAAAAGCGTTAAGGTCTTTGTCGAATTCGTATTTGTTCTTACTGCCTGCGGGAATTTCGATTAAGACATTGATTAAGCCCGGTTTCGGTTGGGCGGGAATGCGAGATAAATCCACAGCGGTTCTCCAAGCTAAACATCACCATTCTGCATTGTAGGGGAGAGCGGTTCATGCCAAAAAGAGTTTGTAGGCGGGATTTTGGTTTTCGTCCCAGTAACGATAGCCGATCGAGTCGAGAAAAGCTTGCCAGTCGGTCATTTCATCGGGTGGGACTTGGATACCGAGAACGATTCGCCCGTAGTCGGCTCCGTGATTGCGGTAGTGAAACAAGCTGATATTCCAATCCGGTC
>CAXTDB010000293.1:0-6687 GCA_964242045.1 uncultured Leptolyngbya sp. | reverse complement strand
GTTTTAATTTCAACTCCGCGACGTTTTTTGGGAGAAGGCAGAAGATTGCTGAGAATGTTCATGAAGGGCGATCGCCTAAAAGAAGTCCTCTACTAAAGTAACTCAATCTCATAAGTTAACTCTAGATTAGGGCAACCATCTCGGACTCAACCCCCGGAATGGCAGTTCTTCAGGCTGAGTTTTCGCACTTAGATCGCCTTTGAGCGGTAGCAACCAAAGTTTACTATTTGCTAGAGCCTGATTCACTTCCGCTTTGGCTCGATCGTCTGCCTGCGTTTGATCAAAGATCAATGCCTTGCCATCAGGTGCTAAATCGACCTGAATATCACGCTGACTCGGCAGTAATACTAACGGTCGCAACGTTTGATCCATCGACTTGCCTTCACGCGCCGCTTTGAGATCGATCGCTGCCAAGAAAGGCTGTTCTTGAAAAGTGTTGCCTTGCAGTAAATTGGTCAACAAACAATACAGCACTTGATTATTTGAATCAAAATTCGCGCTGATAATCGATCCTGGAATTCTGAGAATTTCTTTCTGAACGCCTTGCGAAACCAGAAACATCGATCGCGTGTAATCGGTGTTAAATTTCACCATTGCCGCCGCTGTTCCATCTTGAGAGAAACTTAATACTGTGCCAAATTTTGGTAGAAAATCGAGCGGATTCGCTTGTTCGGTTTGAGCTTGAAGCGGCAAAATGGCGAGTCCTTGCCCCTGAGAAACCGCGAGTGAATTTCCATCAGGCGTAATCAGAAAATCGCCCCCAGTTTGTTGATTGTCGATCGGTTTTGCCGCTTGCCCGTCTCGAATCATCCAAGCGCCCGCATCGTTTGGATCGCGACGACTGAGCCGCTGTACTACGATCGTTCGTCCATCTTTGGACAGGTCGAATTTAAGGTTCTGATAATCGCGATTGTCTAGAATTTGCGTAATCTGTCCAGCTTGTGTGGGAGATGCGGATGCGATCGCAGTTGAAGCATCTCCGAGTTGAGCGGGATCGTTGATTTGAATCCCGGTCGCAACGGTGTAGAGTTTTTGTTCCGCTAAAGATTGCGGTGGATTCGTGCGCTCGATCGCGCTAAATAAAATCTTGTCGTTGTTCGGATACGCTTTGAAATCCATTACTGCAAGATTTTCCGGCGTGAGGACTTTCTTATCTTGCTGCGTCAGATTGTAAAGAATCAATCGCCCTGCTTCATTGCCTTCGGCTCCGATGAATGCGAAAGCTCGATCGCGGCTTTTAAACGTTTCGCTAAAGTCTTTCAGAACGCCATGATCTAAACCTTCTTTGCTGAAGCGATCGCGCGCATTAGAAAGCGAGACGGTGAATTCTGTGCCATACGGTGCAGGCTGATCGAGCGTGTACGCCATGCGTCGTCCAGCCCAACTGATTTTCCCTTTTAAGTCCGGTTGAATCTTGAGATTTTGCTCAACGCTCGAATGATCCATCGGGCGACTAAAGGAAAGCAGAAAAGCGCGATCGTCAGAACCAATTTGTTTTCCTTGCCAATTGAAATCTCGCACTCTCGGCGCACTGCGATCGCCGCTCAGCAGCAAGATTCCAATCAGAACGATCAAGACGAGCATTAGCCCGATCGCGACTCGATCGAGCGGTTGGGGAAACTTACGGAATGATTCACGGGGCGTTTGCATAGGATGTGACAAAATCAGTAAACACTCAGGCAGGTTCTAAGCGACTAGGGATGGTTCAAACTTCTTTGGACTGGGCAAAGGTTTATTCAAGGTTTGATACTGCTCAACCAAACTTTCTAGCACCTCTTGAGCATTGCGGAGTGCTTCTTCGTAGGTGTCTCCATGTGTATGAGCAAATCGCCCAAATTCTGGCAGGCTGACAACGTAGCACTCATCTTCATCTGACCATTGAATCACGACAGTATATTTCACTCTTCTGTTTCCTCCAAGCGTTCCAGTTCGGCGAGAGCTTCCAATACATCTTTCTCTTGGTAGGGTCGTGCGTCCGCTCCATCTTTTCCAGAAAGTACAATAGGCTCTGGTAACAAGGGGTGATACCACATCGTATGACTTCCTTTTCCTCGACCCGGCAGATAGACAAATCCTGCTTTCTGTACCAGTTTTTTTAGCTCTCTGACCTTCTTTGGCATTCGTATCTAATTTTAAGGCGATTCTTCAGAGTAAGTATTTCACATAAACCCGATCGCATCTCAAGGTTTCAACTCCGGTACTCGGCTGATAGCCATTGCGTTCATACAATTGAACTGCTTCTTTCAAAACGCTGGCAGTTTCGATCCAAATTTGCTCAAAGCCTTTTTTTGCGATCGCGCTTTCCAATTCCGTTAGTAAAAACTTTCCTAATCCAAATCCCCGTGCTTCGGGTAACAAATACATTTTGCGAATTTCCACCGCATTTCGACCGCGTGAAATCGGATAGTAAGCTGCGGTTCCAACCAGTTTGTTTTGTCGCTCAATGATCCAAAATTCGCCGTTCTTTTTCTGATAAAAATCTTCAACTTCTAGGACATCGCGATCGGCTCCGTCTGGCTCTTGTGTTAGTCCGTATTCTGCCAAGACAGAACCGATTAAATGAAATGCGATCGCACGATCCGACGGTTGCCAATCCCGAATGAGAAAATCTTGATACTGCATTAGCTATGAATTCTAGGTTCAGGATGTAGCGTCGATAAAATTTCGCTTTCGATCGCGCCTAGCTCTTCGAGTCGCTGATTGATCTCAGAGCGCTCAAAATAGGTATCCGCCAGTGTCCAATACACCCCATAATGCCGCGCTTCCGATGCCATTAATGCGCGATAGAATTTAGCGAGTTCTTGATCTTCACAGTGTTGTGCCAACAATCCTAAGCGCTCATGACTCCGAGCCTCGATCAGTCCTGATACTAAAAGAGCATCTAACATGCGATCGGGTTCTTGGCGGCGAATCTGTTTGTTTAGGATTGCACCATAAGGCGGCGGTGCAAGTGGCGCGAGAGGGATAGCCCGACGCTCTAAAATCTGGTTTACTTGCTCGAAGTGTTCTAACTCTTCTTGCGCGATCGCGGTTAACAGTCGCACTAATTTCGCGCTTGATGGATAACGGAACATCATGTTCAATGCGACCCCGGCAGCCTTGCGCTCACAGTGAGAATGATCAAGCAAAATAATGTCTAAATTTGTAAGTGCCTGATTGACCCAAGCTTCAGAAGATGGCTGCTGGAGAAAGCGAATCGTCGCAACAGAAGAAACCACGGAACCCTCATGATTTGGTTAGTATTTGCAATTTTAACGGCTTTCTTTGAGTCTTTGAAGGATGTTTCGAGCAAACACAGTCTCAGAAGTCTAGATGTTTATATTGTTGCTTGGGTTGCAAATATCTTCGCTGTTGTTTTTCTGATTCCGTTACTGTTGCTGGCTGGAATTCCAAGAATTGATCCTCAGTTTTGGATCGCGTTGCTGATTGGGGGTAGCTTGAATGTTGTTTCTTTTACGCTATACATTCGCGCACTTGAAATTGCAGATTTATCGCTCACGGTTCCATTAGTGACGCTAACACCGTTGTTTCTTTTGTTTACGTCGCCCTTGATTGTGCATGAAAATCCGACGGTTGCAGACGCGATCGGGATTCTTTTAATTGTGGTTGGCTCTTATGTTCTGAATTTACGAGAACGCAAGAACGGCTACTTTGCACCTTTAAGAGCTTTATTCCGAAACAAAGGAAGTCGGTTTATGTTGATGGTGGCGTTTATCTGGAGCATTACCTCGAACTTCGACAAAGTTGGTGTGGTGCATTCTTCGCCACTATTCTGGTCGACCTCTTTGTATAGCTACTTAGCGGTGGGAATGTTCCCGATCGCATTTCTCAACTCTCGCCGTAAGTTTAATCAAATTCTGCCGAACCTAAAGCCGCTGATGGCGATTGGTTTATTTCATGCGATCGCCATCACTTTTCAAATGATCGCAATTAGCTACACGCTGGTTACACAAGTGATTGCAATTAAACGCACGAGTGCTTTAATCAGTGTGTTGTTCGGACATTTTCTATTTCACGAACGAGGGTTACAAGAACGCTTAGTCGGAGCCGCGATTATGGTATCCGGCGTGATTGTGATGACGCTGTTTTGAGTCGATATCCCAGATTTGCAGAAGAAAGCAGCAATTGATCGTAGAATTGCTGCTCATAAAGCCATGAATCTCGATAGCGAAACTTCGGGTGCTGATCGAATCAGCACCCGAAGTGTTCAACCTGCTAAACGTGAGCGAATGCTAATTGCCAGTCGCGATCGTCACTTCTGCCGACATCCCTGGCGTGATGAATTGTTCAAATCCTCGAATACTGTCGCGATCGAAGACGACTCGTACTGGAATCCGCTGCACGACCTTGGTGAAGTTACCCGTCGCATTATCCGGCGGCAACAACGCAAACTGAGCACCTGATGCAGGCGATATACTTTCAACCCGTCCGGTAAAAGTGTGATGCGGGAACGAATCGAGCTTGATTTCAGCCGCTTGTCCTGGGTGCATCTTCTCTAACTGCGTTTCCTTGAAGTTCGCCGTGACCCAGTATCGACCATCGACGATCGCCAGTAGCGGCGTGCCTGGTTGAACCTGCTGACCGACCTGCACATTTTTGCGTCCGACTCGTCCGCTCACCGGAGCCGTAATCGACGTATAAGCTAACTGCTGCTGTGCATTCTTCAACGCGGCTTGAGCTTGCACGATCGCGGCTTGTGCGGTTTGATAATCGGCTTGGCTGACTTCGGTTTGAACGCCTTTCGCTTGTGCTTGTTGAATTCCACCTTGCGAAGTGTCTAATCCTGATTCAGCGGTGGCAACAGCCTGCTGAGCTTGTGCAACTTTCGCTTGAGCCTGACGGACTCCTTGCGAAGCAGAATCTCGCTGCGCTTTCGCGACTTCATACGCTTGGCGACTCGCATCTAGATTACTCTGAGAAATCGCACCCTGACTGTAGAGCGATTGGTAGCGATTGTAGTCATTCTGTGTCTTGGTGAGCGTCGCTTCTGCTTGAGCGAGAGCAGCTTGGGCTGCGGGAACGCCCGCTTGAGCTTCTGAAACTTGGGCTTGAGCCGATGCGATCGCGGCTTGGGCTTGTCCGAGTCCACCTTGCGCCTGAGTCGTCGCGGCTTCTGCGTTCTTCGAGGACAAAGCAATATTCACCTGAGCCGAACTTGCTTTGCGTCGGGCAGATTCGAGATCAGCTTGGGCTTGACTCAGCTTGATTTGATAATCACGTTGATCAAGCTGGATCAGAGGTTGTCCAGCTTTGACCTCTTGGTTGTCATCGACATACACCTGATCGACCGTGCCTGCAATGCGCGATCCGATCGGGTGAATGTTGCCCGTCACAGTCGCGTTATCGGTCGATTGGTGAGTCGAAGCAAATTGCCAATAGTGATAGCCGAACGTGCCCGCGACGATCGCGCCTCCCACACCCAAACCTGCGATCGCCATTTTCAAGCCTTTCCGATTCTTCGGCGCTTTGGGAGTTTCTGGAGTGGAAGTGTCCTGAACAGGTGCAGTTTTTGGTTCAGTGACCGGAGCTTGTCTTAGCTCGACAACTTCAGGTTTAATCTCAGCTTGTTTGGGTTGATGACCGTTTAACGAGGCAGTTTTCATGGCAAATCTCACAGTGAAATGGAACAGGGCGGAATAACGAGACGCTATAGATACTTATATTTAGGGTGCTAACTTTTTCAACTGCTATTATCATAATCGACATTTGCTTAGAATACGTACCATTTTTGATAGAGAAAGCCGAAGAACCGACTCGGTTCTCCGAAAGAGGAACTTGCTGCATCGTCACCCTTTCGGATTAAGTCTGCACCCTGTTTCAAAAGGCGATTAATCTCTGGTAAAGTTTCGGATAGCTTTTGGAACCACTTGGTATGGACGAGACTCTAGATCCGAATCGTCCTGAACTGATTTCGCGCGTTCGTGCGTTCAAAACGCAAGTTCAGGAATTTCAGCGCTCGATCGAGGATCTGCCGCAGCCGATACATCCGTCGATCAATCAGTCCCTCTCGACCGTTCTCACGCAACTCGAAACCCTGCTGCATCCACAGTCTGCTTCATTGCTGATTGCAACTCACTGCACCGAAGAACAATGGTTAGCACTCAGCGCCTGTTTGCCGTTTGGGATTTTTAGCTGTGATGTGCAAGGACAAGTGACTTATATTAACTCACGCTGCGAAGAAATTGTCGGACACAGCCTCGAAGAATCGGTTGGCGATCGCTGGCTTGAATTTGTGCATTTAGACGATCGCGATCGAATTTTAGCGCCGTGGATCGAAGATGCCAAAGCGGGAAGACCGCACACCGATCAATTTCGCATTATTACCTCTCAACAAGAGATTCGCTGGCTATACGTCCGAACTGCGCCGATGTTTTCAGCACAAGAAGAACTAATCGGACATACGGGAACGATCGAAGACATTACCCACCAAAAACTTGCAGAAGAACAAATCAAATCTTCGCTGCAAGAGAAAGAAGCTTTACTCAAAGAAATTCATCATCGCGTCAAAAACAATCTGCAAATTATTTCGAGCTTAATTTATTTGCAGGCACAGCGAATTGACGATCCGAATGCACGACAGATTTTTGAAGATAGTCAAAGCCGCATTAGCTCGATGGCATTAGTTCACGACAGTTTGTATCGTTCCCAAGACTTCGCGCGCGTGAATTTGTCTGAGTATGTACAAAC
>CAXTDB010000292.1:0-6715 GCA_964242045.1 uncultured Leptolyngbya sp. | reverse complement strand
GATTAATCAGTTGTTGAAGTCGCACAATGCGATCGGAAGTTGCCGGGTGATTGGCGAGAAACGTAGGCGGAGAAGGTGAATTCAGCAGTTTCCGCATAAAGGCGACCATCTCAGACTGAGCATATCCCGCCCGTCCCATTGTGCGTAATCCACGCTGATCGGCTTCGTACTCGTTTTGCCGACTATTCGGCAACCGCAGCGCTACTTGCACACCGAGATTGATCGCTGTATTCCGATCGAGTCCGCCTGCCGCTAGCAATCCTTGCTGAATCGCAGTTTGTCGCATTTGACGCAGCGCATGTTTTCCGGCAATATGTCCCATTTCGTGCCCGATTACGCCTGCCACTTGTGCTTCATTGTCTGCGGAAGTAAGCAAACCGCGATTTACATACACATAGCCGCCCATTGTGGCAAAAGCGTTGATACTCTTGTCATCGACGACTTGAAACTTATAGGGGATATTGGGTCGATCGCTGTTCGGAACGAGTCTTTGACCGATCTCATTCACATAAGCGGTTAAAGCCGGATCGCGGACAATTCGGACTTGGCTACTGGTTAATTCATCGTTGATTTGGCGACCGAGATCCACTTCTTGACGATCGTTCAAATTTGTAAGCTGAACGCCTTGAATGATTTGAATGCCACCGCGAATCAGATCGCCTAAAGAAATCGCTTGAGAAACGAGCGGCTGACCGAATGCAATTCCGGCAACCATGACGATCGATAAAACAGGATACAGCCAACGGCGACGCAGAGTTTTTGTAATCATAGGACAATAGAAAAATGCGTGAGGCGCTAAGTGTCAGACGCAATTCGACTGGATTTAGTTGCGGCAGAACTTGAAATTTGCTCGATCGCTTTCCAGAGTCATGCTAATCTTGACTGGCGTTGATTGGGAATTGATGATAAACCAAGGCAGCGCGCACGACATCTAGATTAAGTATCACTATGGCTATTGTGGATTCCCAAGGTCGGCTCTTCGGTAAAGTCAGCGTCCTCGATGTGGGTGCAGCACTTGTGATTTTGCTGGTGGTGTTTGGAATTTTCATTTTTCCGGGGGCATCGGGGTCGGCTCAAGGGGCGCGGCAACCCGTTGAAGTGGACGTGGTTGTGCGGGGATTAAGCGTCATCAATCCGAAAGATGTAATTAAACCCGGAAATTCGACGAATATCCTGGTTCGGAAGCAGCCATCGGGAGCGGTGAAGGTGAAGGAGATCAAGTTTCTGCCGCGTACTGTTGCGACTCCACAACCGGATGGAACATTGAAAGTGTTTCCTGATCCGCGTCCAGAGCTTGCTTTAACGACAGATATGATGCTGACATTAGCGAGTGAGGTTCCGGTGGTAGATGGAACGCCTGTGTTGGGAGGTGAAAAAGCCAAGATTGGAACGATCATCGAGTTAGATGGCCCAACTTACAACTTTGCGAGTAGCGTAGTCGCGATTCGGATGAAAAAGTGAATTCAATAAACCCAGCGAATGGAATTCGATCTATACAGACAAAACCTGCCGTTGCGGATTAAAAAACTGTCAGTTCGAGCCAGGCGGACTTTGTTTGTCTAGCCGCGAATTCTATTCGCTCGGCAGGAATTGTTTTTTTCGCAATTTTCAGCAGTTTCTTTTCCAGCTAATCTGTCCATACTATGAAGCATCTCTAGCCGGATTAAATACAACCCGGTTAGATTGGTTCAGTTAGAAAAACGTATGGAATCACAGTCCGCCCCTGACTTTTGTTTCTGCACTCTTGCGATCGGCAAACGCTATCGACAACACGCGCAAATGCTGGCTGAAGATTTACAGCAGCATTCTCCGGAGACTGTATTTGTCGTACTCACTGATCAGCCTTCCGCGTTTCAGCTTGCCAATACCAAAGCCTTCAAGCATTCGCTTCAAAGTGTCGGGGGCTATCATGACAAGCGCTTTGTGATCGAGAAAGCGCTGTCTTTTTCCGCGTCGTGCATTTTTCTAGATTCGGATGTGAGAATTTTGGGTGCGGTGCCGTCGCGAATGAATTTTGCTCCAGGCATCACAGTTAGAATCAGTTCGGAGATTACCGAGCCAAATCGACCCCAACCGCTGTTATCGGCAACTCAGCAGACTGCAAAGCGCTTATGCTTGCCGCTCGAAGGAGTGCGCTGTTTTCATGAAGCGGTGTTTGCGGTGACTTGTCAAGCTGGACTTGAGCAGGAATTTCTCAAGCTTTGGGGAGAGTTGGCGGACGAGTTTGAGCGACGAGGGCTTTATCGAAATGAGGGCTGTGTTGCGGCGATCGCCGCTGCCAAAGTGGGGTTTGCGTTCCAGACCGAGTATTACGATCGCTTTCCGTTTTTCAAGGATGTGATCGAGCGAGAACGACTCAAATCTGCTCCCGACGCGATCGTGCAGAAACAGATTTACTTTGAGATGCACAAAAGCATTGAGTCTCCACCACGATCGCTCGGACAAAAAGCCTTGCAGAAGGTTGCTAAGAAACTGAGGCATTTCTACCGCGTTGGAAAACTCAACCTTCGGAATTTCCAAAAAGTTTTCAATTAATCTTGTTTCTGTCGAGTCGGGTAAGGAATCTCAACAATTTCACCTAAATCGACTTTTAAGCCTGCTCCGCCTGCTTTTGTGCGAATGTACGCAAGCCCGGTCAACTCCGAAACGCTGCTGATTAAACCGACTTTTTCGCCGTCGATCGTCACCGCTGTTCCTGGTTCTGTCGGTTGGTTGAGCTTAATTCCCCAAAGCTGTTGTTTCACGCCGTTGTAAGTATCGAGACGCGCGATCGTTTCTTGTCCGATATAACAGCCTTTGTTGAATGAAATCGTGTGCCACAGTCCCGCTTCTAAAGGGTTGTAGTCTTCGGTGAGTTCAGAACCAGGCATCGGGCGACCTTGCTCGATTCGGAGCGCATTCCAGGTCAGATCATCGATAGGGCTGACTCCGAGGTTCGTTAACTTTTGCTTGAGGTCGAGCGCGCGATCGCAAATCAGTGTGTAGCCTTCTGTTGCTAATCCGCTACCGACTGCAATCCGAATCTGATCCACTAAGCAATGAGTTCCATAAGGTTGATTGATCAAGCACTCTGCGCCGAGTGCTTTCACAATGTCGTGACTCTTTGCACCGAGCAAGCTAAAAGCTGCGGTTTGTTCGGTGATCTCTGTAAGCTTGACCTTATCCGCGAAGAAAATGTAGCGATCGAGAAATGCGATCAGTTTCTCGCTGATTCCTGGTGAAACCAGCAGCAAAACTGAATCTTCTAGAATGTAAGCGGTTGTCAGATCGATCGTTCTTGCGGTCGAAGTCAGAAAAACGGTATCACATCCTTCACCGGGCTTTCTCAGCTTAAACGTATTGGTGCTTTGATTGTGAAGAAAACTGAGGCGATCGCTATCTGTGACGGTGATGCGTCCCCAAGCGGTGCGATCGTAAAACACCGCATCAGAATTTAGAATCTCAATCATAAGAACTAGCGGTTAGGGTTTTTTCGGGTGTGCCTTCGAGCAGTGGGCGAGTAATCTGACGCAACAAAAGCGTTTCGATCTGATTTTCTACCACGCGCGTTGCTTCAAACTCTAATTCGCCCCACTGCAATCGATCGCCTGTTGCGGGCACTCGACTCATGTGATGAATCATAAATCCTGCGGCGGTTCGATAAGCATCACTCGCAGGCAAGCTTAAATTTAATTGTTCATTTAGCGTGGCAATGTCTGCCGTTCCAGCTACTAAAACAGAGTATTCATCTTTCCGAATAAACTCATCTTCAGTCATCTGATCGCGATTGGTAATCCATCCGGTTAACAGTCGCACTGTTGCATTTAAAATCACTAACGCTGGAAAAAATAAATAAGAACAAATTTGAAGCGGACGAATTAATGCTAACGCCGTTTGTTCTGGAGCGTGAGCCGCTAACACTTTTGGAACCAGTTCGCCTAACACGATTTCAACATAAGTCACGATCAGAAACGCGATCGCGGTTGCGATCGTATGCGTTGTGATCATGGCGGAAAAATCTGGAATCGGAAGCAGATTAATCCAAGGTTCGATCCAATGTACGGTCGCACCTTCGCCAAGCCATCCGAGTAGCAGGCTTCCAGCAGTCGTTCCGGTCTGCGTCACCGAAAGATATTGCCCCAGATTGTTTTGTGCCTTTTGAACGAGTTGAGCCGCTTTCTGAGTTCCGGGGCGATCGGTTTGGCGCGCGAGTGAATCGATTTCGCCTTTCGATGCCGAGACGATCGCGAGTTCTGCCGCGACAAAGAACGCAACAAACAGCACAAAGAGCAGCAAGACTGCTAATCTAACCAAAGTTTCTGCGGTTTGAACTTCAAAGGTTTCTAGAGTCGTCAAAGTCGTTTCTCCCGTCGTTTACAACGCCACGATTCGGATTTCTGGGAATCCTACTGTAAAGATTACTGACTGATTTCAGTCGTTTCATCCTCCCAAGCAAGATTTCAATTATTACGCTAATCATGCCAATCATGTTGCTAAAACGTTCTTTATTCACCACGCTTGCTGCACTCAGTCTGATTACTATCCCGGAAATGACGATCGCCCTGCCAAAAGTGCTGGCTCAATCTGCTCCGGTTTCTGTTCCAGTCACTCGATCGACTTCGATTGCTTCGATTCTGCCCGCAGAAACATTGGGTGTCGTGATGATTAACACTCAGAACGATCGCTGGAAAGCATTAAGCCAGTTCAAGCTATTTCCGAACGAGTTGGCGTTTCCGGGTGCGATCTTTTACCCAACCGAAAAAGGAGCAAGTTTTGCGAAAGATATCCAGCCTTGGTTGGGTGATCAGTTTGGCATCGCGCTGCTATCAAAGCGTATTCTGATGGTTTCGTCGGTGAAGGATCAGACCGCGTTGGGTCAGTATGTCGATCGCATTAAAGCTTCTCGCACCAAAGCCCCGAAACAAATTCAATACAAAGGCGCAACGATTCTAGAGTTTGAGCCAGAAAAGCCGTTTGGTGCAGCGGAAGAAGCTCCAGTAAAGCCAGCAAAAATCACGAAAAAACCCGAAGCAACCAAACCTCAGTTTTTCCAAATTCCAAAACTTGCAATCGCCGTTCTTCCCGGTTATTTTGTCAGTTCGGATTCTCCTGAAGCGCTCAAAGAAATGCTGGATGCCCAGAGCAAACTTTCTGACAATCCCAAATTTCAGCGAACCGAGCAGAATCCAAAGGCAGCTCGATCGATCGCTCTGTTGTACGGCAAGTACATCGAAGCGATGAAAGCGATCAATCAGGTTCAGCAAGCTCAGCTTGAAGAAATCACAAAAAATGCTCCAAATGCTCCTGCACTGCCGAACTTTGCCCTTGATCCGAACCTGCTTGATCCGCTGGCGCAGTTCTACGACACCGCAGAAGGCTACGTTTGGACTGAACCGACGGGACTGCGCGCCCAATTTGCCGTGAATCTCAAACAATCGATTCCAGAAAGCTTACTCACGCCGCTCACCACTCGCAGTCAAATTCTAGAACGCTTGCCGGAAGTGAATTACACGGTAGCGAACAGTCAGAATTTAGCGCTTTACTGGCGCACTCTGACGATCGGTTTAGAGTCTCAGCCCACTTGGAAAAAGTACTTAGATCAAGCGCGACAATCAATGCAGAGTGCTTTCGGCGTAGACGATCGCGATCTGCTTCCCTGGATGAACGGTGAATATGTTGTATTCTCTTATCCCACCACTAAAGGATTCATTCCCGCGACTTCTCCGCACATGGATATTGCTCTCGGAATGATGGTGCAAACGAGCGATCGCGCTGCGGCTGAAACGGCACTGAAGAAATTTACAGCGTTTGTCACACCACGTTTAGGCAAACCCTTGGTACAGCAAAGCACGATCGCAGGTCAGCCATTCACGAACTACGGAGGCGTGAACAAGGGTCGATCGCTGAATTTCTTTAGCCACGGTTGGACAGATCAAAACACGCTGCTCATGTTGTTTGGCGGCGGATCGATCAGTGAATTTAATCCGAAACCAAGGCGCAATCTGACGCAATCGGCAAATTTCAAATCTGCGATCGAGCCTTTTCCCGATGCAAATTTGGGCTACTTCTATGTAAATCAAGGCGCATTTATGGCGTTTGTGAATAATGGATTGCTGCCTGCATTTGGAGGTCGATCGCTGCAAGGAAATCCGTTTGTGACTTCCGTGCAAGATAGCTTGGGCAGTATTCGCAGTATCAGCGGTGCGAGTACGATTACGAATGAGCAAGTTCAATTTGACGGCTTTTTGTCGCTTGCTCCACGACTGAAACGATAGTTAGACTCAGTGCAGTAGATTGCTCACACAACTTGCTTACACAATCGGCAAGAGACAGTCTGGAATCACCAGGCGTAAATAATCCAATGTTCGTAGATAGGCTTTTGTTTGTGGATAGTCGTCTTGAGGGTTGAAATAAAACTCAGCGATCGCACGACGGTCGAAAACCTGACACTGCCGTAACTGCTTTACTGCATTGGATACAGACTCGATTGAGCCTTGCGCCTGGATTTGATTCGCATAGCCTCGAATCTCAACGGTCAATCGTTCCATTTCCTCTAGAATCGTAAACTCTTCTGATTCGCTGACTGTTTCCGAAGTGGCGATTTGATGTCGCTCAGATTTGCTTTGCTGATACTCATGAGTCAATTGATTAAGCAAATGAATCAGATAGCTCCGCTTCGTTGGGTGCTTGAAAATTTAGAATCGCTTCAGTCATCATTCACCCCATAAGTCACAAT
>CAXTDB010000291.1:0-6778 GCA_964242045.1 uncultured Leptolyngbya sp. | reverse complement strand
TTTCGTCTTGTCCACCCAAGAGCGAAAGAATTTCTGAAAAAAACCGGAATCAGAGAATTATATCGATATGGTGAAAAATGATGCGATCGCGTCCTGTCCTCGGCTGTAATCCTTCTCTGGAGCGATGGACATTTTCGCGGCTCGATCGTTCAATCCACTGTGTAACGTGATATTTGGAGACAGGATTGTTATGGGTTGGTTACAAAGACTTTTTGGGCAAGAGAAGCCTCAAGATCCTCAGCAGGCAGTGAGCGGGCAGCCCGCCCCAGATGCCGCAGCATCTGCACCGCCAGAGGCTCAAGTTTCGGCAGGCGATACGATTCCGCCTGAGCGAGTCGGTTTGAATGGAGAATATGATCAAAGCGGTTTAGCGAAACGGGTGGCTTTGGCGTTTGACCAGGATGGACAGCTAGATGATGTGGATACACTGTGGGTGGCGCAGTTAGGCACAACTGTCGTGCTGAAAGGCAGTGTTCCGAACCAGGACATTTTGAACAAAATGGTCGAAGTTGCCAACACTGTGAATGGTGCAAGTGCCGTTGATACGAATGAGGTTCAGGTTGGTTAATTGATGAATCAAGACCTCCGATTAGATTAAAGGGTCGGAGGTCTTTTTGCTGAGCGATTAACTTGCCCAGTCTTTTGCCCAGTTGAGGGTTTGGTGAACTTGCTCGATCGAGGATGCTTCACAATACAATCGCAGCACAGGTTCCGTTCCACTAAACCGAATCAACAACCAGCTTTGATCTTCTAAGCGAAACTTATAGCCATCATCGGTCTGACAGCTAATCACCGCTTTTCCGGCAATGTTCTGAGGAGGCTGAGATTTTAATTGCTCTAACAGTTTGGCGCGGACTTCCATGCTGGCAAGTGGCAGATCAATGCGATCGTATTCTGCCGAAAATCCAGCTTTCTCTTGCAATCGACGGTACAGTTCACCGAGATCAGTTCCAGTTTGCACGACAGTTTCGAGAACATACAACGCAGACAGTAAAGCATCACGCTCTGGAATGTGATGACCGTAGCCGATTCCACCCGATTCTTCACCACCGAGCAGAACTTTGGTTTCGAGCATGCGATCGGCAATGTATTTGTAACCGATCGGCGTTTCATACACAGGCAACCCGTAGAGTTTCGCAACCAGCGGCATCAGATCCGAACCGCTCACCGTTTTAACGAATTCGCCGCTGAATCCTTTACCGACTAAATGTTCGAGCAGAATCGGAATCAGAATTTGAGAACTGAGGAAATTACCTTTAGCATCGACTGCCCCGACGCGATCGGCATCGCCATCGAACACCAAACCGACTGCTAAACTATTGCCGTCAAAGGTCTGAATCGTATGCAGAATTTTTGGCAGATACTTCGGTAACGGTTCTGGTGCGCCCCCTTCAAATAGCGGATCGCGATCGCTATTCAATTCATGAATTTCAACTCCGAGTAATCGCGCTAATCCGGTTGCTGCTGCTCCGTGCATGACATCAGCGAATACCGTGACTTTTCCTTGCTCGATCGCACCTTTAATCGCCGTGGTATCAACCAGCGATCGGAGTCCTTCACAGTAGCTTTCCCACGGATCAAACATGCGAAATGTTCCCGGTGTCGCTCCAGACACAGGCGCACCACTCGCTAACAATGCTTCGATCTTCTTCGTCACTTCAGGCGGCACTGATCCGCCGTGAGCGCTTTTGACTTTCAAGCCTGAATAGCTGCCGGGATTGTGGCTTGCCGTAATGACGATCGCACCCAACGCATTCAATTTCTTTGCAGCCCAGCTAAACGCAGGAGTCGGAGCAAAGCTTTCCGAAAACAGAATATCAAAGCCCACTTTGCGAATCGATTCTGCGGCAGTGCGGGCGAATTCTTCAGATAAAAATCTGCGATCGTATCCCACAATCACGGTGTTACTTCCGGTTTCGGCTCCATAAACTTCGGACAGAACCTGAGCCGCGATCGGGGCAACCTGCATCACGCGATCAAAGGTAAAATCAGCCGCGATCACGCCGCGCCAGCCATCGGTACCAAACTGAATCGGATTAATTGTTGTAATTGTCATCGGTGCGTGAGCCATGATCGCACTTCTCCTCAGCAAAACAAAGGGGTTCGGGACAAAACCAGTGTAGCGGGGATATCTCCGACTCAATCGAGTTTTTTGAACTTCCCCCAGTTTCTTTACAGCTTGTTCTACGGTTTCCAGGACAGTTCCCAATCTTGATCGCAAGGTACATTTTTGCAAAATCAAAATCTGATATAACCTCACCATTGCTTCAAGTAGGGTTTATGCGCGCTTCACTGGTTTGGATGATGGCGATCGCTTCGGGTGCGACAGTCGCGAATTTGTACTACAATCAGCCGCTTTTAGCGAAGATTGCTCAACAGTTTGGGGTTTCAGCCGAAGCAGTCGGAGCGATTCCGATGTTGACGCAGATCGGATATGCGATAGGAATTTTATTAATCGTGCCGCTAGGCGACCAGGTTGAACGGCGACGATTGATCGTAACCATGACCGGATGCACCGCGATCGCGCTGTTGATAGCATCGCTGGCGACAAATTTAGTGTGGTTGAGCGCGGCGAGTTTTGCGATCGGAATCAGTGCGGTTTCGGCTCAGATCCTGGTTCCGTTTGCGGCGCAACTCTGCAAACCAGAACAGCGCGGCAAAGTAGTCGGCATGGTGATGAGCGGACTGTTTATCGGCATTCTGATTGGGCGGACGGTGAGTGGACTTGTGGGAGAAATCATCGGCTGGCAAGCAATGTATGGTTTAGCAAGTGGGGTGATGGTGCTGTTGGCGATCGTGCTATCGAAGCAATTACCGCACTATCAATCGAATCTGAAGATGGCTTATCCAGAACTATTGCGATCGATGTTCGATCTGATTCAACGAGAGCCAGCCCTGCAAATTTCATCATGGATTGGAGCAATGTCATTCGGGGCGTTTAGTGCCTTCTGGAGTACGCTTGTATTTTTATTAGAACAACCGCCGTATGAATATGGCAGTGATGTGGCAGGATTGTTTGGACTCGTCGGAGTTGTGGGAGCATTGGCGGCTCCAGTTGTGGGAAAAATCGCCGATCGTCGTAGTCCAGGATTTACGGTGAAGCTAGGAATTTTGGCGACGACGGTTTCGTTTCTGGTGTTTTGGGCGTTGGGGAAGCAGTTAAGCGGATTGATTATTGGGGTAACTTTGTTGGATTTGGGAGTACAAACAACTCAGATTTCTAACCAAGCAACGATCTATGGTTTGCCTGCGGACTTGCACAGTCGATTGAATGCGCTGTACATCATGCTTTACTTTGTCGGGGGCGCATTGGGATCGTATTTAGGAACCTATAGCTGGAATCGGTGGCAGTGGAATGGTGTTTGTGCGATCGGGTTTAGCATGATGATCGCTGCTTGGGCAGGATTGTTGTGGCGACAGCGCTTAATTAAGCTAAATTGATCACGTTAATTCAGAGCGCGCTATGAAACGTTTTCGGGCAATTTCTCCTCGAATCCGCAATCTTGGTATTGCGATCGTGACTGTAATGACCATCATTGTGACTGGACTGTCATTGCACAGCCCAGATAGTTCAGCAATCAATTCGTCCGCCTCGGTTCCTGCGGCTTTTGCCCCCACCTTTATTGCCTCGCAGCCACTCCCAACTTTCTCCACAAGTCCCAAACCTACGCCTTCGGTTTCGCCTGCTCCTACTGTGAAACCGAGGACAGTGAAAACGCTGTACGGTCATCTGCCTTATCAAGAAGACGATCCAGCGCGATTAGTGCCGATCGGGAAATACGTCCGCGACTCATCTGATCGAACCGAGTTGATGGATATTGAGGCAGCACAAGCGTTTAAGCAAATGGCAGCGATGGCAAAGTCACAAGGGGTGTTATTGATGCCGATTTCAGGGTTTCGCACGATCGCGGATCAAAAAGTGCTGTTTGCAAGACAAATCGAGCGGCGCGGCAGTGCTAAAGCGGCGGCACGGTTGAGTGCGCCACCGGGACACAGTGAACATCACACCGGATACGCGATCGATATTGCCGATCGCCAACAGCCCGAAACCGATCTGAAATACAGTTTTCAACAAACGAAGGCTTATCGCTGGCTGAGTGCGAATGCTAATCAGTTCGGATTTGAGCAGTCTTTTCCACCGAATAACTGGCAAGGCGTGAGCAATGAACCGTGGCACTGGCGCTATGTGCTATCTGCAAGAGCCGCTCAAGTGTTTGCGTTTGCAAAAGGCGGCGATCGAGTAAATTAGTCGGTTTAGGATTCTCGATAAAGCGAGTATTCTGAATCCTGATTAATTTACTCGATCGCCTTGGCTGAAATTACCCGTTGCTACTACTGGTTTGGCGAAATCTCTTGTTTTCCGCCTGTTCCTTCACAGATGCGTTTGATCGATTCCAAGGTCTTGCCGATGCCTTCATTCATCGCTGATTCAAAACTATGCTGAGGCGATTGCTCTTCCATGCGCTGCTTCATTTCGGCAGGAGGTGCATAGTGAATGTGAACTTTGACTTCGGATTGATCGCCTGTGCCGCTAACTTCCATCCAGCCGCCGTATTCATTCTCGCCATCCGATCCCCACTCTAGCCGCTTGCGCTGTTGGTCAACGTGGAAATGCCCATCAGAGTCATATTCACGATCGCCTGCGTGTCCTTGCGTCCGAATGCGCCCTTCAGATTGAGGTTCAGCGTGCGTGACGGTTGGTAGATACTGCGGCACGTTGCGAACATCGGATAGATATTCAAAAATACGATCGGCAGGAGCATTCACAGTCGTTGATTGTTCAAAGTCTGTGGTTTGGTTGTGTTGTGCAGAAGTCATAAAGTATGCTGTTCCAGAGCGGTTGCTATTTATTAGGCTACTAACTGTGCTGGCTGCAATGTTCTGCCGCAAGAGGTAAACTCAGCCTCATACAATCGAGAGATGAACAAACAGAATTAACACTACGATTTAGGGTAGCCATGCTGTTTTTCAAGCTTCGTCCCAGGTTTGCAATACATCAGCCACACTATTTGCAATCAGCTTGTAGCTCTCGTGCGTGTAGCCACCGCTGAGAACCATCACTACTGGAATTTCTGCTTCTATCAGCGTTTGAAACACAAAGCGATCGCGCTCTAACACTCCCTGCTGCGAAATCTTTAACCGCCCCAAAGGATCATGCTCATAGATATCTGTACCTGCATTATAGAAAGCAATTTTAGGCTGATTGCGCTTTAAGAATGCAGGTAGATGTTCTTGCAGCTTGCTTAAATACTCTTGATCTCGCGTTCCAGATTTTAAGGGCAGATTGCAGTTAATCCGCTCGGTTGCTCTACGATCGTTCGGATAGATATCACCATTGTACATATCGAGAATTTGTACACTCGCATCGTGATAAAAAATCCGCTCTAATCCATTTCCTTGATGAGCATCAAGATCAATGATCGCAACACAGTCATCGAGAGCAATTCTCTGAGCTTGGCGCAATGTCGCAATCGCGATCGCAATATCCGAATAGATGCAAAATCCTTCACCGCGATCGCGGCTCGCATGATGATAGCCACCGGATAGATTCACTGCAATTCCAGTCGATAAAGCGGTTCGGGCTGCGATCGCGGTTCCCATCGTCGCGAGTCGCATCGGTTGAAGCACTCGACGATCGAGAATCGCGATCGGCAAAAATCCCAGCGAAGCAAGTTCTAATGCTCCTGCCACATCGCGAGAATGCTTTAGCTGATTTAGATAAGCTTCGGTGTGAACAGTTTGCAGCATTTTTCGAGAAGCGGGGGCTGCGGGGAAAATGCTCGACTGAAGTAAGCGATCGCCGAATCGATCGAGTAATTCATTCCAAGTCCGACTGTATTTGCAGCTATCAAACGGATGCAGCTTTTCTAGTCCGAAAAAGCGAATGTCATAGCCGGGTGAGTAAACAATTTTGGGTCGAATTTGTGTGATCATTCTTTCGATCGCTTAATCTCCTTGGCATACTGCAAGATATGTTTGGGTTCCCAAGCTTCGACGTGACCGAGTGGAATCCCTAATCCAACATAAGTATCAATGTCGGCTAACGGTTGAAACGACGGTTGCAGATTCGAGCCGACATAAAGCGCGTTGGCAATGATCGTAGAGCAATTAAACCCAGTGAGTTCGTACTCTAATTCGCTGGCTTGTACTTTTTCCCAGTATTTCTTGATCGCGCGTTCGTCTAAAGATTCAAGCTCGATCGTAATTGGATCAAATTCTTCTGCTGCTCGATCGGCGGCATAGTCTCGATAAAAAGGACTACGCTTAACATTCATCGTCATTTTGCGAAGGGCACTGCCAAAGAATCCTTTGCGCCCGTGTCCGGGCCAAAGACTAATGTAGGTGTGATCTCCCACTTGCATCGAGGAATGTCCTACCCTTCCCCCTTTCGGCAGCCAAACATGAACCTTGACGCTCATTCAAGTCCTCCAGAACGTGATCACCAATCCACCTGAAAGTATTAAAGCGCCACCGACCACGATCGAAATGCTAGGTTTTTGACCAAAACCAAAATAATTAATCAATTGCGCTACGAGAAAAAACAGCGTGACGTAAATTCCCAGCAGCTTACCGAAATCCCAAGCAGGTAAATTTACAACAATTCCATAGCTCAACAGCGTCACACCGCCTAAAAGAATCAATTCAACTTGCTTGATCAACGTGGGACTGTGCAATCCTTTGCGGACGATCGCATCGCCCCCCGCTTCTAAAACTGCCGCGATTAGTAACACCAACAAGGCAAATCCTTGGCTCACTCAGTCTGCTCCTTATTTAGATT
>CAXTDB010000290.1:1324-6810 GCA_964242045.1 uncultured Leptolyngbya sp. | reverse complement strand
CCACTTGTCAAAATCTAGATATCGCCTTGCTGCCACGCCGAACAAAGGCTCGATCGAAGAAAGGAGAGGTAAGTTCTGCGAATCAAGCAAAATCTTAATGAGTTGCAGGTCTCACTATCGCGGTAAACTTTCGCAAGCAACACCATCGCGATCGCCATCTAACCGAAATGGATCGCCCAGAAACGTATTGAACACTCTCTGAGCTTCGGCTTGAGTCTGAAAGTTCTTACAGTCACAATCGTTCGGAAGTCATCGATTTTTAGCATTAAACAAAAAACTTAGGCGAATGTCCTCCCATGACACGACAATAGTGAGTATTGACGGCTTCCGTGAGAACTTCCAATGTGTAGAAGCAACAAGTGATGCTCATCGTAATCTAAGATCTTGGAAAGTTCTCAATCATTTCGCGCAACTCTTCTTTCGCTTCCTTAGCAAACTGAATGCTCCCCAAACTCGCAATTGCGCCACCCGCAGTCGTAATTGATGCTGCCGGAATTTTGTCGAGGTAGAGCAGCCCGACCCCCAACAGCGTGACCAACGCAGAACTAGCGGTTACTGTCAATGCAAGATTGTAGCTATGGTGAACTTGTCGTAACAATTCTCGCAAGATTTCTTCTTGAATTGAATTGTGTTCTTTTAGAGTCTGTTGACCGGATGCGGTGAATTTAGAGTTCATAACTGTTTCTCGCTTCATTACTGATGCTTGCATCGTACTCACTTCCCGCTTGCCGCGACACGGGCGGGTAGGTTTACTTTGCCAAACCTGTTGCCCCAAAAAATAGGGCAG
The DNA here is from genome assembly GCA_964242045.1 of uncultured Leptolyngbya sp. Classification (GTDB taxonomy): domain Bacteria; phylum Cyanobacteriota; class Cyanobacteriia; order Leptolyngbyales; family Leptolyngbyaceae; genus Leptolyngbya. The sequence continues at coordinate 6,023 of CAXTDB010000290.1, read as the reverse complement.
ACAATCGAATGAAAGAACCCTATTTGCCCTAGAACGCTAACGGTAGGATCGCTATATTGGAATTACTTCGCATGAGGAAAACCAAGATGCTGCAATCCGATAAAGTTCAGTCTAACGAACAAGGGCGATTGAACTTGAAGGGGGCAATCAAAGATGCAGGCTTGACTCAGGAGCAACTAGCGCAGCAAGCGAAAGTTTCGATCGATACAATCAAACGGTTGCTTGGAACCAAAGCCTGTCCGAATGGAATTGAGCGTCACCAAGTGAGTCGAGTGGCTGACGTTTTGAAGATTCAACCCATTCAGATTGTTGACGCAAAGGATTGGTACGGTCAGCATCGACTCCCTGAAGAATTTGAGTCGCTGATTACCGAAAAAATTCGCTGGTTTTGTGGAAGGCATTTCGTGTTTGCAGCGTTTAATCGATTCCTCCAAAAACACTCCAAAGGGTATTTCACAATTGTTGGAGAAGCGGGGATGGGCAAAAGCGCGATCGTGGCAAAGTATGTCCGTGAACACTACTCGATCTGCTATTTCAACATCATGGTCGAACAGCGAAACCGCCCCGAACTCTTTCTTGATAGTATTCGCCAGCAGTTGATTCGGCGCTATCAGTTAGAGGGTGCGGATAAAGCCAATTTATCGACTTTACTCGAACGAGTGAGTCAGCAGTCAACCAGTACTGAAAAATTAGTGATTACTGTAGATGCGCTGGATGAAGTGGATCAAGACCCAGGCGAAAACTTACTGCATCTACCGACCACATTACCCGATCGCGTTTACTTTCTACTGACTCGCCGCCCTTACAGTATTGATAACAAGCAGCTATCTGTCTCACCCGGTGTTCCCGTTGAAGAATTAGATTTAACGGCTCCTGAATACACTCACTTAAATCAAACCGATGTTAAGGCGTTTATTCGTCTTCTCCTCGAAGAAAGTTCGATTCATCAGGCTGCTCTGAAAGAGTGGATTCAAGCTCGGCGGCTCTCGGAACTAGAATTTATCGAGCAAGTCGCTCTTAAAAGCGAAAACAACTTTATGTATCTTCGCTGTGTACTACCTGCGATCGCAGAAGGATTCTACGATGACCTAACGCTTAAACAACTTCCCCAAGGACTTCAACAGTATTATCAAACACACTGGATGCGGATGCGGATGGACGACAAAGATCAAATCCAAAAAGTGGTCTTATTATTCATTCTGGTGGAGATTGGAACACCGATTACCCGCGAAATGATTGCAGAAATTTCAGGACAAGACCTCTACGATGTCGAGCAAATTTTGGAAGCCTGGATTGAATATCTCCGCCCCCGTCTGATTCAGGGTGAGCGTTGCTACAGCATTTATCATGCAAGCTTTCTAGAGTTCCTCAAATCTAAACGCGATCTCAAAACCACTCGCAAAATCTTTCAAGAAGCAAACCAACGCATCGTTCAGTACCACTTATCGCAAGAGGAGATCTGGGATGGATCAGCGTACTGATAGATTTGCAGCAATCAGCCCTGCACAGCTACGAAGCTATTTTGGTCGTCATCCTTACAGTCTTGTGCAAACTGAAAATCTGCAAAGATACTACCAAACTCTTAGCAGCTTCAAATTTCTCAATGGAAAAGTTCGTCATCCTGAATTTGGAATTCAAGCTTTAGTAGAGGATTATAGCCTTCAAGACAGTTTGGAATTATCTGCGTCACTTGAATACAATGCAACCTCAGCCGAAGCCTTGCAACTGATTCAGAAAGCCTTACGTCTGTCTGCCCACGTCCTGAATGAAGATCCTAGTCAACTGGCAACGCAGCTCTGGGGCAGGATGCGCGGGTTTAATCACCCCGAAATTCAGTCGCTTTTAGAACAGACTTATCAAATCAAAACCACTTGGCTGCGCCCATTGTGCCAAAGCTTTACCCCGCCCGGTGGACGATTGCTCTTGACATTACGTGGGCATCAACAATCAATTACCGCTTTGGCAACTACGAATGATGGCAAGCAGTTTGTTTCTGGTTCAGTTGACCGTGTTTTACGGCTATGGGATCTGAATAGTGGACGAGCATTGCTTTCACTGAAAGATCATCCCACTCCGATCGAGGCGTTTGCAATCACGACAGATGGAAGACGAGCAATCCTTGCCTCAACTTCAGTGGTAAATGTCTGGGATTTCAAATCTGGAACGGTATTACTTACACTCAAAGGACATGCAGGACGCGTTACAACGATGACAACCACGGCTTACGACCAGTGGTTTCTTTCAGGGTCTGACGACAAAATGATTCATGCTTGGGATTTAGAAACTGGCGACTTGCTCTTCACACTCGAAGGTCATACTTCTTTTATCACCACAATAACCGCAAGCGTACAAGGAGATCGGTTAGTCTCTGGTTCACAAGATCAAACTTTGATTTTGTGGAATCTGAAACGGCGAGAGATAATTCGTCGGCTTTACGGGCATTTAGGAACAATTCTGACGACGACATTGAGTTCAGAAGGACACTGCGCTGCCTCTGGAGATCGAACTGGAATTGTCAAACTCTGGGATCTAGATACAGGTAAAACTATCTGGACGCTCCATGCTCATGTTGGAGCCGTAAACGCTATCGCAATTACACCCGATGATACTCGTCTTGTCTCAGCAGGCGAAGATGGCAGGATCAAAGTCTGGAATCTTTTCACCGGAAAACTTTTGTTTGAAATTGAGACGAACGGAGGTCCGATTCATGCGATCGCACTGACCGAAGATGGAAAACAGGTAATTTCTGGCTCAGAAGATGGAACGCTGCGACTATGGGACTTGACCGCGACAATCGAGATTTTTCCGCAAGAGCGACATCAGTATGGAATCACAGCGCTGGTAGTTTCTGTCGATGGTCAGTACATCGTTTCTGGCTCGAATGATCACTCGCTAAAAGTTTGGGGTCTTGAGTCTGGCGAATTAATTCATACTTTGATCGGTCACAGAAGTGCAGTAACTTCCATTGCGTTTATAAACAAAGGACGGTGGATTATCTCTGCCTCTCTAGACGATACGGTGCGAGTCTGGGATATGCAATCTGGTAGTTGTCTGTGGACATTGAATGCTCACCGAGCCTCCGTTCGTTCTCTTGTAGCCTACCCATTCAAAAACTCAAATCGATTTATTTCAGGCTCAGATGACAATACGCTGAGAGTGTGGGATGTGAACACATTGCCTGGAGTGCTGGGTTCTGTTGAAGGGTTGATCAAACGAAAAACGCCACAAGTCCTGTATGGATACCGTTCTCCCATTACTTCAGTCGCCATCACGCAGGATGGAAAGCATGTTATTTCTGCTCTTAGAACAGGTACACTGATTGCGCGAGATCTCACAAGGCTTGATGATTTTGTGGCAATGACAGGTCATCATGCAGCGATCACTAAATTAGTCATCCCCGAAGACGATCGCGTTTTTATGTCGGCTTCTGAAGACGGTACGATCCGAGTATGGCACCTTCCCACAGGATCAAGTTTGCTTATCCTGGACGAGCATTTAGGTCCGGTCACAGACATCTGTTTGATTCCGGGAACCTATCAACTTGTGTCCGCCTCGACAGACGGAACCATCAAAGTGTGGGATTGGCTCAGTCCAGCATCGCTATTCACGCTCGAAGGGCATACTGCCGCAGTTAAAACGGTTCAAGCGATTGCGAATGGCAGATTTATTGTTTCTAGCTCTGATGACCATACGATCAAGATATGGGATGTTCTCACACAACGTGCGATCGCAACGTTCACCGGGGAAAGTCCGTTCTCCTGTTGCACTGTTGCACCGGATGACCGAACTATCATTGCTGGAGATCAATCGGGACAAGTGTACTTTCTGAGACTAGAAGGGATTGAAGAACTTTTATGAGTACTAAGTTATGTATCCAAAACCTATTTCATCGAAAGGCTTATCCGGTTGAGATAGAACAATTTCTGAAGCAAGCAATTCAATCATTCACTGGGCGGCAGTTTGTGTTTGATGAAGTCGAAAATTTTTTGTATGCTTGCGATCGAGGATATTTCACAGTTGTTGGAACTCCAGGAAGTGGTAAGTCAGCGTTTCTTTGTAGCTATGCGAAACGTTATGAAAATTGTCTATTCTACACTGCTCATTTACAGCGTGAAGAGAGTACGAAGGAAGTCTTACCCGAACTCTCGAAGCAATTAATTTGGTTGCTTGAGCAACTGAGTAAAAGGCGAAACCAACACTCTGAGAATCTTGAGCCTGTAGATTGGGGTCGAACGTTTTCGATTTTACTGCAACGCATTAGTCAACAATTAAGTCGGGATACCCCACTAATTGTCATCATAGATGGACTTGAACAAGTTGAGCCTCAATCTGCTGGGGCGAATATTGGATGCTTACCAAGATATCTACCTCCTCATATCTACTTTCTATTAAGTCGTCGTCCTTTTCTAGAGGATGAAGCACGATTACTTGTAGAAACTCCGAGCCGAACACTGAACCTTGATCAATATTTGAGTCAAAATGCAACTGATATTGCACGATTTTGTAATCAGCAATTGAACATTGACTCAGAGGCGTTCTCAAGTAAGAAATTGAATCAGTCTCCAGTGCAGCCTGAGCAATTCTGTCAGACTTTAGCACTCGGCAGTGAGAGTAATTTTATGTATGCTTACCAAGTGATTACTCATGTGACCGAGACTCGTCGGCTAGACTTGATCGAAAAACTGCCAAGCGGCTTGAT
>CAXTDB010000290.1:0-1314 GCA_964242045.1 uncultured Leptolyngbya sp. | reverse complement strand
ATCGACTATTATGATCAACACTGGAAGAAAATGCACCTAGAAGCGCTGCCAAGCCTTGCCAGTTCAATTCTAAAAGTTTTAGCAAAGCAAGATCAGCCCGTTTCAATTCGGGCGATCTCAGCAATGCTTGACGTAGATGAGTATGATGTTGAGGAAATCTTAGAAATTTGGATTGAATTTCTGAAGATCAAAGCGATTGACGGACTAAAATGCTACAGGCTGTATCACTTCAGTTTTCGCTACTATGTCCATCAGAAGCTGGCTTATTGATTTTGCCAGACACCTTTATGTTCTAACTCTGCTAAGCGCTGAGCATCGCCAAGTACTGCCCCGTTCAGACAGCGACTTGAGGTTTGCTTGTTTTCATACCCAAGTCCAACACGAACCTGCTCGTAATTCAGTAGCTTCTCTTCTTCGGAGTTGGGCACTGGCACAAAAATTTCCCCAACAATGCGATCTCTACTGTCTCGATCGTGCTCCGCAACAATTACTTTGCCACTCGCCGCAGCAATCAACTTTTGCAAATTCTTAACGGCTTCAGCCTTCAACTTTTGATCCTTCTGCAAAGCATCAACGCCGCAAAGCTCAACAATCTCGCCATTCTCAAGCTCGATCGTGCTTCCATCGATCACGCGATAAATTTGATGATGCGTGGTCGGTGCAGAAATCGCTTGCTTCTCGGTTGGAACTTCCAATCGCAATTGCGCCCAGGCGAATAGACCGATTCCAGAAATCGCGACAGCCGGGAGAACTATCATCAAGACCTTGGGTTTCATTCTAGGTGCTTTAATACGACTGATCGCCTTTAGACTTCCCCACGCTCAACCCGATGCCTCAATTCTGGAAAGAAATAGTACACTTGCACGACAGCCCTGATATCTTCTAGAATTGCAGCGCGGTAGCTTCGCTTCCCAGAGGGTTCGCAGAAGGTCATTGAGAAAAATCATTCACATCGACATGGATGCTTATTATGCCTCGGTTGAACAGCGCGACCAGCCGCATTACCGAGGAAAGCCACTCGCCGTAGGCAGTTCACCAGCGCAGCGCGGCGTAGTCTGCGCTGCCAGCTACGAAGCTCGTAGATTCGGCATCCATTCCGCCATGCCCTCACGCATCGCAAAACAGAAGTGTCCACACCTGATTTTTGTTCCGCCGCGCTTTGAGGTGTATCGATCGGTCTCCGCTCAAATTCATGCCATCTTCGAGCGCTACACAGACGTTTTTGAACCCGTTGCGCTCGACGAAGCCTATCTCGATGTCACAGCGCCGAAAGTTGATTTGCCTTATGCCAGCACGATCGCACGTCACATCAAA
>CAXTDB010000289.1:0-6821 GCA_964242045.1 uncultured Leptolyngbya sp. | reverse complement strand
ATTATCTGGGATGCAGAACTGTTTGAAATGCTAGAGCAGGCGAAACGATTGGATCAGATTCGAGCAGTCGGCGATGAATTGGTGAATGAAATGCTGGTGCGATCAGCGCAAGCAAAAGCGCATGTCGTGAGCAAAGACGAGAAAGAATCGGGACTGCGGGAAATTCTCAACTACGGGCATACAATCGGACACGCGATCGAAAGTTTAACCAACTATCGCGTAGTGAATCACGGCGAAGGAGTCGCGATCGGTATGATGGCGGCGGGACTGATTGCGGTTGAGATGGGACTGTGGGATCAAGGAGAATGCGATCGACAAAAAGGTTTGCTCGAAAAGGCAGGGTTACCGACTCGGATTCCTGACAAGTGCGATCGATCTGAAATTTTGCCGACGCTGCAAGCGGATAAAAAGGTGAGAGATGGAAAGGTTCGATTTGTGCTGCCGCGTCAGATTGGAACGGTGATCGTCACGGATCAGGTTGAACCTGCGGTGATTCAGACCGTTCTAAATTGGATGTAGCAACACTAGATTTTTTTCATTGTTGCAAACGGTACTTTTTGTGTCACCTCTAGCGTTGCATTCTGAATGTTTTTTTGCACAAATAAAACATCCTTGTTTTGCCACAGCGGTATAAATGGAATATCTTCAGCAAGTGCATTTTGCAATTGCTCAAATAGAGCTTTACGTGCTGCGGGATTTTGCTCTTTGCGACTTCGATCGATCAGTTGATTCACGCGATCGCTATAGTAATACGACCCTTGCAACACGCTCGACCCATCTTCACACCCCTTCTCGGCTGAGCCTTTCACACATTCCATAAACGGCTGAATGTAGTTATCGGCATCGAGAAAGTCCGGTGTCCAATCGAGCAAAAAGATTGGATAAGCACCTTTATCGAGATTCTTGTAAGCCGTAGTCGATTCAACGCTGTTGAGTTGAAGCTGCATCAAATTACCCAGATTTTTTTGCACAACGGCTTTCAAAGTAATGGCTGCAAGCTGATCATTCGAGAGATTCGATCGATACCAAAATTCGACTTTGAGCGGATTCGATTCTGAATAGCCTGCTTTGGTGAGTAAGTTTCGCGCCCGCTCGATATTACGATCGCCGTATTCTTTGAACACGGGTTTCTGTTCGCGCAGATTGCTCGGAATCAAGCTGTATAAAGGCTCGACTTGTCCTTGAAAAATTCGACTTTCTAGAATCGGGCGATCAATCATCGCCGCGATCGCTTGTCGGACTTCTAAGCGATCGAGCGGTGGAGATTTCAGATTTAGGGTGAGATAATCGATTCCACTTCCTGATCGCTCGATCATTTTCCAAGTCTTTTCGCTGGCGTTGTCTTTTAGATTGCGAATTTGTTCGAGGGCAAGCCCTTGATAAGCGACATCGATCGCGCCTGTACGAAACGCATTAAACAAGTTCGCTGGACTTGAGAAAAACTGAATATTGACTCCGCGATTTGCAGCCTTGCCGCCCCAATACTGATCAAACGCATCAAGCGTGATCGAATCCGTTCCAAACTTGACTAATTTATATGCTCCAGTTCCCACAAACGTTTCAGAATTAAATGCTCCTTTCTCGATTTTGTAAGCTTTGGGAGAAACGGCACACGCGCCCGAAAATGCCAGCAGCGCCGGAAATCCAGCAAACGGTTTTTTTAGCTTAATCGTTAACTCGTCTTCGTCTTTGGCAGAAATCGAATCAACCACATCCGACAATAAGAATGCAGGCGAACCTCCATTTTCGATGAATCGCTTCAGCGAAAACTCCATCGCTTTTGCATTAAATAACTCACCATCGTGAAACACAACGCCCTTTCGCAGCGGAATCGTATAGGTCAATCGATCCGCACTCACTTTTGGTAATGCTGTCGCCAACTGTGGCTGCAATTCATCTGTACCGAGTTTATAGCGATAAAGACGATCGCCTAAGTTATACAATAGATTCCCGGCAAAAACGCTATACGCATCCGCCGGATCAAGGGTGCTAATACTGGCAATCGTTCCGATCGTAATTCGCCCACCATCGGTTGCGACCGCCTCTGGAGCAAGCCGAGTACAACCGATCGCAATCGAAAAACATAGAGCATAGAGAATCAGCGATCGCCAAATTTTTCTCAGCATCACAGCAGCCAGAAATAAGCTTTTTGAGTGTACCAGGAATTCAGCGACGCACTAAAATTCCTTTAGTGCCACGACAAACCATGATAACCAGTCTGCAAAATCCACTCATCAAACAATTGCGAAAGCTCCACCGCACCAAAGAACGGCGAGAACAACAGCTTTTTTTACTCGAAGGAACGCATTTGATCGAAGAAGCAACGGAGTTCGATCTACCGTTCCTTACCGTCTGCTGTACCGAAACCTGGCAACATCACCATCCAGCTTTATTCGATCGACTTCAATCACGATCGCAGCGTCTTGAACTCGTCACTCCCGAAGTGATCAAAGCGATCGCCACCACGGTTGAGCCAGATGGCATTGTGGCGACTGTCGATCGCTTTCACACTCGTCCGGTCAAATTTTCTCAGCTTGGACTGGTTCTCGAAACGATCCAAGACCCCGGAAATTTAGGCACGATCATTCGGACTGCTGCTGCTGTTGGTTTAGAAGGTTTGTGGTTAAGCGAAGATTGCGCCGATATTGAAAGCCCGAAAGTTTTACGATCGTCTTCCGGGCAGTGGTTTCGAGTGCCGATGTCAATTCGGTCGGATTTGTCATCGGATTTAGCGATCGCCAAAGCTCAAGGAATGCAGCTAATTGCTACCGTTCCTACCGCGACTCAAACGTACTGGGAAATTGATTTTTCTCGACCGAGTTTGATTCTAATCGGCAACGAGGGAGCGGGGCTTTCAACTGAACTGCTTGAACTTGCAGATGTTCAAGCGACGATTCCGTTAGTTGCGGGTGTGGAATCGTTGAATGTTGCGATCGCGAGCGCGTTGATGCTGTACGAAGCCCGACGACAATTTAGATGTAGTACATCGTAATCGGCTGCTGTAAATAATTGCGTTTTTCCAAAAGGTCTTGCAGCGTGTTTTTTTCTAACACATCATCGGCTGAGCGCTTTACTTTTTGCCAAACTTCAGAAATTGCTCGTATTGCCACAGGCTCAGAGCTATCAATGGATTCGGTAGCGGCAGGATCTTCGCCTTCCATACAGTTGACAATTTCTAGAAGCGTGATTCTTTTGGGCGATCGAGCAAGCAAATATCCGCCTTTCTTGCCGCGTTCACTTGAAATCAGTCCGGCACGGCGTAGGGTTGCCAGCAGTTGTTCGAGATAGCGATCGGGGATATTTTGAGATGCGGCAATTTGACGAATCTGGAGCGTTTCACCTGTGTCGTAGATAGAAGCGAGTTCTAACATCGCCAACAGCGCATATTTTGTTCGACCAGAGAGTTCTAAAAGCATGACGGGTTGGGAGAATCAGCAGACTTCGATGATCGTTTCAGCATCCCCTTAATCGACAAGAGCATTCTCGCTAAACCGATCAAGCTGTGGGATTTTCCTAAAGTACAAGGTCTGATTAATTACTTCAAATAGGATTACTTTTTAGAACCATTACTTAAGTTTATTATGCACTGCGGTGGTTCAGGACGGGGGAATTTTCCGATTCAAGATGCAGCCGTTTGGTCTTGATCAAATGCGTTTAGAAGTACGATCGCGCGCCTGGATTCTCAAAAGCAGAAACATCTTCCTTCAAAATATCTACTATAAGTTGAGCAACAGAACGTAGTTTGAGCGGTGTTATTCTGCCCACCTCACAAACAAAGCCCCGTATTCCACTCAATTTTCGAGGTGGACACAACGGGGCAAAAGACGCAGTTAGGAGGTATCTGCTGTTCACTCTATCGAAAGAAATAACGATTCACGGGGATCTTAAGGTGTTCTTAACGTCTAAATTGGGAATCGGATCTCTAACACCTCGAAACGACCCTGGTTTACCGCTGGCAACTCCAAAGGCATCGCGCGGAGGTTTGAAGAAACTACAAACCACTTCCGCCGTTCCATCTTGCTCAAATAGTTCTAAAACTTTGTTGTCTTGAATCGTGATTTTCTTGCGGCAGTCATAGATTTGCATCGGTTTGACTTCGCCATCGACTTGCACTTTCGCCCGATATTCCCAATAGTTTTTCGCACTGCGCTTGATGCTCAGAATACAAATTTCTGTATCGTTCACTGTCCGACAAGTCGCTGCCTGAACAGGTAAGGTGATACTGATCAATAAAATTATTAATAGAAATAATCCTTTCATTTCAACCGCTGGCTAATTTGTGTGCATGTCGTGTTGTTTCTGGTAATCGATATTTTGTCGTACAACCCATCACATACGCGATCGCAGTTTCCAAACTGATTCGATGTCCAGAAGAAATAAAAAGCGGGTTTGTACCGACGCGAGTTTTGAGAACGGCTCCGATCGTTTCACTTTTGTGCAGCAATGGCACCCAAGCCCCGCGCTGATCTGGAACTTCCGCATAAGTTCCAACCAGTCGTGATTTTGCAACCCCGATCGCGGGTAAATTTGTCAACACTCCCAAATGACACGCAATTCCAAATCGTCTCGGATGCGCCAATCCTTGACCATCACACAAAAGTAAATCGGGAATTGTTTTGACTTGTTCGAGCGCGTCCAGCACCGCAGGCACTTCGCGAAACGAGAGAAAGCCTGGAATATAGGGAAACGTGGTCGGACGACGGGCGATCGCGCTTTCGCAAAACTTCAGTTCTGGATAAGTCAGAACTGCCACCGCTGCCCGCGTAATTGCTCCATCTTCTTCAAATCCCACATCAATGCCAGCAACATATTGAACGGTGCCGAACTGATCTTGGGTTACGACTTCTTGACGGAGATCTTGTTGAATGACGATCGCGGCTTCTGCCGTTAACGCCCATTCGTGTCGCTGTTCAATTTTCATGACTCTAGCGTGTCTGATTTTAGCGATCGACCTACAATGCTTCTATTATCACTTTTCAGGGTTGCGATGTTAGGACGGCTCCTCGATGCGCGATACAAAATCATTCAGGCTCTAGGCTCTGGTGGCTTTGGGCAGACGTACATTGCAGAAGATACTCGCCGCCCCGGAAATCCGCGCTGTGTGCTGAAGCATTTGAGCTTTTCGAGCCAGAATGAAGCGATTCTGCGCCAAGTTCGTCGAATGTTTTACGCTGAGGCAGATACGTTAGAGAAATTAGGTCGCCACGATCAGATTCCGCAATTGTTAGCGTATTTTGAAGAACAAAACGAGTTTTATCTGGTTCAAGAATTCGTTCAAGGGCATCCGCTGAGTGATGAAATTAGCGGCGGCAATCGGCTTCCTGAAGCGCAGGTAATCGAGCTTGTGGAAGATGTGACGCGCGTTCTTGGTTTTGTGCATGAACACGGAGTGATTCATCGGGATCTGAAGCCTGAGAACTTAATGCGGCGCGATCGCGATCAAAAGCTCGTCTTAATCGATTTTGGCGCGGTTAAAACGATCGTTGAAACCTCGATCGCGGAAACGGCTCCCCAAGATCAGATGAGCGTCCCGGTCTATACGTCGGGCTATGCTGCCAGCGAACAATGCTTAGGTAAACCCAGATATAACAGCGATCTCTATTCGTTGGGAATGATTGCGATTCAGGCATTAACCGGAGTGCGTCCCGCTCAATTGGCACACGATCCCAAAACCTATAGCTTGGTGTGGCGGGATCAAGTCAAAGTCAGCGATGATTTTGCCTCGGTGTTAGAGAAAATGACGCAGTTTCACTTTAACGATCGCTATCAATCCGCTGCTGAAGTATTAGCTGCCTTAGATCAAGTCAAGTCGTCGGTCTTTACGCAGGTTCCCCTTTCAAAGATTAACGCCCGTTCTCGCCGCTCGAAAAAGCCGTTCAAACTCGTGGCTCTGGGATTGGGAATTGCATCGATCGTCGGACTTTCCGCTTGGGCAATCACGCGCAGAATTGCGCCTGTGGTTCCCGTCGAGCAGGCTCTACAGCCTCTCAGCATCGGGGAACTGTCGTTTAATCCGCTCTCCAAAACGCCGCTGAAACAAGCCGCGATCGACAAAATGAAAAGCGGTAATTTTGCCGAAGCCGTCAAGCTATTCGAGCAAGCGCGACGAGCGGATAAATCTGATCCCGAAACGTTGATTTATCTCAACAATGCGCGCATCGGAAATGCTCAGGCATATACGATCGCTGCTGTGATTCCGCTTCGGACGCAGCCTCAATCTTCGATCGAGGTTTTACGCGGGATTGCTCAAGCGCAGGATCGAATTAATCAAACCAAAAGCATGAAGTTGAGAATCGCGATCGCGTCCGACGACTCGAATCCCGATCTTGCGACATCGATCGCCGCTCAGCTTGTTAATGATCCGAAAATTCTCGCGGTGATCGGGCACGGAACCAGCGATACGACTTATGCCGCTGGCAAAATCTATCAGGCTGGCGAACTCGTCGCGATTTCTCCTGTCAGTTCTGCTAAAGATCTCTCTGGCTTTAGCAGCTATGTGTTTCGCACGATGCCCAGCGATGAATTGCCTGCCAAGAAACTTGCGTTCTATCTCACTGGGCAACTGAAAAAACGCAAAGTTGCGGTCTTTTTCAATTCCAAAAATCGCTACAGTCGATCGCTTACGGATTCGTTCAAAGATGCGCTTTACTACGGTGATAAAGGTCAAATTGTCGACCAAGTTGATCTCAGCGATCCCGCGATCGAGATTACTGAAAGTGTGAATCAAGCTGCGAAAAAAGGAGCAGAAGCGATTCTACTTGTACCGAATAGCGAACTGCTCGATCGAGCGCTACTCGTGATCAATGCGAATCAAAAACGGT
>CAXTDB010000288.1:0-6861 GCA_964242045.1 uncultured Leptolyngbya sp. | reverse complement strand
GGTTCAACTGTGTAATCGGGAATCGGTGTCTACGATCGCTAGACGCAGTTATTATTAGATGCAGTGATTCTTCGGGCTTCTCAGCCTCCTTACAATGTCCAGATTCCCATGAGGAACTATGACGAGCGATAACTCACATCTAGACCCAGCGATCGCACAAACGATTTTAGCTGCGCTGCCGGATCACATCCGCAAGGCGTATCTGGCTCATGCGGCTGAGATTGAGTATCCCGTGGAAGCGGTTTTGGAAATGGTGATCGCAGGTTTCCTGGATTCAGAGGCACTCAGTTTTGTGGATTGCAAACCCGCTGCCTACGACATCGCTCAAGCTTCATAGACGGCGTTGGGATGCGATCGCCCTTCCCAATACTCCGATCGCTTATCGGGTTCGATCGTAGGGCAAGAGCAACGTGGCTTCGATGTCGTCGCGGACTTCGCGGCTGACGTAGCAATCGCTGTTGAGGCAGTCTACGAGAAGTATGTTGGCATCGTAGTACTGCTGGAGGAGTTTTTCCTGAGTACGGGTGAATTGCCAATTATGCCCAATGTTGCGATATTGGATCATCACAGCGCTGAGTTGGTCAATCCATGTTTGTCCATTGTCTTTCCACCATTGTTTGTAACCTTCCCAGCTATCAATATAAGGAAGTTTGTCTTTGATCTCTCGCAACTTTTGCTGTAACTCGGAGTCGTGGGCGAGGATGAGAACACGGTCGAAGACACGGAAACGGTCGAAATTTCGGTAAAAATCAATCCTTGAGGAACTGGCTTGGCTTGAAGCGCTGGAGAATTTAACAGCGAGGGCGCGGTCAAGGGCGAGGTCGAGGGTGTTGTCAGGGTTAAAGTTACGATCGAGAGAGTGGTCAAGATCGTTGGCAAAATAGTAGAGGTAGAAATAGAAGGCTCGAATTGAAGCAGGTTTGTAAGGAGCGTCTACAGAACGAGATTTTTGCTCGACCCAGTTAAGAAATTGTTGGAGTTCTTCATCTTGTGCCAAGAGACAATCGACCTCTTTTTTCATCGCCTGCAATAGCTTATCGGCATTCTTCAACATCCCGACTGTGAGCAAGAAAATCTCCCGCCATCGCTTCTGAGTGATGTGACAAACGAGATCAGAAAACTCACCCTCTGACTTTTCCTTGAATTGTCGAGCGGTGAAGTATTCCTGAAAGGTGAGATGGGAAAAAGAATAAATGCCTCTTGCCCGTTCGACTAACAAACCATGATGAGCCTCGATCGATTTCAACACCGCTTCGCTATCAAGCTGCAACGCTTCAGGATCATCGCTTGCATTCGGTAGATTACGGATGTAGTCCCGAATCTCTTCTTCAACAAACTTCTGTTTGAAAAAGTACTCACTCCGCACAAAGGCAGTACAAGCAATCTGACTCAGAAGATCTTCCTTACGTTGCAGCGAGAGTTGCTTGTAAACCTGTTGTCGTCTGATGTTCCGCTTGATATCCCATTTCTTCAGCAAGACATCTACGCCTTCTTTGTAGAGTTCTGAGCGGTTCGCGGGAAATCCGGCTTGTTCTTCAAACACAAGGCAAAGCAGTGTCAGCAAGAGCGGATTTGTTGCCAACTCCTGCAAGCCTGGATGCTTCTCTAGTTCTGCTGGAAACTCCTTCGCTTTGATCGGATCGTTCGGCTGAAACCATTTATCCACAAAGTCTGCAATCTGCTCTTTGTTAAAGTCAGCAACTTCGACCTCTGTGAACTGCTCAAAGGTGTATTCTTTCGCAGCAATGCGGCAAGTCATAACAAACTGATTGCCATCGAGCTGCTCTGAGGTGCGGCGAATCGTGTTTAAGATACGATCGCTATCCTCCGCCCTCACTTCATCCAATCCATCCAGAAAGACAAACCCTCGCCGCGCCCCTAACACTCGTTCTACCGTTGCCTGAGCTTCTTCAATGCCGCACTCTGCAAAGGGTTGAGACATAAACTCGATCAGCGTCGGCTGTCCTTCTGCCTCTGCAAATTCTTTTAGCGTGACAAAGAGCGGCACTCGATCGACAAACAGTTCGCCTTCCTTGCATTGCAGCGCCAACCATTTGAGAAAGGTCGTTTTTCCTGCCCCTGGCTTACCCAAAATCAGCAACTTCTCGTGTCGCTGAACCGCTTCTACCCCAGGGATGCGCTCTTGCCGCACTCGTCCCAAACTCAGACGATCGAACTCCGTCAAATCGCATCCGTCCAGCAGGTTCTCAACGCTGATTCGCTGATTGCGAGAGACTTTCTCTAAAATGTTGACCATGGTGTAGATGGAATCGATCGTGATCTTTTGCTCCATATCCAACACTCGCATCGTGCCGCAGCGCTTCTGAATATTAGCGCTGAGCTTTTGGCTGACTGCTTGAACGAGAGAATCAATATCGTCGTCTTGGGGATGATCGATCGCTTTCCGAATTCCTTCCACCACATTCAGAAACCCGTCATCCTGATTTGTCCATTTAGTAATTGGGAGTCCATTCGCAGGCAACGCTTTTAACTTACTGAACGGTGCGCCTTTCCAATCCACCGGACGCAGAATCACCGGAATCACACGGGCTTGTTTGGCGTTGTGCCGCTCCATTGCACGGGTGAGTTCAACACTGTAGCGATAGTCAGAGGCGAGAAAATCCGAACTAATCAACAGCAGAATGATTCCAGCAGATTCAAGATGCCGAGCGATTTGCTCTGCCCGTTCGGAACCCGCTGTGATTTCTTGCTCGTGCCAAGCTCGAATCGTTCCTTGTCGCTGAAGGGTGCTGAGATGCTTCACCAATTCCTGCATCAAAGTCTCATCCTGATGAGAGTAGGAGAGAAAAATCTCGATCGGGTTCATCGTCACGCCCTTCAAGACAAGGTATCGTTTAATGCCTAACACTCTATCAATAAAAATCGATCGCAGTAAGCAGAGAACAGAAAGCATCTCGCTCGAATTTGACCCTGTTTATGGTTGGATCGATCGCTTTTCCCGAATCACCGCTGCGGGTTCAGACCTGCTTTTCTGCTTTGGGAGCCGTCACCGTTAAGTAGATTCCAGTCAACACAACGAGAAACGCGATCGCACTCTCGATCGAAATCGTTTGCCCGAACACAACCATTGCTAGTCCCGCCGCAATGATTGGAACCGCTAAGAGTGCGACAGAGATTAACCCGGCTGAGAATTGCTTCAAACTATACGTTAACAATCCGTGTCCAGTAACTTGAGTGACTAATGCTGCTGCAAGCACAGCGAATCCACTTTCCCACGAAGGCGGAAGAATGGCGGAACCGCTCCAAAGCACGGTTGGTAAGACTAAAAGCGTGGCGATCGCACATTCGCTCATGGTAATCGTGGGCGTTGCGAGTCGAGTCCGCAACTGTTCGACGATCAGCATTTCGATCGCAATAAACACTGCCGCGAGGAGTGCCGCAATATCACCCAAAATCGTGTCACCTGATAAACTCAAATCTCCTGCTCCAATGGAGATCGCGCCTACTAATGCAACCACTAATCCGATCCAGAATTGAGAACTAAATCGCTGTCTCAAAAACAACCATCCGCCCAATGTGGTAAAGATCGGCATCATGTGCGTTAACAGGGTTGCAGTAGCGACTTGAGTATGACCTAGCGCCCAAGCTAATAGCACGACAAATGCAGCAAAACTACTGCCAGCAGCAATCAATAAGCCAACTTCGCGCCAGCCGATTTGATGCGTTGTAGGCTCTGTTTTAGGTGCGATCGCTCGAATACCATTCCAAACGGCGAAGACGATCGCCGCGATCGCGACTCGGTTGAGTGCAACTTGATTGGCGGTCATATCTTGAGTTGCGATCGTCATAAAAATCGAACCGCTAGCCAGCGCGAACAGCGCGAAACAGAGTCCGAAGGCGGCTAGAATCGATTGAAAGCTAAGGGTCTGAAACCAGGATGAACGCTGGATCGAGTCGGTCTGCGGTTGAGTCATTTTGAGGATTGGGGAAATCGCGATCGCGCATCCTTCAAAGTATAGGGCTGAATTTCTGCTGCGGGTTCAATCCTAGAAGTAGGTCATCGGATCAACAGGCTCTCCATCTTTTCGGACTTCAAAGTGTAAGTGCGGCCCAGTCGAGAGTCCGGTCGAACCTGTCGCCGCGATCGCTTTTCCTCGCTCTACGGTTTGTCCTTCAGAAACATACAGTTGTTGCGCGTGGGCATACATTGTAGTGATGCCATTTCCATGATCGAGAATGACTGCATTGCCGTAGCCGCCATACCATCCTGCGAAGATCACGACTCCGCGATCGGCTGCGAGAATCGGAGAACCATAGTCTGCACCGAAATCAACTCCGGCATGAAAGCGCTGATAGCCTAGAATTGGGTGCATTCGATAGCCAAACCCGCTCGTAATGGGTGCATCGCTTGGTAAGTTAAACTGTCCGGTTCCTAAAATCACAATGCCATTCTTCGCACGTTCTTCAGCAATGCGTTTTTGAATCAGTTCGCCGATGCTTTGTGAGTCTTTTTCGAGTTGGGCTTCTGCGGCTTCAAGGGCGCGGCGATTGGTTCTGAGTCGATCGACGACTTCTTTTTGATACGTTGCTTGCTGCTCGAACTGTGATTTCTGCGCCATCAACTGTTGAGCAATCAGCGCAATGTTGTTTTTCTGCTGTTCGACTTGTTGCCGTTGGCGATCGACTTTTTCGGATTCGGTTTTAAGTTCGCTTAAGGTTTCGCGATCGGCTCTGTAGATTTGTTTGAGGCGAAAGCGTCGATCGAGAAAATCATTCAGGTTTTGACTTTGCAGTAAGACTGCCCAGCCGCTACTGCCTTGCTGACGCTGTAAAAATTGCAGTCGTGAAATCGTCGAGGATTGTCTTTGCTGATAGCTCTTTTCGGCGTTTCCTAAATCGATTTCTAACTTTTTCAGGACTCGATTAGCGTTACTCAGTTGCGCTTCGGTGGTTTGAATTTGGCTTGTAGTGACCTGAATGTTTTGACGGATACCTGTGAGGTCTTTTTGCGCCGATCGCTCTTGTCGCTGCACTTTTTCACGCTCTTTTTGGATCTGCGATCGCTGTTGATCGAGTTGCTGCTGTTGCTGTTTGAGTTGATTAACTTCAGGCGGGGTTTGAGCAGCAAGCGGTAGGCAAATCAAGGCAATACAGCACAGTCCGATTAAAACGCGCTGGATTGCCTTGAGAGGAGTCAAAAATTGTACGATCGCTAGCATATTCTCGACCTACAGCACTGTCAAAACAGGAACCATTATGTCGAGAACAAAAACTTAGACAATGCTGAAATTACGGGGAGGTTGATTTTACGATCGTTGCATCTGTTCCTGTAGCAATCGTTGCGCTCTCGGCTTATACAGTAGATAAAACAGCGATTCGATGTATCTCAACATATCCTCGCGATTCTCTTGCGAAGTGTAGTTCCAGAAGCCGTAGATTTTTGCGAGTGATAGCAATCGAGTTGTATGAATCTTCCAGGTATAGGTGCTGTAGACGCGATCGATACCCCGCTGAGAAATTTCGCTCCAGTACTTCGGATCGCGATCGCACTTATCCAAAAATTCTAGAATTACTGCTGCAACTTCTTCGTGACTGGTCGGATTGATGTAGAACCCGTTTACTTTGTCTTGAATAATTTCGAGCGGGCCGCCAAATCGAGTCGCAAAAGTGGGCAGTCCAGTAATCATCGATTCAAGGATCGTTAATCCGAACGCTTCAAATAGAGCAGGTTGTACAAAAATACCTTGTCGATCGGCAATCACGCGGTAAACTTCTCCAGTGTCACTTTTTGGAAGTCGCACACCGAGCCAGCGAATTTTGCCTTTGAGATTGTATCGATCGATGATTTCATAAAGCTTCTCGATCTCGCTAATTTCCTCGTAATCGGTGGAGTCATCGATCCGCAGCTTTCCCGCAATCAAAATCAAATTGCAGCGAGCTTGCAGCGCTTCACTCATTCCGAAAGCTTCTGCGAGTCCGGTGAGATTTTTAATGCGATCGAGCCTTGCCATCGAAAACAACGGGCGTTTATCTGGGTTGTCGAGTTTTCCGTAAATCTGATCCGGGTCTTCGTCGGTGAATAAAAGATTTTCTAGACGTTCTCGATCGTTAATCAACCGTTCTTCGGTGCGCGTAAACGGGAAAAAGACAACTTCATTCACGCCGGGAGGAACGACATTAAATTTGGGACTAAACAACTCAATGCCATCGACAACGTGATAGAGATCCGGCATTGTAAACGACTTGTAAGATTCGTATTGACCCACACTTTCGGGCGTTCCAACAATTTCTTGATACGTGCTGCTAATGATAAAGTTTGCTGCATTCATCGCGATCAAATCTGCGGTAAATTGCAGCGAGAAATGATATTTCTCTTCGGATTCCTGCCAATAAAGATTACTGAATAAGTATTTCGATTTCTCAAGCGCGTGAGCAATGATGCAATACGTAACTTTTAAGCGCCTTGCAAGTAGAAACGCAACCAAATTGCCATCCGAATAGTTTCCAATGATTAGATCCGGTCTGCCTTGAAACTCTGCTCGAAGTTCGCGTTCAGCATCGATCGCAAAAGTTTCTAAATACGACCAAATTTCAAAGCGAGAAATCCAGTTTTGAGTCAAGTTTAAATTAAACTCTCGGAACGGAACTCGTAGAATCCAAGCATCCGTTGTGCCGTGAATTTTTTCTAGTCGTTGATTACACAGCGTTCCATCACTGTTCGGAATTAATCGAGATAACACGATGACTTTGGGAATGACACCTAATCCATCTAAGCCTGCAAGTCTGATATCTTCCTGCAATTGCTTTTCTAAGCTTTTGACCTGATCCAAAATGTAAACAACCTGTCCGCCTGTATCTGGTCTACCTAACACTCCCTCTTGCCCAAACCAGCCGTGCGGC
>CAXTDB010000287.1:2002-6892 GCA_964242045.1 uncultured Leptolyngbya sp. | reverse complement strand
AGTGACCTTGAGATTGGCGGTTTCTGACGATCGCTCTTGCTAACACCGATCGAATCGCTGGAATTTGCGTTAGCTCGATCGCGGTTGCCGTATTCAAGTTCACGCGCTGAATTTGCTGCAAACTCTCTGGATCGTAATAGCAAAATTTGATCACAGGCTCTAAAGGTTTCAGCCGCTGAAGTGATAATCCTAATGCGGCTGCCACATCTTCAATGCAGAGAAACTGTACACCTAATTCACTCAGTTGCGTCAACGTTTTCGCTTGATGAATTGATACTCCTGGTAATCTCAGCCAATCATCTACGCTTGCTTGATTCACATCGATTTGAATGCCTAAATCCGCTGCAATCCGAATCTCGGCTAACGATTGAAATCGATAATACGGATCGTTCTGAATTTTGGATTTCAACAAGCTAGAAGAGAACCAATTTAGCATGGTCATTTAATGCGATCGAGGAGTTTTCGCCGTTTTTGTTCAAATTCGTATTCTGAAATTAAACCATCTTGTCGCAATTGATCGAGTTCGCGTAAACTTTCAGAAACGGTAACGACTGCATTCGATTTGAGGCTAATTGTCCCCATTTCGGGCACGATCTGATCATTGAAATTGATATCAAATTCATCCGGATTCTGAATTAAGTAAAACACTGCATCAAACAGCGCTGCAATCCAGGCAATTTTACTTCCAGTAAGCGCCAACGCTAGATAAATTAAACACCACCAGCGTTGTCCTAAATACAGTTTGTGTAAGCCGACTAAGTGAAAACCACCCAGAATCGGAACGGCTCCAACGATCGCTAAGAGCGCTGCAATTCTTCGACTTTTCGGATTGCTCAACATGATGATTATTCGATTCTTGATAGGCTTCACTATAGCGAAGATTCCCGCTTTTGCAGATATTCAAGAATTGAGAGATTTGAAGGATAATCAAGGAGTCGGGTTCTCAGTATTGCTCATGACTCAGCAATTTATCGAAGATGTCGAAGAAGTTGTCATTCCTGACATCAGCCATCTCGTCACCGAGGACGATACGCCCGTGGATAATTTTCAGTCGGCTCAGCAACAAAGGCTACTCGTCGAACCCCTCTACAGTTCTGAGGGATTGACACCACCCTTTATCGCCGATGCCAATGTCGGATTATTCTATAAGCTCAAGGGTGATCCAATTGTCCCCGATGCGCTCTTGAGTTTGGGAGTACAACGTCCAGAGGACTTTTCACAGCGACAAAATCGCTCCTACTTTATCTGGGAATTTGGCAAACACCCAGAAGTTTGTATCGAAATTGTCTCGAATCAAGAAGGTAATGAGCTTACTTTAAGCAAAAAAGCTCAGCAAGCAGGCAAAAAAGCTTGTAAAAAAGAGATTTACGCTCAGATTGGTGTGCCTTACTACGTTGTCTTTGATCCCTTGCGACAGATTCAGGGACAGAGCGAAATGAATGGGGCACTATTGCGAGTCTGGGCAATTTCGCCTCCTGGTTACAGCGAATTGACCTCAGACGTAGGCATTACTAAGCCTGGACAGTCGGTTTGGTTAGCAGGAGTCGGTTTAGGGCTAATGCTGTGGGAAGGGCAGTTTGAAGAAGAAGTGACGCGGCTGTGGTTGCGCTGGTGCGATCGATCTGGACAACCGATTCCAACCGGGGCAGAAGGGCAAGCGATCGAACGTCAACGCGCTGATGCTGCCGTTCAACGCGCCGAAGCCGAACGCGAACGATCGCAGCGTTTAGCCGATCGACTGCGATCGCTCGGTATTGATCCAGACGCGATCGATTAGGTAGTGAAAACACTACTTAACGAGTGGGAAAGACCTGGAATAAGATGAATTCAGGATAAATCTGTGTGACCCACAATTTTCCCCGTCCTTCGTGACCTCACAACTAAGGCAATGGCATTTTTTGACTCTGAAATTGTTCAAGAAGAAGCGAAAAACCTGTTTCAGGATTATCAATCGCTGATTCAGCTTGGTGGCAATTATGGAAAGTTCGATCGTGAAGGCAAACTAATGTACATCGAACAGATGGAAGCCATCATGGATCGCTACAAAGTGTTTATGAAGCGCTTCGAGCTTTCCGATGATTTTTCGGCTCAGATGACTGTCGAGCAGCTTAAAACGCAGTTAGGACAGTTTGGGATGACTCCCCAACAGATGTTTGATCAAATGACGCGAACATTAGAACGAATGAAATCAGAAATCGATCGATAAGCAATCTATTAAAAACTCCGAATTTGCTCGGAGTTTTTTAACGATTAGGGTTTATCGAAATCTGAAGCAGGTCGGAATTTTTCAACCGGGACATCTTGTAGGGCTTGAGTCATGTAGTCGCGCCAAATCGGAGCGACAAACGTTCCGCCCGTTGCTCCATGCCCCAACGGTGTGTAATCATCGTTGCCGACCCATACCGCTGTGGCAAGTTGCGGCACGTAGCCGACGAACCAAATATCTCGTTCTGAAGAAGTCGTTCCCGTTTTGCCCGCCGCTGGACGACCGATTTGAGCCGCTGTTGCCGTTCCGCGTGCGATTACACCTTGGAGCGCATCGTTGAGCGAAGCTGATGCCCAAGAATCGAGAACGAGTCGCGGTTTTGGAGTGTTATCTAAAATAACGTTGCCGCTGCTGTCGGTGACTTGCGCGATTAGCGTTGTATCTGAATACCAACCGTTGTTGGCAAAGGTCGCGTAAGCGCCTGCCATTTCCATCGGAGTCAAGTCAACGGCTCCCAAGGGCAGCGAAATCACCGGATCGATCGGGCTTTTGATCCCAATGCTCCGACATACCTCAACGACTTTGTTTAAGCCGACTTCTTGACCGATTTTGATTGCAGGAACGTTCCGGGACTGTTCTAGCGCCCGACGCAAGGTAATAGCCCCGCTAAAGGTGCGATCGTAGTTCTGCGGACTGTACGTCTCGT
Organism: uncultured Leptolyngbya sp.; assembly: GCA_964242045.1. Lineage (GTDB taxonomy): Bacteria > Cyanobacteriota > Cyanobacteriia > Leptolyngbyales > Leptolyngbyaceae > Leptolyngbya. The sequence continues at coordinate 3,980 of CAXTDB010000287.1, read as the reverse complement.
CGCCGTCCGGGTAGCTGACTGGAGCATCGAGAATCGTAGAATCGGGTGAGAACCGCCCGGACGCAAAGGCGGTGTAATACACAAAAGGCTTAAAGGCTGAGCCGGGTTGCCGCATCGCTTGAGTCGCTCGGTTGAACTGACTCTTTTTCGCATCGATGCCCCCAACCATTGCTTTGACAAAATGCGTTCTCGGATCGATCGACACGATCGACATTTGATCCGCGTAGACTCCTTGATTATTCAGCGTCCCGATCCAACGACGGGCAGTATCTTCGGCAAGGCGCTGCATTTTAGAATCGATCGTCGTTTGCACCCGCATTCCGCCTTTTAAGACGGCATCGCGCCCAAATTTTTTGGTTAATTCTTGCACGACCGCATCGGTGACATACGGCATTTGGCTGGTTTGGAACGAGGTGATTTTTCCGAGTTTGATCGGTTGTTTGCGGGCGGCAGTTTCTTCGTCAGCGGTAATCCAACCGAGTTCGCGCATTCGGTTGAGAACATCGCCTTGACGCGCTTTCGCCGCTTTCATATCGACAAACGGACTGAGGGCTTCTGGCGATTGAATCAGCCCTGCCATCATCGCGGATTCAGCTAAATTCAGATTTGCCGCGTCTTTGTTGAAATAGCTTCTTGCCGCCGTTTGTGCGCCATAAGTGTTGTGTCCCCAGTAGACCTGATTCAGATACATTTCTAAAATCTGGTCTTTTTTGAAAATCTGTTCGATTCGCAGCGCTAACACCGACTCAGCCACCTTTCGACTGAGGGCGCGTTTAGGAGAAAGGAACAAGTTTTTCACTAACTGCATGGTCAGCGTCGAACCGCCTTCGACCGTGCGCCCCGTGGTGAAGTTTGCGACTGTTGCCCGCGCGATCGCGCCCCCGTTTACGCCGCGATGCGAATAAAAGTAGCTATCTTCGATCGCGATTACCGCTCGTTTGAGATGTGGAGAGATATTGTTGAGCGGTACGACTTCCCGGTTTGCTTCACCGTGAATGCTGGCGAGCATTTTGCCTTTCATGTCGTAGATGTGCGTGGTTTCGCTGGGTTTGTAGCCTCGCAGCGATCGAACATCTGGCAGATTACGAAAACTAATCGCGAGTCCGACCAGACCGCCTGCGATAACCGAACTCGACAGCATTGTAATCGCAAGGAGCGTTCCGCCCGTGACTTTGCCGACTGACTGGACAAATTCCAGAGTGGTTTCAGGTTCTCGCTGCTGCTTTTGTCTAAGGGTGTTGGACGACACGGCAAACTCTCTTTCACTTAAAGAAGTAGGGCGTTAAAAAAGAAGGATTCAGAAGAAGCGGAAACAATTCCGTAAAAACTCGAATCGTTCGGGCATTTTCGATATGCAGGTGAAGCAATTCTAGTAGGATAATTGAGACTTAAACAAATGGAACAAAGTTTCGATCAGAGCTTCAGAGTGTTGAAAACTGTAGCAGGGTGACTCCGATCCAGTCAAAAATTTAGACCATTGATTTTTCTCAAAAGTATAAAGTATGTCTCACTCTCTTGACTGGCTGTTTCGGGGTACAACCGAGATTTTCCCGGATCAGCCGGATTCGGATCAACCAACTGAAAATTTGCGGGTGCGCTTAGAAAAGAGCGCTGCCTCTGGCACACGCGAGCGTGTTCGACCTTTGCGAATTAAGTTTGGCATTGATCCTACAGGAACCGATATTCATTTGGGTCATAGTACGATTTACCGCAAGTTGCGACAGTTTCAAGATGCTGGACATACAGCGGTGCTGTTGATTGGAGATTTTACCGCGAGAATCGGTGATCCGACTGGAAAATCTGAAGTTCGCAAGCAGCTATCTGAAGCGGATGTGGCAGCGAACGCGGAAACATATTTGAAGCAGTTGCGCCCGATTCTGGATTTTGAGACTCCGGGACGGTTGGAAGTGCGCTACAACTCAGAATGGCTGTCGAAGCTGGATTTGAGCAAGATTCTCGAACTGCTAGCGACGATGAC
>CAXTDB010000287.1:0-1992 GCA_964242045.1 uncultured Leptolyngbya sp. | reverse complement strand
AGCGCTACAAGCAAGGCACGGCAATTTATCTGCACGAATTTTTGTACCCGCTGATGCAGGGCTACGATTCGGTGGCGCTTGAAGCCGATGTCGAACTCGGTGGAACCGATCAAAAATTCAATTTGGCAGTGGGACGAGATTTACAGCGGCATTTCGGACAGGTTCCGCAATTCGGGCTGTTGATGCCGATCTTGCCGGGATTAGATGGTGTGCAGAAAATGTCGAAATCGCTGGGGAACTATGTCGGGCTGTCTGAAGATCCGCTCAGCATGTACTCAAAATTAGAGAAGGTTCCAGATTCAGTGATTCAACAATATTTCGAGTTGCTAACTGATTTACCGCTCGATCGACTGCCAGAAAAACCGCGCGATCGGCAAAAACTTCTCGCGCTCGATGTTGTAACTCAGTACCACGGCAAAGAACGCGCTCTCGAAGCCCAAAATGCTGCCTTAAATCTCGTTCAAGGTGCAGGAACTCAAAGCGATTCGGTTCCAGAGTTTTCGCTTTCTGGGGTGCAGTTTCCCGCGAAGTTATTTTACTTAGTGAGTGCTGCGGGATTGTGTAAAACCAGTTCCGAAGCACGTCGGCAGATTCAAGGCGGCGCGGTCAAACTCGATAGCGAAAAAATGAGCAATGTTGATTTGCTGTTTGAATCACCCGAAGCGCTGAGCGGAAAAGTGCTGCAACTCGGTAAAAGTAAATTCGTGCGGTTTGTGCCATGAACGATCGCATTATCGTCCCGTTAGATGTTTCATCCGAAGCAGCGGCGATCGCATTAATCGACAAACTTCCTCAAGTCACATTCTGGAAAGTCGGCTTAGAACTGTTCGTCAGCAGCGGATCAAACATTCTGACAATTCTCAAACAGCGTCAGAAACGAATCTTTCTCGATCTGAAATTCCACGATATTCCGAATACAGTTGCGGGAGCATGTGGAGCAGCGGCGCGATTTGGAGTGGATTTGATTACGATTCATGCAACAGCGGGTAAGACTGCATTAGAGCAGGCGCAAGCTGCGATCGTATCAAACACCCCTGAAGGTTCTTCGCCTGCTCAATTAATCGCGATTACGGTGTTAACGAGTTTATCGGCTCGATCGCTGGCGTTTGAATTAAAGATTCCATTAGAACTGCCCGAATATGCGTTAGAAATGGCGTTACTAGCGAAAGAAAGTGGTTTGTCGGGTGCAGTCTGTTCGCCACAAGAAGTCGCGCAATTGCGGGAGATCTGCGGCGATCAATTTGTTTTAGTTTGTCCGGGAGTGCGTCCGACTTGGGCGGCAGCAGGCGATCAGCAGCGGATTATGACTCCGAAGCAGGCAATTCAGGCAGGTGCAACGTATCTCGTGATTGGGCGACCGATTACCGCAGCAAAAGATCCGATCGCGGCATTCGATCGAATTTGTCAGGAGTTGGCAGCGTGATAGTTAGAGCATGGCGAATCATTGCACTTGGAATCACGATCGCTAATCTCCTTCCCGTTCCTTTCGCTCAAGCCGCTCGAACTGCTTGCCCTACTGAAGTCGAACCAATGGTGCAAGCAATGGTTCGGGATCTTCCGGGATATGCTAATCGCATTGCAGTTCGATCGCGCCTTGGAACGACTCGATCGCCGAGAAACTCAGTCATTCTCGCAGGGCGACCTGAATTTGCACCGTTACCGCTCAATAGCGATGCCTCCGGCACACGCGGACGTGACCGACCCGTTGATCCGACCTTGAAGCAAGCGTTTGTCACGACGTTAGAGCGCGAAATCGTTGGCGGAAAAGCGATCAACATTCAACAATTCCACTGGTTGTTTCTCACCCGCAATCCGCAAGGTTGGCAACTTGTGCTGATGTTTACCCGTATCGGGACAACCATCCCCAATCAGCCAATTACCCCTCCGACCGAAAGCCGTGAAGGGGTGATTGGGCAAGCCGTTCAGCTTTGGTTACGCGATTGCAATGCTCAAGGAATCCGAATTCGGGGTTAATGTGCCATGATCGCTGCC
>CAXTDB010000286.1:1466-6896 GCA_964242045.1 uncultured Leptolyngbya sp. | reverse complement strand
TTGTCGTCATAGCCTGTCGAAATCTAAAATCGCTTAATCTCGCCATTTTCTTCAACAGAATAAGACAATTTGTAAATGCCTTTCGTATTTTTGAACTGGACAGAACCCTTGCTACCCTTACATTGCGACTGTGGTGAATACATCGGAACTCCTGTCGGGGAAGATGTCCTCTAGTCTACGTCGCCCTCATTTTTCTTTTAGAATTCAAAAACTTTTGGTAACTTGACAATAAAGCTTGTTCCTTTGCCCTCGGCACTTTCAACCTCGATCGTTCCTTGATGTGCTTCAGTAATACTGGGCTGCAATAGTTAGTAATGTCAGCATCCGAGACGATAGCAAACCGCTCTCCATAAGCAAAGTTTAACTCCTCTGCGATGTCCCGGACTAGCAGGTCTAAATCACAGTCTTCAAATTTAAGCTTTGCCCTGCTCTCAACCGACTGGCATCGAGCAAATTTTGAATCATCAAGTCCAGTCGATCGATTGCATTGGGCATCTTTGTTGCCACATCCGCATGAGTATCTCCTCGTTCTAGCCGTCGCAGCGTCAGGTGAGTTCTCATTTTCACGACGTTGATAGGATTCCTCAGATCATGAGTCAGCGTCACCATAAATAGCTCTTGAATATCTCTCAGCGTCTCGGAAAACTGCGTGGCAGCGTCATTAACGGCTTGCTCAATGGAATTGATAATGATGTCTCGATCGCGCACCGTCAAGGCGCTTCTTCCTCTAAAACTTGAAAGATGACTTGACGCAGAATGTGATACTCAAAGATGAGTTGACTGATCGAGTAGTTAGCATGTCCCGCTCGATCGTGCCCATGCAGCTTGCCAAATCGAGTACCGCCTACCTGGTCGGCTGCAATTTGATTGGATAGTTTGTTAGTTCTATTTGAGAGTTTATCTACCAGTTGGCTGAGGTATAAGGGTAGTGCATTCTGCAAGACAAGAGAGTCGTAAAGCGTTGATACACCGACTTCACGTCGCGCCCGCTCCTCCCATAGAAACATAATTCTTTCAACATTTTCTTTAAGACAGTCAGAAGCTCGGTTAGGCATCGTTTTTGCTTTTCCGGATGAGTGGCTGTTGAGAGAATATTTCTTCCTGATTTCTAATGTCCTGCCAGCAGCCTTGCCAAAACAAAAGCCGCCCCACCCGCCAGTCCTGCCGCCGAAGCAAAGGTGTGAATTCCGTTTCTCAAGCTTTTTGCTGACTGCTGATTCCATCAGTCGTGCGTCCGCTCATTTCAACAACCTGAACGCGGTAGATTACGATCGCTTCTGAATGTCCCTGAGCATCAATCCAGGTTCGACTAATTGCGGGTGAAAATGTTGGATGCTGTTCTTTGATCAAGCGCATGAGGCGACCCAGATCTGGCTGCTCGGTGAGGCGATCGGCTCGACCATTGACAATCACGCTGCGCCAATGAAGCGGATCGTGGAGTTCTTCAACCTGTAGGCAAACTTCTGGATTCACATCAAGGTCATGCGTCTTCATCCCTTCAGTCGTAAACAGATAGATGTCTGAAGCTTCCAGACAATAGTGCATCGGCATCACGTAGGGTTTGCCTTCGTGTACACAGCCTAGATGACCGTAGCTTGATTTTTGCAACAGTTCGTGTATTTCTTTGGAACTCATCTCGTCAATATCTAACATTTCAATTCTCCTAAAGTTACCAGGTTGAAGATTTCTCTAATTGACGCGGCGAAATTTTTGCCCTAGAAACAGAACTACAACTTGTAGTATCGAGAGGACGAGTAGCCCATGCCCCGCAAATTGATGAAGGTGTCCAATTAGTTGCCCGTTCGCTAGAGCATTGCCTGAGAGTTGAGCACCTGTATAACTTGCCAGTACAAAGAGGGAAAAAACAGCCATCACTAGAACAGTGGTGCTGCTTTGTAGCGTGGATTGATAGTTTAAAGTTTTCATGAATACCTGGGAAAATGTAGAGTAGCGATCCGAGGACGCGCCGCAGTTTGAACTGAAACGATGAAGCAGTTACAAGTCCAACGATGCTCCCATTTGGTGTTGCTCCTCTAATTCTTTTTTAAGTGATCGTCGTTTAGTTTCCTGAATGAATTGATTACGAGACAAATCTCAACTAGATATCATCAAAAGACAGATAAAAAACCTGACAGATTCAAACTTTGAACCTACCAGGTCTGCACAGATGAAAATTTAGAGCAAGTTTACCCGACGAATCAAACAAACCTGTCTCTCGAAACAGAGTTGCAGAAGCTTGTTTGTTTTGCTGGATGATTGGGTTGGTTACACAGCGTTTTACAAGCAGCGCGTTTCACTGAAGCGCATTGATCAAGTAATCGAAATAAGTGCCGACTTCGATCGCGTCTTCTGCTGACATCAGCGAAGCTGTCATTCCCTTCATTGCGCGAACGCCTTCAGCCACTCCTTCAAGCGGAGTACCTAGAGAGGTATACATCTGACGCACTCCAATCAATCCGATTTCTTCAAGCGAGGTCGTTTCTCCTGCCGCGACGCTGTAAGTAATCAAGCGCAGATAGTAATCCATATCTCGCAGACAGGTTGCGGTCATGTCCTCACCGTAAGCATTACCGCCTGGAGAAACTAAGTTAGGACGACGCTGAAAGAGTTGGCTTGCGGCTTGTTTAACAATCCGTTCGCGACTTTCGGTTAATGTTTTGACTAATCGTAAACGTCGATCGCTACTCGTCACAAAGCTTTTGATTTGATCCATCTCTCCAGGGCTGAGATAGCGGCACTCAGCATCTGCATTCACAATCAACTTCGTGATAATACTCATAAACCAATCCTTTAAGATCTGAGTGGAGAGCGTTGAAAAACTGCACTGCGACACCGTTTTCACAGCTTGAACAACTCTGCATCTCAGGAATATTCTTAACTATGACAGGTGAATGTTTGATTTCGCGTTCGATTTGATTAAGAGACGTAGAGATGTAAAGAAGCCTTGGGCTAATCAGAGAATTGATCCTACTATCAAAGCGACGGTTCAGTTACTTCAGCCACTCTGGTCTGAAAACGCCGTTTCTAGGAGGCTTTGATCATGACATACACGCTTGATTCGGCTCGTTCCATTTTCCCTGATACGCAGGTTGCGGAGACGATTCCGACGACGGTAGCGGCTTGCGATCGACTCAGCGCCGAAGATCAGTTAGCTCTGCTTTGGTTTGCCTACACCGAGATGGGGAGTTCGATCACTCCTGCGGCAATGGGAGCTGCCAATATGATCTTTGCCGAAGCAACCCTGACGCAAATTCGGCAGATGCCAACCTTACAGCAAGCGCAAGTCATGTGTGATTTAGTCAATCACACAGATACGCCGATTTGCCGTACCTATTCGTCTTTCGGCATGAATGTGAAGTTAGGCTTCTGGTATCAGCTGGGCGAATGGATGAAGCAGGGCATTGTCGCGCCGATTCCCCAAGGCTATGTTCTATCGACAGAAGCCTCGGAAGCACTACAAGCGATTCGTGAACTTGAAGCGGGTCAGCAACTTACGGTCTTGCGGGATGTTGTACTGAATATGGGATATGCACCGACGGGTGAAACTCCAGCAATCAGGCATCCTGTCACTGTGCCTGAAGGTCTGATGGCGCGATCGACCGTGACGATCAAAGGCGTTGACCACTCAACGGTCTTGAGCTACATGGAGGCGATGAACGCTTTCGATTTTGAAGCCGCAGTGAATTTGTTTACCGAAGACGGCGCACTGCAACCTCCATTTCAGCCGCCGATCGTGGGTCGATCGGCAATCCTCGCTTATATGCAGGAGGAATGTTACGGACTCAAACTCACGCCCGAACGGGGCATGGTCGAGCGTGCAGAAAATGGCTTTGATCAAATCAAAGTGACGGGTTACGTGCAAACCCCGTGGGCAGATGACAAAGTTCGGTTGAATCTGGCATGGCGGTTTTTGCTCAATCCGCAGGGCAAGATTTTCTTTGCAGCGATCGACGTTTTGGCATCTCCGCGAGAACTGTTGAATCTCGGCTTAGTTCGCTAAACGATCGCTTATTGTCCACGCTTCGGAAGAATCTTTCTGCAAACTGTCTAAAGCTTAGCCTTCTAGCTCAACCTAGAAGGCTGATTATTCAATAGAAAGCTAATCGATCACGGATCGCTGAAACTCCATAGAAGGGCGGCGATCAAGTCTCTCTTTGGTTGACTTGTAACTTGAGCTACAAAATTCTAACGTTGAAATGGAAATACTGTAGTACTCAATAATGGCAATCAAAGAAAAACCGACACCGCCGCCTCGTTCTCGCCTAATTGCAAACATCTTGCTTGCTGTATCGGGAGCATTCCTGCTCGTCAACTTGTTTTTGCCTAACTTGTTTGGTGCTCAAGTTCCGGGAGTTCCCTACAGCTTGTTCATTCATCAAGTGCAAGAAGGAGAAGTTAGCCAAGTTTCAGTCGGTCAGAATCAAATTCGGTATCAACTGAAAACTGAGGATGGTAGTCCGGGGCAAGTGTTTTCAACGACTCCAATCTTTGATTTAGAGTTACCCAAACTTTTAGAAGAAAAAGGGGTTGAGTTTGCCGCAACACCGCCGCCAAGAAATGGCTGGTTTACGAGTTTGCTCGGCTGGGTGATTCCGCCGCTGATTTTTGTAGCAATTTGGCAATTCTTTTTATCACGCGGCGCGAATGGTCCACAAGGCGCTTTGTCGATCGGCAAAAGTAAAGCTAAAGTCTATGTCGAAGGGGAATCCGAAAAGATCACGTTTGCGGATGTTGCCGGGGTAGAAGAAGCGAAAACTGAGTTAGTTGAGATTGTGGATTTTCTCAAAACTCCGGCACGCTATACCGCGATCGGCGCAAAAATTCCGAAAGGCGTGTTGCTGATTGGTCCGCCTGGAACTGGAAAAACGCTGTTAGCCAAAGCGGTCGCTGGCGAAGCGGGGGTTCCATTCTTCAGTATTTCGGGATCTGAGTTTGTGGAACTGTTTGTGGGTGTGGGTTCTTCACGAGTCCGCGATTTATTTGACCAGGCAAAGAAGCAAGCGCCTTGCATCGTGTTTATTGATGAACTTGACGCGATCGGTAGATCTCGCAGCAGCAGTGGTATGTATGGCGGGAATGATGAACGCGAACAAACGCTGAATCAATTGCTGACCGAAATGGATGGATTCGCAGCGACGGATGCGACTGTGATTGTCCTTGCGGCAACAAACCGTCCCGAAGTTTTGGATCAAGCATTGTTACGTCCCGGTCGATTCGATCGTCAAGTCTTAGTTGATCGACCTGATCTTTCGGGTCGGGATGCGATTCTCAAAATTCATGCTCAACAGGTCAAATTAGGTCCAGATGTCGATTTAAAAGCGATCGCCACTCGTACCCCCGGTTTTGCCGGAGCCGATCTTGCTAACCTGGTCAACGAAGCGGCGCTTTTGGCGGCTCGAAATCATCGTCAGACCGTGGCTCAAGAAGATT
>CAXTDB010000286.1:0-1456 GCA_964242045.1 uncultured Leptolyngbya sp. | reverse complement strand
GCCTGACATTGTTTTACCGGGTTCAACGTCTGCATGAATGCCGGATTTTGCCGAAGCGATCGAGCGGGTTGTCGCGGGACTCGAAAAGAAAAGCCGTGTGCTAAACGAAACCGAGAAGAAGATTGTGGCATATCACGAAGTCGGTCATGCCTTGGTGGGAGCTTTAACGACTGGAAATGGTCGCGTTGAGAAAATCTCGATCGTGCCTCGCGGTATGGCAGCGTTAGGCTACACATTACAACTGCCGACTGAAGATCGCTTCTTGCTGAATGAAGCCGAACTCCGGGGACAAATTGCGACTTTGCTGGGTGGACGATCGGCAGAAGAAGTCATTTTCGGCAGCATCACAACAGGCGCTTCTAACGATTTGCAGCGAGCCACTGATTTAGCTGAACGCATGGTGACAACTTACGGCATGAGTAAGGTCTTGGGACCACTCGCTTATCAGCAAGGACAGCAGGCAATGTTCTTGGGGGATGGTTCTAATCCTCGACGGATGGTGAGCGAGGATACTGCAAAAGCGATCGATATCGAAGTCAAAGAAATTGTCGAAACGGCTCACGAAAGCGCCCTGGCGATTTTGCGCCAGAATCGGGAACTGCTCGAAACGATCGCAACTCAACTGCTCGAAACCGAAGTGATTGAGGGCGAGACCTTGCAGGGTTTGTTGGGTAAAGTGCAGTCTCCTAGCCAAGTTAGCGACACGCACAAAGTTGCGGTCTAGAATCGACAAGTTTTAGCAAGCAAGTTCCTTTCCAAGCTTGGGAGGGGATTTGCTGTTTTGGCGTTAGAGCGATCGTCCAACTAACTCCGCGATCGTCCTAATCGATTGAGTCCAATGAACAGGTTTCTCAAAGTGCCTTTGAAATCCCGATTATGAACGACACCAAACTGACATCTCTTCATGACAATGACTACAGCGCCAGTACACTCCGTCTCGTCTAATATGGCGGAGGAGAACATAGGAGCAGCAAGGACAGATATGCTGGCTCGTTGTACTGCAATCAAGCGTAGTTTTGCCGGAAAGACTAAGATTGGATCGGGACAGAACTTTTGGAGAAATATGGGTTGAAGTAGGCATATTAAAAGTCGTTTTCTACGGTGGTAGCTACCGTGCCTATGAATCTGAAAGTTCTATGGATCTGGTAGTAAAAGGGTGCGATCGTGGTAAAGATAAAGTCTCTAAGACGACTAATAGCGTTAGACTTTGAATTGCAAAGCACAGAAAAAACTTCCATCTACTTATTGTCAAATTAGTAGTAGAAGTTAGAAGCAAGCCAGTCATTTTGACTAACCGGAAAAGTAGGGAATAGAATCAAATTCTACTTTAAGTTCCGAAATTGTTCAGTTATATTCGGGATTGTACCTTTTGGTATCTTGAGAATTTACTTTCGGCTTTTTAGATTCTCTATTGCCTTTTTTCTCTTTCGTCATCTCCTTTCCTCCCATTGAAAGT
>CAXTDB010000285.1:860-6899 GCA_964242045.1 uncultured Leptolyngbya sp. | reverse complement strand
TTTCGTGTGTGGCTAGAAGCATTGCAGGGTATAGGTTCTAGCGTTTTGCTGTATAGCTCAACCTGTTACTTGTTTTGCTTTCCTTAGCGGGGATCAGCAGATTTTAAGCCTAAACGATAAGAAAGTTAAATCAATACTTTTTCTTATCGTTCTTCGTTGTCGCTAAGGTACTTGACAAACCAGAAGTACCAGTATTACTCGGTTGTAGCGATGTAGATGTGTGGCTTGAAGACTGGGCTATTAGGTATTCCTATCGGTCTTTAGCTAATATTGAGTAGGATAAATAATGCAATACGCTAAGGTTAGGGTATTATGGATATAGATAAGTAATTAACGTTATGGACACTCTTCCTGACAACTGGCTTGACCTCGCTGCGGCTCATGGGGCAACAAAATGGGTGCAGCATTTCATTCGCTCTTTCCTGCCTCAACTCAAGGATCAACAGATTTCCGATCAATCCTTCGCTCTTTCACTCGATGAGGAACTACAGGCACGGAAACTCACGACTCCGGCTCAACAGAAGAACTATCGCTCAAACGTGGTGCAGGCGATCAAATCATTCGATCCTGACCATGCTGCGATCGCACTTGTTGCTCCCACCGCTGAGGAGTACCGCGAACTCAATGATGCTCAACGCGGAAAGCTGGCAGACCGTGAGACTCGCTATTTCACCAGTGAACAGGCTCAAATGCTCCTCGATCGTGCGACAAATTTGCTTGAGAGTGCTGAATGGTCAGATGTGGGCGCAGGGCTGGCTGTGCTGATTGGACGGCGAATTAGTGAAATCTTGCTATCGAAGTTTTCCCTTAAATCAGCTTGGAGTCTATCTTTTAGCGAGATGGCGAAAAAAGCTGACACCGAAGGGTTAGCGATCGAGATTCCGACTCTTGCTCCTGCTCCAGTGGTGCTGAGTGCGATCGAGCGACTTCAGAAGAGCTTACGCATTGAAGATCTTAAGCTCAATAGCCTTTCTTCCAAGATGGCAAAACAAACGGTGAATGCACGCTTTAGTGAGCCAGTGGCATCGAAATGTGTGGAGCATTTTAGCGATTTGGTTCCGGCAAGAAGCGATCGAGACAATTTGTACACCCATATCTTCAGAGCGGTCTATGCGACGATCGCGGCTCACTGGTTTTGTCCCCCGAACGTGCCGGAGCACAACTTTAAGGCAGAAATTCAAGGGCATTTCACGCTGACACAAGATGGGAAGAAGTTACCAAATTACAGCGCCAGAGCCAATTACGACGATTATGCGATCGGCACGGAAGATGGCAATCGGGATGGACGACTGGGGATCAAGTTGGGGACACTGCCAGGGCTGGAAGTGATCGAAGCATTTAGAAAAGAGAAGTCAGCAATGGAAACAATGACAGACAATAAGGATAAGGATAATGATAAGGTCGAGGAATTGAATCAGGAAGAGGTGAGTGATATTCCTGATTCACTTGAAGCAACTGAGATCGAGATTCGTTCATTTGAAGTAACTGAGGCAACCACAATGGCGAAACCAACTGCAAAACCGAAGACCAAGCGACCAGAGCTTCACGCAGAGGATTGGGAGGAAATGGTTGGATTGATGGCACGGCGCGGAGTCACAGGGTCAACTGGGGATGTATTTCATGCCCTAATTGAGGCATTGAAGTCCGGCGAATTGGGGCAACAACAGCAGCAGATTCGTACAGTAGGCGAACTGACTTCTAGCCTCACTTGGTTTACCGATCGCATTGATCAGTTGGAGAAAACGTGCAGGGAGTTGCAAAAAGAACGCGAGCAACTACAGCCAACTCAAACCGTCACTGCGGAATTGAATCAATTGCAGACCGAAAATGCTCAACTTAAGCAGGAATTGCAACAAACGCGATCGCAGTTACACGGTATCCAAAAGCTGCTGGGCATGGAAGCAAATGGGGCTACGCTTACACAGCCAACAGCGGCTTTGTCTCAACTAGAAACTGCCCAAACATCAGTCCGACCGACAGCACAGACCCAAACCACAACTGACACGACTCCGGCTGCATCAACGAACACGAAGCGCGGTGCAAGCATCGCTCAACCACCGAAAGAGCCGAAACCAGAAGCTCCGACCCGTCGCAATCGTGGAGAAACTGAGGAGAAGTTGAATCAAATTATTGATGCGCTCCTCAGTTGGAACACGAGCCAGGATGACCCTCACACTCAGTTGAGAATCTCGATTCCGACGATCAAAGGCTTAGCTTCGGCTCTCGGCGCAAACTATCAACGCGCCATTCAGGAGGTGCTCAAAGAACGAGCGGACGAACTGGATGAACATCACAGCCGTTTGATGATTGGCACTCGCCACAATGCGGGCGTGAGCAAAAAGGATGAGGTGCTCAAGGCGATCGCTCAGCAATATCTGGGACTGGAAAATTGGCAAGCCGTGAAGTATCAGGGGTGAAAAAACGATGCAATATCACTTCATACACCAAATAGTGAATTTGTTCTAGTCATCAGAGATTCATAACCACTTCCAGGACAATTTGCTTCGAGGGCGGTTCATAAAAGCTACATAGCAAGACATCAGAAAATTGCAGAAGCTTGAATGCTAAACGTTGCTATCTGTATCGCTTTTAGCTTTAACGGAAATTGGTTAAGCCTGCCTCATGTCATGCACGATAACGCACTGTTTTTATGGCTCTGATTCAGATTTTTTCCATGTCGTTTGATGAATCGGTCTCGCTTAATTTTCGGGGGCTTTGTGCTTTCATCGCATCTTTCTTAACAGTGTGCAGCCGTGGCAGCACACTGACTTTCAGGAACCGGATCTCGCCTTCGGTGCGCCACTAAATCTCGCAATCGTCGCAGTCCTCGCCAAATTGTTCTCATGCCTGGATCTCCATCGCTTTTTCGCCCTAAAAACCCCCCTAGCTCGGCGATCCAACGCAAACATTGCTGGAATCCGGGCGGGTTGTCTTCACTGGGGATGGGAACCTCGTAGTACTCGCACAAGGCTTGCCATTCGACGGGTTCTAGCACCCAGTCGGCTTCGATGTCGCATAAAGGGTCGTCGGTGGGACGAATCAAGTAGGTTAGCCATAATAATCGCCAAGACACGATTGCATAAGTCGCGATTGCACGTTCCAATCGCTCAAAGGTTTCCAGTTGCAAATGCTCCACGCGGCAACCACTTTTTAAGGTGTAGTGATATCGCTCGATCAGCCACCGATAGCTATACCACTGAAGGAGTTGCTGGGCGACGGCGAGATCAGCAATCGGTAGCGTCGTGATTAAGGTCCATTCAATCAAGGGGCGATCATCATCGCGATCTTCATCTAGCTCGATCGCACGAATGACTTGCACTTTGACTGGTGTGAGATGTTCGCGCTGCGGGTGTGTGATCGGCGGTTGCAGCCAAACGCTTGTCCAACTCACGTCTAGAATCACTTCACACGCGGCTCGACGCGGGGTGCGTTGCAAATTTAAGCGCAGGTAGCCCGATGCGGGAAGCTGTTGCAACAGTTTGTGCAACGATTGCGACGAAGCTTCGGGTTGCAGTTTCACGGGACGATCGTGATGGACCCGAATCAAGTAATCGGAGTTGGGTCGGCGACCGGCGGCAATGAAGTCGTAGAAGTCCGCTTCGCGGTCGGCGATCGTGAGGATATGCGTGGAGGGGGAGAGTAGAGCTTCGGTGCGATTCAAGCTGTCAATCCACCGGTAGCTTTCTTTTTCCGCAAGCTCTCTTCGTTGCCGTTGTGTTCCCCGTCCTTGTCGCGCCCACAGTTGGTGATGCAAAATCCCCAAGGGCGTGCCGCAGGGACTCACTGCCAAGACACTGTGCAGCAGCAAGCCCCGTGTGTTGGTTCCTCTGAGGTATCCCAGCCCCCGTTTGTGATGGTGGCTGTAGTCGAGTTCCGTGGTGTCTTGAATCGCTAAAACTAACTGGTTGCATTCACTTCGATGGGCGGCGCTGGCAACATGGGCAGCAAGAATATCCGATGCGGCGATGCGCGGATTGCTCCAGAAGTCATACATTCCCTGCAAAGCAGCGCGGTCTCGACTCGCGAGAGGGACACTCGATTCCGGGCTTGCGGCTAAGTCTTCCACAATCTGAATCAACCGTCGATTTCGCCGCACATCGCCCAAATCCACGTCCCGCAACTCGTCTGTGACCCAACTCATCCGCATTGCCTCATCGATCAGACCCTCCTGAGTTTGCGATGGTAGAGGCGCAATTTTGATTTGGCTATGAATCTCTTTAGGTTTCGTAGCATTCATTGATCTGAAAACTTCGCATTCTCAATATTTAGCTATTTATTGTTCGACTCCTCCAAATCTTGCAGCACCGTAACCGCTCACAATTCCCTGAACTTTCATTAAATTTAGAAAGAGAAAGACCGGGCGGATGCTGAAAGCACGCTGAAACAATGCTTTCAGCCATCGGGCAATGCTCGGAAGTTTGTTAAGAAAAATGCGACTAAAGAATAGGAGTAGAGCTTCATGAAATCCTCCTTGCGTAATTGTACCGTTCGTTCGGTATAATGTCAAGAGATGATTCACCGTTGCTCTTCATGCCTAAAGACACCTACGTTCCCTGCTTGCTGCAACTCTTTCGACAGTATGGCTATGACGGAGCAACGCTGGCGAGGATTTCTAAAGCAACGGGGTTGGGAAAGGCAAGTCTGTATCACCATTTTCCTGGCGGCAAAGATGAGATGGTACAGGCAGTGATGGAGTATTTGGAGCGATGGTTGGCGGAGAAGGTCTTGCCAAGTTTGGAAGGGGAGGGAACTGCCCTAGAAAAGCTACATCGGATGTGTGATCGTCTGAGTGAACTCTATGAAGCGGGTCAGCAGCCTTGTATGTCAGCAACATTGCTTCTGGGATCAGCGCGAGATCTTTTCCAGGGTCGCGTTCAGGCTCGATATTGCGCTTGGATTGGGGCAGTGGCAGAGGTTTTAGTGAATGCGGGGTTCGATCACACGACCGCTCAACAGCGCGGAGAAGACTTGGTGATCGCACTACAAGGGAGTTTAATTGTGGCGCAAGGATTGAATCGTCCCGAAGTGTTTCAACGAGCGCTTCAACAACTTCCACAGCAGCTTTGCCGAGATTTAGAAGCATGAAATTGCGCTCACTACCCTATTGTGAATTCCAGAAACTACGGGGTGCCACTTGAAAAAGGTGCAGTCTTAAGGGATTGCCTGTTCTAGTTGAGCAATCTCAGCTTCAGAGAACAGTTGAGGTTTGAATTTCTGGGCGGGATTAAGCAGAGACAGATGGAACATTGCAGAAGTTTGAAGTGCAGCCTCCATTTCGCTGGTTGTAGCAGATTAATACCCACTAAAATGATGAAATACTTTATAGTACTAATCAACTATAATCATCGATAATTCTGTCAGCAGGTAAATTGCTATGAGCTTGTTTGATGATTATGTAGCCTGGGCACACGGGTCGAGAATTGAGCTAGTAAACGGAAAGCTTGTGGTAGGAAAAAGTCTGTCTCATAGCCGATTGCTGCTTCATCAAATCCTGCGCGGTTGGGGACTCGAAGCCGCGATCGCGCTTGCACCAGAATCGATGTGGTGGAACGCTTTGTCGGCTGCGTTTGCTCCAGTATTAGACTTAACGACGCTCACCCCGCTATCCCTTCAGACTTGGGCAGATCACATCCAGTTTCAACCAGATATTCCATCCATTACTGAAACCTGGAGTTGGAAGCGCTCCAATCTTCAGCAAGACTTGAGAATGACACTATATGGGTTGGAGCACCGCTTTCATCTTGGCGACTCGATCGGGGGTGGGGTCGTGAATCGGCTAGGACAAAATGGACTGATGCCGGAGTGCTATTTCTATCGAGGACGGTCAACTCAGCGATTGTATGACTACTACCTCGACGGTGCAGCCGATCTCGTCGTGGAATTCTTGAATCCTGGATTTGAATCCTACGATCGCGTCGAAAAACGATCGTTGTACGAGTCGGCTGGGGTTTTAGATTATTGGCTGCTAGATGTAGAACACGAAGCGACTGAACTCTACCAACTGATTCACGGAGTCTATCAGCGACAATTCCCTGATGA
>CAXTDB010000285.1:0-850 GCA_964242045.1 uncultured Leptolyngbya sp. | reverse complement strand
TTCCGCCTGAGAACGACCTGTTTGAAGTTGCCGAAGATGCTTCCACGGTGGCGCGAATCTCTTCGCAAGGCAATGGTATTGATTGGAGACGCGATCGCGTCTTTTCTGTCTCTTTAGAACCAAACGAGATCGCGTTTGAAGACTACATTTATTGGTGTCCCGAAGCTAAATTTGAGTTTGTTGACGGGCGACCCGATATCGGTGGACGTGAAGGAATTTGGGGTCTGACTGGAATGCTGCTCATGACGCTGGGCTTGTGGGAAGTGGTGCAGCTTTTTCACCCCCAAGACTGGATTGCTACTCTACTGAAAACGCGAGTGCAACAGCAGAATGATGCCCAGCGTCGAGGCGAGTGGCACGAGATTGCCCATCGAGCAGCGGAACTTCTGCGAGAGCGCTACGCTGCTCGACGAGTGGCGATCTCAGGAGATTTAGCCGCCGCTGCACCGCTCAATTTTTGGTCTGAACTCGTTTTGGTCGTGTGGGATTTGCCTACGATTGGAGATTCTTTGAGTCTGCACCGTGAGATTTGGAACCTCAGCGATGATCCTAAACTTCGGCTGATTGAAGCAGAAGACTGTACTTCCGAGATCGATCAGCCGTTTCTCGACGGTCCGCTACTGGACATTTGAGCGCCTTCCAGATCTTAAGTCGATTCTGCGACTTGCAACGAGTGATTCTGATGATGAGCCGAATCTGCTTGTATTGAGTTCACATCTAGCGATCTCTGTAAAACAAATCAAAATTTCTAGCGTGTGATTTGGTTGGGTTGTGACCATCTCAATCGAGAGAAGCGCCAAACGAGATATCCAAGTTGGCTTCTTGAATGAGGGCTGAAACGATGCAAAAA
>CAXTDB010000284.1:0-6906 GCA_964242045.1 uncultured Leptolyngbya sp. | reverse complement strand
AGTTCAATCACTTGATCAAGACTTGCGATCGCTTCTTCATAGCGTCCCAACTTTTTTAAGGCAAGCCAACGACACAGCGAAGCGTTCGCATGATCCGGATCGATCGCTAGAATTTGCTCGAATTCAACGTACTGTTGGCTGTACCGACCGAGCAAAGAGAGCGATCGTCCGACATTGCGAAACCGAGTTTCATCAGAGGAAATCATAGCAGTCGATTATGACTCGCGAGGGCGGCGGGCGCTCAGGAGGGATAAAAAGCGATTGTCTCGCCGGAGTGCGGCAAAGTCCGAATTGCCTTGAGCAATCTCGCGATATTCGTCTGGACTAAGCTGGATCGCCCGTTGCAAATGCTCATAAGCGAGATCTGCTTTACCCTGGATTGCGTAACAACAAGCTTTGTTGTACCAAATCGTTGCCGCATCGGGTCGGAGCGCGAGTGCTCGATCGTAGCTTTCAATTGCCGCATTAATGTTGCCCATGTGATAGAGCGCATTGCCGCGATTTGTCCAAGATTCTTCAAAATCGGGCTTTAGTTCAAGCGCACGATCGTAACTCGCGACCACTCGTTCTAGCTGTCCCAATTTCCGCAGCGCTAAACCGCGACTGTACCAAGCCCAATAGTAATCTGGCTTGAATTCGATCGCTCGATCGTAGCTATTCACAGCTTCTTCGTAGCGCTCTAAGTTCCGCAGCGAGATGCCTCGGTTGTACCATGCCCAATGATAGTCAGCACGGTATTTGATGGCTTGATCGTAGCTGAGTATAGCTTCTTGATAACGTCCTAATTCATCGAGCGCATTGCCGCGATTGTTCCAGGCTTCGGGGAAACCGGGTTGATACTCGATCGCTTGGGTATAGCTTTCGATCGCGCGTTCGTAGCGTCCCAAGTGGTAAAGCGAGTTGCCTCGATTGTACCAAGCATCGGGATAGTCGGGTTTCAGATTCAGCGCAGCTTCGTAGCTCGAAATCGCCGCTTCGTAGGCTTTTGTCTTATTGAGATATAACCCTTTCTGGAAGAAAAGCGTTATTTCAATATCTTGAGCTTGGCTCATCACCGCATTCCGTCGTACACATCACTGTCCTTGTTAAGGTTCCCAGATGATGTGCGACAAAACACAGACGAAATGAAAATTTATAAGCGTAAGCGAAAGAAAAGTTTAACTAAACTAACTTATAAATCGGGAATTTGAGAAGCGTGAATTTCGATTTCAGTAGTTAGTTCTTTATTCTGAATAAAAAGTGTTTTGACTTGGAAAGCAATGCCTGCGATTTCATGATAAGGCTGAGTCAAAAGGTTTTGCATCCACTGAAGTAGAGCAATCATAAACGGAATCGATTGCCCATCATCTGGCGTACAGCAGAAGGTTTCCATTCGGACTGGCTCGGTTTCTGTGCGCGGAGAAAGTACGGAAGTGAATGCTAGTTTTTGTGTCGTTTCTGTACGATGAACTGCCACATTTCCTGTGAAGCGCATCTTATTACCGTTGAGTAATCGAATACTAAATGGCGGTTGTAATTCTAACGATACGGTCTCGCCATCAACGTCTAGCTCAATGGGCTTAAGAAAGCTTTTAACGTAGTCTGAATTCATGTTTTGATTCAGATTCGCTTCAGATAGAACCAGTCGCAGGTGCGTATCGATCGGTTCGCTCAGTTTAATTTTTCCAAGCAAAATGCTCAGTGGATCAACTGAAATCTGATCAGTCTGAATTTCTACTTCCTGAATCTGAATTTCGTCTTTAACAATGTTGCGTCCTTGAAAGGAGATGTCCTCAACTTCGCCCTGGAACAATTTGATTAAGTTGGTTCTAGCGGACACAGCGACCTTTCTAAACTCGTCAAACTGAGTTCCTAAAACAACTTTGGCAAATTCAGAAAAGACATTCTCTTCAGGGGGAGAGGGTTCAGACATACGCTTAAAACTCATGGCTGCTATCACAATAGAACAGCTTTTGAAAAAGCATCTCTACATATTGAGGGAGCTTTTACGATCGCATCGCTCTGTTTCTAAAGACAGAGGCAAACCGCTATCAAAGTTTCTTAGGGTACGATCGCGTTTTCCTACACATAGCCATGAATTACCCACCTGCACCCTGGATACTGAAAGGACACGGTTTTCTCACTTTGCATCTGATTGATTTTTCTGATGCTGCAAAAGTTATTCCGAAAGATCTCGAAATTGTTCAAGTCTTACCTGGAAAAACGATCGGCGGCTTAGTTCTCGGTAAGTATGAATCTGGCTCAACCTTGACGTATGGAGAACTGATTGCGGTTCCTGGTTTAGTGCGTTACGGCGGCAAGATTGGAAGCTGGATTTCTCACATCTATGTAGATGATATGAATTCGATCGCGGGTGGACGAGAAATTTGGGGCTTACCGAAAGAAGAAGCTCAGTTCCTCTGGCAGCCTGAAGGCGGCGCGATTGTGAAACAAGGCGATCAAATTCTCTGCGATTTCACACATGCTTGGCAGTTTAATCTTTGGCGATTGGGCGGACAGTTTGATACTTATACGAAGCTTGCAGCGGAACTGATGCGATTTGAAAGTTCCGCGATCGGAAATTTGTCGATCGTCAGTTCTCGGCTTGAAGTTCCGCGCTCCAGCCCCTTTGCACCGTTGATTGATTCTCAGCCTGTGATGGCACTCAAAGCGGAATCGCTGGAAATTACAATCGCTGCTCCACTTTCTGTGAATGCCAAAATTCCAATGACAGTTTAAGGTTCAGATAAAAAAGGGCTTGAGAAATCAAGCCCTCGTTAATTATTTATATGGTTTCAGGGGGATCAGCCGGAAGATTTTTTTCTTCGGCATCTGCGATCGCGGCTTCAACCTGCTCTGGTGTCGGAGGATGCGGCGGAATCGCTTGCGGATGATTTGCTTCAAATGCGACTTCTTCCTGCATGATTTCATCGGCAGTAGAAGTTGATTCTGCTGCGCCATCTTGATCGACAGGCGCAGACTTCGATTCTACGGCTTGCTCAGATGCAACGATATCTTCTTCAAAATTGAACGCTTCATCGGTTTCGGCAGGCTGTTTGCGGAAGTCTTTGCGAACATAAGTGGCGGTGTTCTTTTCGGGCTTTTTGAACAGTCCGCCGATCGCACTTCCAACGGCTCCGATCGTTCCCATGACATCAGGTTTAGCAGCTTCGGGAGTCGGATTGCCGAAATCCTCTCGCTTCAGTGGCTCGTAAGGTTCAGCAGGAGTCGAAGGCGTTTTGTTGAGCAAAGACTGAGCGCGATCTTTCACTGTTGCAAACGTCCGCTTTCCTTGTTCTAAAACTTTCGCAGTACTTTCCGAGTTAACAACTTGACCGAATTTCGATTGAAGTTCAGTCGTTGAAGGCGTGTAACCCAATCTATAAGTCAGCGATTGGTAGCCAAACCAACCGATTAGCGAGACACTTGCAATCTGTCCTAGTAGAACCCCGCCCGTAATGCGATCGGCACAAATCCACAGCACGATCGCATAAAACAATCCCACACCCGAAAGCGTTAAATCGCCTTTGCGATAAATCTCTGGATAGAAGAAGGCGGACAGATACAGCCCGAAACTTCCTAATGCAACCGTCAACGCTAAAAGATATGTCAGCATGTTTGCTGCCCTCAACTCGGAAAAACTACATTCACTGTACTGCGAAGCGCCAGTCTGCGAAGGTAGGGTTTACAGAACTAAGCTAAAATCTGATCGTCAAGCGCGAAATCGACTTCGGCTTTATCTCGCTCTGTTTTTAAGTAATCGTTCTCATAAGAGTCTTTCAGCCCTGAAACGAGATCAAATTCTGGTGTCCAATCGAGTTCGGTTTTCGCCTTGTGGATGTCTGCAAAGAAATGTTGAGTTCGCATCGGAAACGCCTTCTTTTTACCGAAATCGAACTTTTTCGGATCGTAATGCACGATTTTGAGCGCACTTGGATCTTTGCCGACGGCTTCGGTGCAGGCGCGCGCTAATCCATCAAAGGTAACGGCTCGATCGCCAGAAACATTGTAGATTTGCCCGATCGCTTTTTCATTACCTAATACTTTTGCCATTGCTGCCGCGAGATCTTTGACGTGCCCAAACTGGGTGAAATGCTGCCCATGTCCGGGAATGGGAACAGGACGATCGCGAACAATGCGATCGAAGAACCACGCTTCTAAATCGTTGTAGTTTTGCGCTCCATAAATGTAAGTCGGACGAATCGAAGTAAACGGAATGCCCGATTCAGCAAGATAAGATTCCGTATCGTGTTTGCCTTTGTGCCGACTTTTCGGATCAACGGCATCGCCTTCGACGTGCGGCATTTGATCCGATTTCAGATAAACGCCTGCCGAACTCATGTAAATAAAGTGCTGAATTCGATTTTTGAACAGTTCCGCCAACGGTTGAGTGTCGCTGAGTTCGCGCCCGTTGTTGTCGAAGACCGCATCGAATTCGAGATCGGATAATTGTTGCAAATCGGTAGAACTTGTACGATCGCCCTTGATTTGTTTTACGCCTTCCGTCGGGACGGGCTGATTGCCTCGATTAAACAATGTCACTTCATGCCCTTGAGACACTAGAAGCCGAGTGAGGTAGACTCCGATAAATCGAGTCCCGCCCATAATCAGAATTCGCATACGATCGCGCCTTGCACAACAATCTTTTATCTTAGAGCGATGTGTTGCATCAAAGAATCCCTTTGATGCGCTGAAGCGGTTTCTTTGCTTCGCAGAGGTAGCTGACGAAGTTGGTCAAGGCAAGTCCTTCGACGTGCGCCCAAGGAAAACGCTGCTGAAACAGCGATCGAAATTTTTCCGTTTGGCTGCTGACGAAAGAATTTCAAGCCAAAATCTAAAAGTTATTTTGATTAAAGACGATCGGGATCAATACCGAGTTCTCGCAATTTTGCCGCTAAGCGATCGGCTCTTTGAGCTTCCTGTTCGGCTCTTTGGGCTTCTTGCTCAGCACGGAGTTCTGCGGCACGACGAGCCGATTCAGTTTCTTCGAGTCCAAGCAGTTGAATCCCAGAACTCGCTTCAAAAAACTTGAGGTCTTGATTTTTCAGACACAAATCGATTCCTAACACTTCACTTCGGAGTGAGAAATCATTGGGTGCATCGAGTGAAATTTGGGGAATCGGAAAATAGTTTCCTTCGATCAAACGAAAGCCCTTAAGCTGCGGTTTGAGATAGTCACCTGTCGGATCGTACTGGAAATATTCCTCAACGCCCCAAAAAGCATAGAGTCCTTTTTTTGAGCCTTGGTCTTCGTTAACCGTTGATTTTGAGGTAATTTCTAGGACAAAGTTCGGATATTTTTCGCCTTCTTCCCAAACTTTGTACGATCGACGTTTTCGCTTTTCCTGATTGCGAATCACAAAAACATCCGGCGAGATACAAGCTTTGGAATTGCCTTCTTCGTAATAGATCAAAATGTTTCCAGACACATAGACATCTGATTGATTTTGAAAGTAGAGATCCAAAACGCTAACCGAATAAATTAAATACGCGCGCTGAAAATCGGTTTCTGCCATCGGTCTACCGTCAGAATCTGGATATTGAACTTCTGCAAGTAGTTGCGCTACTTCATAAGCATCTTGAGTGGTTGCCATTTCATTACCTCGCATTACAAGGAATTGGGTTAGTGTATCGCGGTAGGATATTTGTTCTATTACTTTCCAATACAAAATCGGCTGAAAATACGATCGAGAACTGATTCCGTCACATCTTCACCTAGAATTTCACCTAACGCTTGAATCGCGCTACGCAAATCGATCGTCCAAAAATCTAGCGGGAGCTGATCGGCGATCGTATTTTGTACTTGCTCTAATGCCGTTTTTGCTCTGGTTAATGCTGCTGCTTGCCGTTGATTGATCGCTAAATCTAAATTTGCAGCTTGAATTTGTCCAGCTTTTACAGTGTTCAAAATTGCCGTTTCGAGCGCATCAATTCCTTGATTTAGTGATGCCGCAGTTTTTACAGTTTGTAGTGCTTTAGGAAGTTCTCCAGTAACTTCAGATAAATCAATTTTGTTGATCACGAGAATCAAAGGTCGATCGCTCACTCGATCGTAAATATCGCGATCGCGATCTGTAAATCCAGATTGAGCCTCGATTGTAAATAAAACTAAATCTGCCGATTGAGCGGCTAAGCGCGATCGTTCAACGCCAATTTTTTCGACTTGATCTTCGGTTTCGCGGATGCCTGCGGTGTCGAGAACTTGGATCGGAATGCCGCCTACGACAAGCTGAGATTCAACCACGTCGCGAGTTGTGCCAGGAAGATCAGTAACGATCGCTCGATCGCTACGACTCCAAGCATTCAATAAGCTAGATTTTCCGACGTTGGGACGACCGACGATCGCGACTTTTAATCCGGTTCTGAGCAGTTCACCGCGATCGGCAGTCGCTAAAATTCGTGTCACTTCAGCGAGAACTTGACGAAATTGGGCTTGAATTTCGGCTTCATCGAGCGGCGGTAAATCGTCTTCAAAATCGATTCGGGCTTCGACTTCTGCCAGAATATCGAGGCAGGTAGCCCGGAGTTGGCGAATCGGATGCGCGAGTTTACCTTGTAATCCAGCGAGAGCGGTTTGGGCAGCTTGCGGCGATCGCGCTCCAACCAGATCCGAAATGCTTTCGGCTTGAGTTAGATCTAATCGTCCATTCAGAAAGGCTCTGAGCGTGAATTCTCCCGGCTGCGCTAGTCTTGCACCTTGTTCGATGCAGAGTTGTAGCACTTGTTGAACGGCGATAATGCCCCCGTGACAATGAAATTCGATTACGTCTTCGCGCGTGTACGATCGCGGAGCTAACATCACCAGCAGCAAGGCTTCATCGATCGTTTGTTGCGTCTCAGGATGACGAATAAAACCGTATAAAATCCGGTGACTTTCCCAAGTTTGGCGACCAGGAAAGTGAAACAGTTTTTTGGCGATCGCAACCG
>CAXTDB010000283.1:0-6937 GCA_964242045.1 uncultured Leptolyngbya sp. | reverse complement strand
TGATCAAGTTGATCAAGTCTTGGCAAAACTGTATAAAGGGCGAGACAGATACAGTGATTATTGCTTGCGCTGATTGCGTCGATATCGAGCTAGGCAGGCTTCTAACTCCTCGCAAGACTCGGTATCAACATTTGAATCTTCTTGCCGATTACAGAGTTCGATACAGTGTTGCAGCGATCGAGGTTGTGTTCGCCGCATCTCTAATAGCAATAAAAAGCAATCTCGAATCATTTTCTTCATTAAAAAAGCAAGAGAAATCTCCAACATTTTTAAGCAGTTGGAGATCAAAAAAGGATCTTAGTTATTTCGGTAGTTTGCATCTACCCAGCAGCGAGGCAGTGACTCACCAGAAGGAAATACCAAGCCCGTCTTAGTGTATTTTTCTGGATCTTGTTCTTCTTGACCTGCTTGATCACGGGCAGGAACCATCTCTTCGTTTGGATCAATTAAAAGTTTCACATCCAAAACTTCGAGCAAGTTACCCGTTTCTTTTTCTTGCAGCAACATACAGCGCCTTCCTTGAAACAACGTGATTAGAATAGAAAAATTAGCAGCGGAGCGAAATTCGTCCTAAGACAGAGTTTAATCCGGCTCGATCGCGTTCTTAAAGTCCTCTGCAACAGGTCGCGCCGCCCCGATTACATCCTGCTTGATTTCTTCCACTTGCTGTGTCAGTTCTTGGCGAGTTTCCGCTTTCAACAGATAGCGATTCACAAACCAAATGGTGTAGCCGATCCCAACCAGTTCTAATAATCCGCTAATGATCGGTAAGCTGGTAACGAATCCAATCACACCAAAAACAATTTTGAGGGTAAACAGTGCTGCTAAGACTACGCCTAGTACATAAACGATCGGCTTATATTCTTGCCAAAACGCCGAAATGTACTTCATCGGGTCGCTGAAAAAGTCTTCGATCTGAGCGCGATCGCGTTCCCAAGCAGCGAGGCGACGCGCTTCGATAATTTGCTGATCAACCGTTTCAGAAGCGGGTTCAATTGCGGAGCTAGATTTCAGTTCAACTTGAGTAGTCATGGTAGTTTCTTCTAAGATTTACGACAGCGATCGAACCAAGTTTGATACGTTTCCTGGTGTTTAGAGTCTTTGAGCGTAATCTCAATGCGGATTTCGGTGCAGTCGTTCGAGGGAGTTCTCGCGATCGCGTCAAGCAAGTCGCTAGCAGTTCTGAGTGAATCGAATTCACCATAAACCGTGTTGTCTTTAGCGCTGCTGTGATCGATCGTGTGTGCTTTCCCGTTTAGTTGAGTTTGACCGAGATCAATTTCTGCAATGCGTTCGTATGTTGGCTCAACCCGTTCGACAATTAGCTTTTCTCGCCGAATGGGAACTTCGACGATGCGCGTCTCGATCTCTTTACGAACAACAATTTCGCCAACTTTACGTTTATCTGAGCGAACAACTAACCGTTCTTCTAGAAGTTGGATGACTTCTTCAGGAGAAAGCACTTCAGAAGTCAGAGATTCATCTAATCGGGGAGTCATAGGGCAAGATCAAAGGTGAATGAAGGATGAAAGCAGGATTTCATCCTTCAAGGAAACATAAGTTAGAGCTTTTTATCGATAACCGGATTGCCATCGACATCGAGATCTAACTCTTCGCGACGGATTTGATCTTCTGCGGTGACGGTTTCGCGATCGACTACTTTTGTCACTCGCACTTCTTCACGAACGAAAGCTTCTTTCTGAATGTCAGCGACTTCTTCGTAGACTTCGACTCG
This sequence comes from uncultured Leptolyngbya sp., assembly GCA_964242045.1. GTDB lineage: Bacteria > Cyanobacteriota > Cyanobacteriia > Leptolyngbyales > Leptolyngbyaceae > Leptolyngbya. Next base: position 5,202 of record CAXTDB010000283.1, on the reverse strand, counting down.
CGCCACTTCGCCTTCTTGGAAATCGACTTCGCCTGGAGTGACAGCCTTTCCGCCCGTCACCGGAGTCCGTTCGATCACGACTCGTTCTTTCTCGATCGGCACAGAAACGCGAGCCGTTTCGGTTTCAGTATGCTTTCCAACTGCCACTTCACCAGATTTCTGACGAGTTTTGCTGGCAATCAGGCGCTCTTGATAAAGGCGCAAAGTTTGGTGATCGTCATTTAGTGCATAAAGGTCAGGATCGCGATCGTAGCCATAGCTATTGCGATCGTAGGTCGTGTTCGTGGAGGTTGCTGGGCGATACACGCCCCGGACTCGTTCCTCGTGGTCGTAGTCGAGCTGATCCGGGTTGTACTCTGGCAAGCTTTCGACTTGAGCTTTTGTTAGATTGTTTGCGTACACTCGGCGATCGGGGTATGCAATGCGTCCTTGTGCGATCGGCATCAATACTTTTTTGCCTAAAATCCACATTCCTGTGCTGACGACTAAGTAGCGAAACGAGCCGTTGTCATCAACCAAAACGTCTTCGACCGACCCAATCTTTTCATCGCCAGAATAGAGATCAAAGCCAATCACATCGTTATTGTCGAAGTGAGTCCGGTAGTCGGGATCGAAGTCCTTAATTTTATGAAGAGCCATAGCAGTTATTTCATGTGTACTCGCGAATAACTCACACGATAAAGAGTGCAATACTAAAGAACATCAATCTTTTGGAGCGTCATACCGAATCAAAAGAAAGATCCAACCCGCAAAAAAGACTGACGCGATCGCCATTCTTCTATAACTTAAGTTTTATCGAAAGATGGTTAGATATGAACCTCTCCAATGCTGCATCTTAACTGCCGAAATCGAGTTCGATCAAGCCGTTTAGACGTTTCAACAGTCGATTTAGAAGCGCCATTCTCGCAGCGCGATCGCAATTCCTCGCCCTAGCTCAGTTTCTTCTGGCTCAATCTTGGCTAACTGCTCTAAATGTTGACGCGCTAACGCTGCATTCAAAGTCTTTAATGCTGAAATTGCGTGAAACCTCACACCATCATCTTTATCGGCTAACAGTGCCACTAAAGCATTCATCGCTTCTACATTGCCCAACTGACCGAGAGAAAGCGCGATCGCTTGTCGAATTGCAGTCGATTGCAGTTGCGGCAATACGGTTAATAGAATTTCTGTCGCTTGGGATTTTAGCTCGATCGCGTCAACGCGACCCAAAGCTTGAATGATTTCGAGTTGCACCGTTTCAGAAAACGGCAGGTGTAACAATGCGGCTTCTAAACTGCTCAAAGCTTCCGGTAAAGCAATCCAACCAAGGGCGCGGACTAGCTCGATCGCTAAATTTTTCGGAGTATGCGGCAGATTTAGAACCTCATACAGTGCAGTTGCGGCTTGAGGTGTTCCAAGTCTGCCGAGTGCGATCGCGCTTTGACGACAAACTTCTAAATTCAAGTCCATCAACAACGGACGCAGATAAATCACTAAGTTCGTGTGATCCTGGCGAAATCCTAATCCAGCGACCGCTGCCAGTCTAACTTGAACGGCTAAATCTTGTAGAGCTTCGATTAGAACCTGAGTAATTTCAGCAGAATGAAAGCTGCTGAGAGCTTCGATCGCGATCGCGCGAATCTGGACATCTGGATCATGAATCACCTGCATTAATAGCGGAACAGTTTCCGATCGCCGAATCTGTCCGAGTGCTTGCGTTGCTAACAGTCGCGTAGAATTTTGAGCTAATAATGTTTCAAGCATCGAGACAGCAGTTTTTCCCAGGCTTGCTAAAACTGAAACTGCCATCGAATTGAGTTCTTCACTCTGAGATGTTTTTAACAGTTCGATCAGCGCTTCGATCACACGCGGATGATTAAAACTGCCTAAAATGCGAACCGCAAACCACTGTGCTTCTAGTTCTGCATCTTCGTCGTTTAAGAGTTCGATTAGCGGTGCGATCGCATCAATGCCAAAGTTTGGAAACAATTTAGCAATGTCCCATCGTTCCTGAAAACCGCCTGATTCTAGAACCTGCATCGCAAGATCGAGCAGCACGATCGTCGCATTTGGCTCAGAGAATACCGCTCTTTCGGACTGGCTGAAATCTTCGTTTGAGAGAAGCTGCTGCAAATTTTGACCCAACCGCCCCCAGTCTTGATGGTTTGCGGCGGTTTGAGCGTGTTCTAAGATCTCGTGATAGCTTAACTTCTGCACCATCTTTGCCTGTTCTCTAGCACATCAGGATTGATTGTCTGATGTTTACTTTGCCATAGAACTGAGGCGATCGCAGTCGGTCTGTTTCCAAAAAAGCATTACTCGATTGCACTCTTTACATATCAAGCGGTAGAAAATGAATCTCTACCGCTTGAATTCCGTTACATCTTACCGTTCTGCATCACCTGTTGCAGATGGTGACGAATCTCCTGAGCCGTTTTAATGTCCGCATCTCTTAACTTGCGGAAGAGTTCAACGCAAGGCTGAGATTGCATCTGTTCGGCATCTTGAATGTATGTTTCGTATGCTTTCACTGCTTCTGCTTTGTTGTGCAAAGCGGTCAGCAAATCATATTCCAAGTTGCTAATCGCACGATCGTTCTGGGTTGCAGCCTGAGTCATAGATCAAATCTCCAATCTCTGGGTTTGATTTAAAGGTGGATCATCGTCGATCGATGTCCCTCTATCTAAAAGCGCATTAGCTGACTTTGACCTGAACATTCTGTCCGTCAACTTGAACGGGATACGTTGTTAAGGCTTTCGGTGCGGGCGCTTTCTGAACTGAACCATCTGCTGCATACGCTGCACCATGACACGGACAATTGAATGATTTGCGCTCAGCATTCCAGTTGACCAAGCATCCTTGATGCGTACAGGTTGAATTGACAGCGATTAGAGTTTTCGGATCGGCAGGACTGCGAATCACCAAAATCGGAGCCGGGGATTCTGTTTTCAATACGCCTTTTGCATCCAAATCGGCGATCGTGCCTACCGTCTGAAGTCCATCTGCGCTTTTGGCGTTCTGTCCAGTACAAGCGGCGAGAAAAGCAGTCAACACCGCTGGAACTCGACTAACCAGCCAGCCCACTCCAGCCCACGATAAAAATGTTCGACGACGCATCGGGTTCTCCTTAGCTTTCATTGTTCTAAGGTACGCTGTCTGGCACCATTCCGGCGGTAGATGACGAAAGCGAATCGCCTCCATGCAGAAACGTCATATTGCGAAACATTTTGTAACAACAGATACGAATCTCTGCTGTGATCCCGCATACCTTTACTGCATTGGCAGTGATTGCACTGATGACAGTTGTAAAAACGCCAAATTTGTGTTCGCTCTGGAACACCTCTATTTATAGGCTCAATCCATGACAGACATTCTCGCATCAGCACCGACCCTGAACAAGTTTGAAAAACTCAAAGCAGAGAAAGACGGTCTTGCGGTGAAAGCAGAGCTAGAGCAGTATGCTCATCTCGGCTGGGAAGCAATGGATGAAACCGATCGCGATCATCGCTTAAAGTGGCTGGGTGTGTTTTTCCGTCCTGTGACTCCGGGCAAGTTCATGATGCGGATGCGGATTCCAAATGGAATTCTCACCAGCGGACAAACGCGCGTGCTAGGAGAAATCCTACAGCGTTACGGCGATGACGGCAATGCAGACATCACCACGCGCCAAAACATCCAACTGCGCGGCATTCGGATCGAAGACCTCCCGGAAATTTTTCGGAAGTTCGATCGAGCAGGATTAACCAGTATTCAGTCTGGAATGGATAACGTCCGCAACATCACCGGATCGCCTGTTGCGGGAATTGATGCGGATGAGTTGATTGATACGCGCGGACTGGTGCGGAAAGTGCAGGATATGATCACGAACAATGGTCGTGGCAATCCGAGCTTTAGCAATCTGCCGCGTAAGTTCAACATTGCGATCGCAGGCTGCCGCGATAATTCAGTCCACGCAGAAATCAATGACATCGCGTTTGTGCCCGCTTTCAAAGATAGAACGCTCGGCTTTAATGTGTTAGTCGGTGGGTTCTTTTCGGCGAAGCGCTGTGATGCGGCGATTCCCTTAAACGCTTGGGTTGATCCGCGCGATGTGGTTGCCGTTTGCGAAGCGATTTTGATGGTGTATCGGGATTTGGGATTGCGATCGAATCGTCAAAAGTCGCGCTTAATGTGGCTGATCGATGAAATCGGATTAGATCAGTTCCGAGAAGCAGTGGAAAAACAGTTAGGGCACGCATTCTTGCCCGCTGCTGCCAAAGATGAGATTCTTTGGGACAAGCGAGATCACATCGGGATTCATGCTCAAAAGCAGCCCGGATTAAACTATGTGGGTCTGCATGTTCCGGTCGGACGGTTATTTGCTCAAGATTTATTTGATTTAGCTCGGATTGCAGAAGTTTACGGCAGTGGCGAAGTTCGCTTTACCGTGGAACAGAATGTAATCATTCCGAATGTTCCTGATTCGCGCGTTTCGGCATTGCTGCGAGAAGCGATCGTCAAACGATTCTCGATCGAGCCGCAAAGCTTATCCCGCGCATTAGTTTCTTGCACAGGCGCACAGTTCTGCAACTTCGCGCTGATTGAAACGAAAAATCGTGCGGTCGCGCTGATTCAAGAACTCGAACAAGACCTCTATTGTCCAAAACCTGTTCGGATTCATTGGACAGGCTGCCCGAACTCTTGTGGACAACCGCAAGTCGCAGACATCGGACTGATGGGCACAAAAGTCCGCAAAGATGGGCGTACGGTCGAAGGTGTTGATCTTTATATGGGCGGCAAGGTTGGTAAACACGCTGAACTTGGAACCTGTGTCAGAAAAGGGATTCCCTGCGAAGACCTGAAGCCAATTTTGCAAACGATCTTAATCGAGCAATTCGGTGCGCGTCCTTGGGTAGATTTACCCGAATCCGCTCGACCTGCTCCGACTGCCTTGATTACCCTCGATCGACCCGCTGTGGAAACTCCGAACGGAAAATCAGCAGCACAAGAATTCGAGTATGTGCTGAGTTCTCCGGTGAAAACGCCCATTGTTGCGACACCCGCGATCGTTCGTTTTGCAAAATCCGGCAAAGATGTGACCTGCACCCAGAATGATTTGATTCTTGATGTTGCAGATCACGCTGAAGTCTCGATCGAGAGTTCTTGTCGATCCGGCACTTGCGGCACTTGCAAATGCACCTTACTCGAAGGTGAAGTTCGCTATGACGGGGAACCGGAAGCGCT
>CAXTDB010000282.1:0-6985 GCA_964242045.1 uncultured Leptolyngbya sp. | reverse complement strand
AAGCCTGATCCAGTCACAACTTGAATCAAATAAGCTGCGATCGTCAAGCCCATCGCCCAGGCTGCAATCTTCCACAACCAAAGAAAAGAAGGTAAATCCAAAGCGTTCACCGAACTTGTCCTTCTCAATTGTGCAAAAAAATAGCCGCGATCGCGGCTATCGATCTGAAATCAATTTTTAAACAAACCACTGGAAGTCTGAAGCTGTGGCTATTCTTAAAGAAATGTAAAAAGCTACAAAACTTTATGAATCGGTTGACGCGATCGCTAACCCTAAGTATGGGGGAAACGGCTCGTCATCGCCCTCCTCATTTACCATCAACGTTGAGCAGGGGATTGTGTCCGATAAGATCGCACTCGCCATCATTCCCGTATGAATTTCGAGTAAAGCAGTAGAAACAGCTTCAAATAGCAGTCGCTGACCGGGAAAAACCACGCGCTCAAAATACCAACTTGGCACATTTGTAATTCGAGCAATTTGAATTTGGCTGGTCGCATTTACATAGCAACAAACGATCGGGTCAGATCCGCCCGATGGAAGAGGATCAAGAATTTGAGGCATGGCAGTTTAAGATCCTACGCTAAAGAGACAGGCTGTATTTGAACACTAACACCGAGCGATCCCTGACATCTGTAAAGGCGATTACCAACGATTTATTTTTAAGACGATTTGTACCTTAAGATTGAGCGCTATTTGACGATCGCGCTAAAGTTAAATCTTCACTGATGGATACTGAATACAATAAAAATACACTTGCGAATTCAGACCTGATCTTTGAGCGACTTCAACAGATTTTCTGCTAAAACCGCATCTAAGTCATGCAGAGAACGGAAGTCAGTGATATCGTAAAGTTATGTGAAAAAATTTCAGGATCTTTGGGTTAACGCCCATGGATGCGCTGCAAGTAAAACGATATGGAAACTCGAATTCTCTACGTTCGGCTACCTTGTAATCCCATTTTTCCGATCGGTGTCGTTTATCTCGCCGATCACGTTCATAAACAGTTTCCAGAAATTACACAAAGAATTTTTGACCTGGGCACAGTTCCACCGCTTGACTACACTTCAGCCTTAGATGCCTGTATTGATGAATTCAAGCCAACCTTGCTGGTGTACTCATGGCGCGATATTCAAATTTACGCTCCGGTTGGTGGACGCGGCGGCAATCCACTCCAGTACACATTTGAGTACTACTATGCGCTTAATCCATTGCTCAAAGCACGAGGTGCACTCGGTTTGCTCCGAATCGCATCGGGCTATTACGGCGAACTGTGGCGCAATTCTAATCTGATTAATCGAGGCGTAAAGCGCGCAAAACGATACCATCCTGATGCCAAAGTCGTTGTCGGGGGCGGTGCAGTGAGCGTGTTTTATCAGCAAGTCGCGAAAAGCTTACCGAAAGGCACGATCGTATCGGTCGGTGAAGGCGAAACGCTGTTAGAGAAAATGCTGCGCGGTCAGAACTTTCTTGATGAACGTTGTTACATCGTTGGTGAGACGAAACCGCGCGATCGCATGATCCACGAGTTTCCAACCCCGATCGAGAAAACTGCTTGCAACTACGATTACATCTCGAAAATCTGGAACGAGTTCGAGTACTACTTTCAATCGCAAGACTTCTATATCGGAGTTCAAACTAAGCGCGGCTGTCCGCATAACTGCTGTTACTGCGTTTACACTGTAATCGAAGGAAAGCAGGTTCGGATCAATCCCGCCGACGAAGTTGTGAAAGAAATGCAGCAGCTTTATAAAAAAGGGATTCGCAATTTCTGGTTTACCGATGCTCAATTTATTCCGGCTCGGAAATATATTGATGATGCGATCGAACTGCTGCAAAAGATCGTGGATGCGGGCATGACCGACATTCACTGGGCAGCTTATATTCGCGCCGATAACCTCACGCCCGAACTCGCGGATCTGATGGTCAAAACCGGAATGAACTACTTCGAGATTGGCATTACGAGCGGTTCGCAGGAACTCATTCGCAAAATGAGAATGGGCTATAACCTCAGAACGGTTCTAGAAAACTGTCGCGATCTCAAAGCCGCCGGGTTTAATGATCTCGTTTCGGTAAATTATTCATTTAACGTAATCGACGAGCGACCGGAAACGATTCGACAAACGATCGCTTATCATCGCGAACTCGAACGTATTTTCGGAGCGGATAAAGTTGAGCCTGCGATTTTCTTTATCGGTCTGCAACCGCACACTCATTTAGAAGAGTACGCTTTCAAAAACGACATCCTCAAACCCGGATATGATCCAATGAATGTCAAACCTTGGACAGTTCGGAAACTTCTTTGGAATCCAGAACCGTTAGGCTCGTTCTTCGGTGAAGTGTGTTTGCAAGCATGGAAGCGCAATCCCAACGATTTCGGGCGCGAAGTCATGGACATTCTCGAAGAAAAACTAGGACGTTCAGATCTTGAAGAAGCTTTGACCGCTCCGATCGACAAACCCAACCCTCAACTCGTTACCGCCTCTTAAATTCCCCCGCTTATGTTGGAAGGTTCCATTCTCAATGATCTCCGAGTCGCTCACCAATCCGGAGCGACAGGCAAACGCCCGCTGAATTTCGGTGTGTACTACAAAAACACACTCGTTTCGCTTTGCCATGCGCTCGAAGACTGCATTCTAAGCTGCTCTAGTGCGCCACTGGTCGTCACCGCCTTCCAACGGGGGAAATGGTATCTCCAAGAAGCCGATCGCTACGGTGAAATTGCCGATCGCGCGGATCAAATCGTGATCATGGCATCATCTGACACTGGATTTGCAGAACATCCTACGAGTCAGCGATCGAACGTTGCCTTAGTCGAATTGGATAAAGCCGATCCGGTCTCGCAAGAATGGCACTTGATGATTTTGGCTCCGTCTTACACAGCAATGGTTCTCTGCCAAGAACTCTCACCCGAAGATTACGGCGTTCAGGGTATGCCAACTGAAGACCTAGAGCGGAAGTTCTACGGCTTTTGGACATTCGAGGCAGGCTTGGTTGAGGAAACGATTAATTTTGCGATCGCACACATCGATCGATACAATCCCGATTTAGCGAATCAACTGCGATCGAAAGTCGCTGAAATCTCTGTTCAAACCAGTGATCAAGACGAGATTTATCAAGCCGTTTCGATGGTGGTGAACTATCTGCAAGCAGGACAGGAAGACTTGCGATCGCGTTCTAAACACGAAGCTTTAGACAACAATCTCATTTCCAACGAGCTTCAAGCCTTTCTTCGGCTCGCTCAGTTAATTGACCAAACCGACATCAGTAACCCAAACGCCGCCGCTGAAGTCGCATCACTATCTGAAGCAATGGCACAACTGCTTGATCTTCCAGCATGGCAACTCAATCGATTGCGTCTTTCTGCACTGCTTCACCGATTAGCATTCTTACAGCAAGCCGATAGTGTTCTCAGTCCGGGAAGCTTTGGACGCATTTCTGACCATCAATCAGAAGCGCCTTGCTGTCCGATTGTTCCCGGCGCACAAATTTTGCGGAACATGGGGCGAGTCAACGCGATCGCAACCATCATCACGCACCAATTTGAATATTGGAACGGACAAGGACAACCTGCCGGACTTGCAGGCGACGAAATTCCTTTAGAATCCAGAATTCTAGGTTTATTAGCCGAATTTCAACAACGAGTCGTACATTACCGATCAAGCAATCCTGAAACCGCGTTAACCGATGCGCTCGCTCAGTGCCAATCCGAGGTAGGCGATCGCTGGGATGCTAAACTCGTTGAGGCTCTCAGTCTCTTAGTGAGTGCGATGCAGCAAGGATTAAGCTTGCCCATCCAAATGCCGAAAATCGCAGCAGGAATGTGGCTGATTGATTCCCACTCGGATGAAGAGTTGCTGAATCTCTCTGAAAAAGTGACGGAGCAAGTATAGATGGATATTCAAGCCATTCGATCGGGCAAAGTTAAACAGCTTGCAGGCGCAGATTTGCAAGACGAAGATTTTTCTAAAGCTGAGCTAAGCGGTGTGGATTTTGCAGGTGCAAAGCTTTCTGGTGCTGATTTTACCGATGCAAAGCTTTCTGGTGCTGTTTTAGATGGTGCGAACTTAGTCGGATGTCAACTAATCGGCGCAGATCTCAGAGCAACATTAACGGGTGCGAATTTGATGCAGGCGGATTTGACCGAGGCAGATTTGCGCGGCAGTAACTTGCGGGGAGCGAATCTGATGCGATCGCGACTGACTCGTGCCACTTTAGCAGGTGCATTTCTCAGCGGCACAAACTTAATGGGGGTCACTCTACAGGGCGTTGATTTACGGGGTGCTGATTTGCGCGGAGCAAATCTTAGCGGCGTAAACCTTCATGGTGCAAATCTGAGCCAAGCTGACCTACAAGGCGCACAACTCAGCGAAGCCAATCTAGAAGAAGCTGATTTACAAGGTGCAAATCTAGCAGGCGCAAATCTAGCAGGCGCAAATCTACTGTGTGCAGAGTTGCAAGACGCAAATCTTGAAGGGGTGAATCTACTTGGCGCTTGTACAGTTGGAACAGTTCTGACACAAGCCGCAGATGCGTAAGACTGCATCTACCTAGAAAGTGCGACAAACTGCGATCGTAGGAATCTACCTTGCATCAAAAGGATGTGGTTTGGTGTGCTATTTTAGACTACCTCGATTCGATAACAAGCGCGTGAAAGGCTAAAATAAGCCCCACCAGTTAATTCGGTAGGGCTTCAGAGTCTAATTCAAAGCTCGATCGGTTAACTTCGTTAGCACTTGATTCGATCGCTCAACAAACGCCTTCATGCCGTCTGCGTTAAAGCCCTTCTGCGCCATCAGCGCTAAGTCATAGACATGATGACAAATCATATCTGCAAGCTCAGCCGACGGAGAACTTGAAGCACCTGTAACGATCGCGCCTTGACTCAGACTGATCAAATTCTGAATCATTGGATGCGATGTGTTCACTAATAAAATGTGTTCTTCGGGAAACTCGATCGCTTGTTGCTGCAAGAGTGCATTCATTTCCTGCATCCGGCGAAGATGTTCCGGCAGCAATACCATTGCAGGCGGAGCCGCAGCATCTCCTTTTAGTGCTTCAGTTCGCACCGTCAGCTTAGGTTTACCTAATGCTTTCTGGAACAAGTCTTTAATCTGTTCACCGCGCGTTTGGTTGGTGCTCGGATCAACAATCTCAGATTTGTCTTTATCAATCAGCGTGTCATCGAGTTCGGAGTCAACCCGCGAGAATTTGATGTGTGAATATTCCCGCTCCAAGAAGCTGACAAAGTGACTATCGATAAACGAATCCATGAACAAGACTTCTAAGCCCTGACTAGTGTGCAACTGAACATAGGTTGCTTGCGTCACTTCGTCGGTGCAGTAAAACACTCGATTTTCGTGCCGCGCTTTGTTGCGCTCTAGATACTCTTGCAAGGTGGTGTAAGTTTTACCGTCTACCGTATTGCTTGAGGCGGTTTCTTGCCAAACATCGCCTTCTTGCGTTTGAACTTCAACTTTCGGTCGATCGCTGATATTCGCAGTGGTGCGATAAATCAGAATGTCCTCAACTTGCTTTTTAAACTTGTCATCGTTGAGAGAGCCGAATTTAACAAACGTGCCGAGATCTTGCCAACTGCGAATGTAAGCTTCTCGATCGTCGCGATAGAGTTCCTTTAAGCGATCGCCGACTTTCTTCGCAATGTAATCGGCAATTCGACGCACTGTACGATCGCTCTGCAAAAAGCTGCGCGAGACGTTTAGTGGAATGTCAACGCTATCAATTACACCCTGCAATGGCAGCAAAAATCGAGGTACAACTTCTTCACAGTTGTCGCTGACAAACACTTGATTGCAGAACAGTTTAATTTGTCCTTTGGTGATATCGACATCGGGTTTGAGCTTGGGGAAATAGAGAATACCATTCACCACAAATGGATAATCTGTGTTCAAATGCACCCAAAGCAGCGGATCTTCTTGAAACGGGTAAAGATAGCGGTAGAACTCTAGATAGTCTTTTTTAGTCAGATTGCTTGCCGATTCTTTCCAAGGTGCTTTCTGACGGTTGATTTGTTCGGGTGCAGTTGCTTCTTGACCTTCAGATGCCAAGGTTTCGAGCTTGATCGGAACAGGCAGGAAATCGCAGTAGGTTTTGACTAACTGACGAATTCGATGCGGCTCTAGGTATTCTAATTCTTCATCCTGTAGCGTTAGCTTAACCGTTGTGCCTCGCGTTGTGCGCTGTGATTCGGTCAGGCTGAATGCGGTTGAACCGTCACACACCCAATGGACTGACTGCGCGCCTTCTTTGTAGGACAGCGTATCGATCTCAACCTGTTTCGCCACCATAAACGACGAATAGAAGCCTAGCCCAAAGTGCCCGATAATCTGCTGATCGCTGCTGGCTTTGTACTTCTCGACAAATTCTTCTGCGCTTGAGAAAGCGACTTGATTAATGTACTTTTTGACCTCATCAGCGGTCATGCCAATTCCGGTGTCTGAGATCGATAGCGTTTGGTTGGCTTTGTCGATCGTAATCACGATCTCCGGTTCACCCAACTCGCCCGAAAACTCACCAGAGCGAGACACCATGCTGAGTTTCTGGATCGCATCGACTGCGTTAGAAACCAATTCGCGCAAGAAAATCTCGTGATCCGAATAAAGCCACTTCTTGATAATCGGGAAAATATTCTCGGTGTGAATCGAGATATTCCCTTGCTCTAAGATGGTTGTCATAAGCCTCGTCCAAGGTTTTCAGAAAACGGAATGCACTTTATTGTGCGCGACGATCGCGCATCGCGTCTCTATTTTATGAATTGAAGCTTGCCGTCTAGTGAGTGCGGGTTTCCCTACCTGTTTGCTTCAAGACCTGTTTGATTCAGGAATTGTTCAAAGAATTTGTACTAGCCGTTAGTCGAAGTCGAGGCGATCGAGAATGCAGCGGATTAGAAAAATGCGGAATTGAAATTGAGTCTTTACAAAATAGGTGTTAAAAGTCTTATCTTCCTCCGAGAAATCACGGAGTTATT
>CAXTDB010000281.1:0-6987 GCA_964242045.1 uncultured Leptolyngbya sp. | reverse complement strand
TTTAGCTTTATCGTAGATGCACTATCTGTCGCAGGTATTTTTTGATTTGGTATAACTTGCAAGTTACGCCTTGGCTACAAGACAAAGCAGGCTAACGTTCCCAATCAGCGGCAGCAGGTAACCTCCAACTCAGCACCAAGAACTTTCATCTGCCCGCTGCATTGGGGTTGTTATACGCATGTGACTTATAGTCCGTAGACGTATAGTCCACGACATTCGACTATATCTACATATATCTGCTGAGCAAATATGGACGAAGCTAAAATACTTTCTTTATTTGGTAAGCATATTAGGAAAATTAGAACAGCGAAAGGATACAGCCAAGAACAACTTGCTGGCTTTGCTGATTTGGATCGAACTTACATTAGTGGCATAGAAAGAGGACAACGTAATGTTAGCTTAATGAATTTAGTTAAGTTGGCAAAGGCGTTAAGCATCCCTGCTCAGCAACTTTTGGATTTTGATATGGAGGAGAATGATGTCTAGCAACAAAACTAATTTTTTAGAACAAATTGCTGATAGCTATGGAATAGACAGAGATTCCACTATTTTTAAGTATATTGAGCGGAAAACAAAAGCTTCCGAGAGGGGGAGTAAAGCTCGTCGATCTTTGGGAAACTTGTATGCTCTTTATGTTTTGGCTAAAGATTACATAGACGGAAACTTTGAAGGATCAAGTTTTACTGAGTTAATGCAACGCATGAAAGCATACGATGTAAGTGACACTATGCTACCTGTACAGCCAGCTAATTTGGGAGAAGGCAGAAAAGCTAGAAAAATCTCTCGCGATCTCCTCGTTGAGCATAATATGAATCCTATTAATTCAGCTAGCTTTATTGTAGATGCGATAGATGGTTATATAACCATTATTGATGATAATCAAACTGCTTATCTCAATGAGATTGAGGCAGCCAATACCGACGCAGAAATTGCTCAAGTCATTGCGGAAGCATTTGAATACAATTCTGATGCCAGATTGTTTGAAATCATTTCCTTTGGATTGCTTCACCTTCATTTTGCGAAGACAAGTGTTCGATTCTCCATGGATGGAAAGGAAAACTTAGAGCAATTAATCCTGTATCGTACAGGACGAACCAATGCCAATGACGGGGGAATTGACTTTGTTCTGCAACCTTTAGGAAAGTTCTTCCAAGTAACTGAAACGTTGGACTTTAGAAAGTATTTTCTAGATTTTGAAAAAGTTAATCGGTTTCCAATGAATTTTGTTATCAAAACTGATTTAACTTCTGAGGAAGTTAGAGCGCAGATAGAAAAAGATGCTCTTCAGAAATATGATACCCAACAAGTTGAAGCGTACATGAAACTGTTTGATAAAATTTACACATTAAATGAGCTTAGGAGCATCCTTGAAGAAGTTAAAATGTCTTCTAATTTGGTTGCCCAATTGAAAGAAATTGTAGTTCAGAGCTTCAAATTAGAATACGGACTGCTAGATGATTGACATCTGTTTAGGCTGTTCCTCACTTGTAACTCTCGCTTTTTTAGAAAGGTTTTTTGTTTTTCGCTTCTTCTCTTTCGCCAATTCTTCGGCGGTGTAGCCTGAAGTTAATTTCAAACGCCGAATACCTATTTTCACGTATTCTTCATTTATCTCAATTCCGATAGATTTTCTTCCCAAGCGTTTAGCAACTGAACATGTGGAGAAGCTACCAGAAAACGGATCTAGCACGAGATCTCCAGTGGTTGATGAGGCTAAAATAATACGTTCTAGAAGTGCTTCTGGCTTTTGGGTTGGATGATTTTCATATTCATCCATCTTAAAGCGTACTCGTGCAAAGTTCCAAACGTTGCCCGGAACTTTCCTTGTATTGTAAGGTTGAGGAGGCTCTTTTCGATAATCAATTAACCGACGCTCTGATCCAGTTTTTGCCTCAACCATGATGTGTTCAGAATTAAATGTATAATTCTTCTCATGCTTTGTAAGCATAATTATTGGTTCATACATGGAACCAAAGTATTTTTTCGCCTGTACACCAGAACTATCGTAAGTCCAAACAATCCTACTTTTAACATAAAAATTCTTCCGACATTTAATGTCAAGATAAGGCATATTTTCTGTGCTATTCATTAAGTAAAAAGTACCACTGGGTTTCAAAACTCGATGGCATTCATCAATCCATTGATAAGTCCAGTCCAAGAACTCTTCTTCTGACCAGTTCTCAACTAGACCGTCAAAGTTTTTACCAATGTTATAGGGTGGATCAGCGAAAATCAGGTCAATAGATTCTGACTCAATTTGCTTCAAGTTTTCAAGAGCGTCACCATGAATAATAGTGTGAGAGTCATCTTTATACACTTTGGTATCTGTAATAGTTTTTGAAACCACAGTCAACGCCTTGAGAGAACAACGAATTATGTGACTCAAAGTCTACAACGCTGGTTTGAATATTGCAAGGTTTAATTCTATGCCATCCCAGCTTAGGGCGTATAACTATTATTTAGACTGACAATTTCCGCTTAATTGCCCGGATCTGGACATTAGGCAGAGGCTCGTCATCATAACATCTCCATTGAGCAATTTATACTACACAAAGTCGGCATAATACTCAAAATTGGGGAATTAGATCGATGCTTTCTGCCTAATACTCTAATCTAGAACCCTGGAACGGCTGTCATGATTGAATTAGTTCGAGTGGACAGAATTTTAGAGGGTATGGAAGATTTCGATTAAGACATCGCAGCAACCAGCGCGATCGACGTAAAAATCTAAATAGCGGCTTGGCCAAAGTCCTGTGCATCACGAGTCACGATGCCGTCAAGCTGATTCTCGATCGCAGTTGCACACTAAATTGCATCCTCAAAATCTGCAAACCCAAGCGTAAATGCAAGTGAAATCACTGCTCGATCGACTATTGCAATCTGCAAAACCTGAGCAATGCTTTCAACAAAATCGAGTGCCAGTGATTGGCTCTTCTGCTTACGAATGACGGAGTACAAGTCGCTGAATGTTGAGGCAGAAATAAATGCTTCAAATGCTGTGTTTTCAGCCAGTGCAAAGACTTCTTCGGCTTGTGGAAAAAAGGGCGATCGTTCCAAAGCAACCTCTAAAACGACATTCGTATTGAGCAAAATTTTCATAAATCGTATTTCTCCCTCAATGCCTGCCATCGGGCTTCATCAGCATCAAAATCAGAAAGCGCAGGTTCCGTTTTTGCAAACCCCATTCCCTTAAAAATCTGATTTTTGTAGGGCGAGCTTCAAGAGACTGAGCGATTTCTAAATCCATCTCAGCAGGTTTTTGCAGCACAATGATCTCAACTTCGCCAGGGGGAAGATTAACTGTCTCAGTTACGATAAGTTGTCCAGTATCATCGACTTTACCGCTAAGTCTGTGAGCTTGCACAAGGCGGCTTTGTAGGGATCGAATACGAGTCTACAGAATTTTAGAAAGTGTGAGGAATTTCGTCAGACGTTGAGAAATGCGATCGCGATGGACTAAACCAAAGCGATCGCTTTCTACTTCATTATTACGGCAGCAAAAAGATCGTCGTTGCGTCACTTTAACTTACGTCTTGCAGTTCCGCAGGCTTCACCGCGAGTTGCTGCACTTGTCCATTGCGCCGAATCTGCACCTTCAAGGTCTGACCGAGTTTTGTACTTTCCACCAGTTCTTGAAGCTGCTCCGCCTTGGTAATCGCCTTTCCATCGATCTCTGTGACGACATCGCCCCGACGAAAACCCGCGATCGCAGCAGGCGAATTTGGTAACACTCGCACTACAATCACCCCATTCACTTCTGGAACTTCAAACGCAGAGTTTGGATCAGTGTTGTTCTGTCTAGCAAGTTCAGGCGTTAAAGTCGTCATCTGAACGCCTAAATACGGATGCGGAATTTTTTCACCCCGTACCAAGGCATCTTTGATCGATTTCGCTTTGTTAATCGGAATCGCAAATCCAATTCCCATCGCATCTGCTCGAATCGCGGTGTTAATTCCGATCACTTCACCGCGATCGTTTAACAACGGTCCGCCCGAATTTCCAGGATTGATCGCTGCATCGGTTTGAAGGAAATCAAGTCGTTTATCAGTCAAACCTACTTGAGCGCTCGATCGATGTAAGGTGCTAACGATTCCTAGCGTTACCGTGTTATCGAGTCCGAGCGGATTCCCCACTGCGATCGCCCAATCTCCGACTAGCACTTTATCGGAATCTGCCAGCGGTGCAATCGGTAGATCTTTCCCGTCGATCTTTACCACGGCTAAATCTGTCACTTCATCAAATCCGCGCACTTTACCTTCAAACACCCGCCCGTCTTTGAGCGTCACTGTAACTTTATCTGCACCGTTCACCACGTGAGAATTGGTCAAAATCACGCCGCTTTTATCGATCAAAAATCCTGATCCCTGACCGCGCACTGTTTCCGATCGCGGTAACGTCGAGAAATCTTCTCCAAAGAATCGGCGGAACATCGGATCTTCGAGCATCGGATCAGCCCGTCGTGTGACGGTTTTCTCCGTATCGATTCTGACGACTGCCGTACCGACTTTCTGAACCGCTTCTGCCACAAAACTGCCGCGCTCGATCGCTTTTGGCGCTTGAGCGATTTCTGGAGTCGGTTCTGCTGAAGCCGATTGCGGGAAAGACATCAAACCAATTAGCATCACAATCGTGACCATTGCAAGTTGGAATCGGCGGAAACGATTAGAAATCTTAGAGCGTTGCATAAGTCTTTATCCGTGGAAATGCCACTATTCAGCTTCTGGTTTAGCCATTATTCCTATCCTACGGGTGAAAACAAAATCTGGTTTGGTAGAGATTTCACGCCATTCTCCACACCTTCCCCTTGAGGCACTAAGATCAGTAACACTCACTACCACGATCGCACCCGATGGCAACTTCAGATTTACCCCGCGACCTTGAGTCGATCGCAGATCACGAGCATGATCCGGCTCATCCGCATGTTCACAGTGAAGAATCCGTGCGGCGCGTAATTAATCGACTGTCGCGGATCGAAGGACACATTCGCGGAATCAAAACGATGGTACAAAGCGATCGACCTTGCCCGGATGTGTTGATTCAGATTGCTGCGGTTCGGGGAGCACTCGATCGCGTGGCTCGAATGATTTTAGATGAGCATTTGTCTCAGTGTGTTGCTCGCGCCGCTCAAGAAGGCAACATCGATGCAGAGATCGAAGAACTTAAAGCAGCACTCGATCGCTTTCTGCCTTAACCCGCATAGAGCCGGAATTGCAGAGTTGATTGAACTCTCTATTCAGTAAGCCTGCAATTCTAAGAAGCGGGTTTGCAACGCAATCTAACAGAAATCTCCCAGAAAACGCGCAAAAGGTGTAGAAAGGATAGAATTACTTTCTGATCAGGCGCGATCGACGTATGAAATTTTCCGCTCCGACAGGTTTTTGGCGATTCTGGGCGTTTGCGATGGTGATGTTTTGCTGTGCGATCGGAATTACCGCTTGCAATCCGCAGGGCTACAAAACTCAAGCGGCACGAGTTCCACAAATGATCGATACGGTTCTGAGTGATCCAAAATCATTTAACTATGCGTTGATCAATGAAGATCCGAACGTCACCGGGTTTGTATACGTTGGATTGATTACTGAAAATGGATTGACCAGTGAACTAGAACCAGAACTGGCTGAAAAGTGGGAGATTTCGCCCGACAAAAAGAAAGTAACCTTCACGCTGCGCGATGGTTTGAAATGGTCGGATGGCGCACCACTCACCGCAGATGATGTCGTTTTTACGTTTCAAGATATTTTCTTCAATCCCAAAATTCCAACTGATATTCAAGATGTCTTGCGGATCGGGAAGCAACGCGCTCTGCCAAGCGTCCGGAAGATCGACGATCGACGCATTGAGTTCAGTACGCCCGAACCATTTGCGCCATTTGTCCGAGTCACAGGCGGATTGGGAATTTTGCCGAAGCACGTTCTAGAAGAAACGGTGAAAAAAACGGATTCGCAAGGGAATCCGCTGTTTCTCTCGACTTGGGGAACGGATACTGATCCGAAAAAAGTTATTGCGAATGGACCTTATACGATCGATCAATACGTCGCAACGCAGCGCGTGATCTTCAAGCGCAATCCGAACTACTGGCGCAGAGATGCCCAAAACAATCAACAGCCTTATATCGAGCGCATTATCTGGAGCGTGGTTGAAAACCAAAACACGATCCTATTGCAGTTTCGATCGGGGGGGTTAGATATTTCTGAGCCGATTCGCCCGGAAGATTATTCGATTCTGAAAAAGCAAGAAAAGCGAGGCGATTTTACAACCTACATCGGTGGAATTCGACCGATTACGACCTTTATGGCGTTTAACCTGAATCAAGGGCGGCGCAATGGTCGTCCGGTTGTTGATCCAGTGAAATCGAAGTGGTTTAACAATCCGAAATTTCGGCAAGCGGTTGCATACGCGATCGATCGCGAACGGATGAACACCAATATTTTTCGCGGATTGGGAGGGCTGATTAATTCGCAAATTCTCGAAACTAGTCCGTATTTTCTGAAACCCGAAGACGGTCTAAAAGTCTACAACTACGATCAAAATCGTTCAAAAGAGCTATTGAAGGAAGCGGGATTTAAGCTGAATTCTCGTGGACAACTAACAGATACGGAAGGAAATGCGGTTCGCTTTACCTTGATGACGAATGCGGGCAATCCGGTGCGAGAAGCAATGGTGGCACAAATTAAGCAAGATTTGAGCCGACTAGGAATTCAAGTCGATATCAATCCGATTAACTTCGGAGTGTTGATTGATAAGTTAGATAACACTCAGGAATGGGAGTCGTACCTCTTAGCGATGGGGGGCAGTAAAGAGCCGAATAGTGGAGCAAATGTGTGGTTGCCGGAAAGTCGATCGCACAGTTTCAATCAGTCCGCAGGTCCTGGAAAACCTCCGTTAGAAGGGCGTGTCGTGGCAGATTGGGAAGCAGAAATCGGTCGGCTCTATGTTGCGGGCGCACAGGAATTAGACGAAGCAAAGCGCAAACAAATCTACGGGCAA
>CAXTDB010000280.1:0-7062 GCA_964242045.1 uncultured Leptolyngbya sp. | reverse complement strand
TCAGAAGTTGCGGCGATCGCGACTCTCTGACCGTTCGCTAAGACCAGTTCAGAAGCGGTGAACTGTGCTGCACCTTGAGCGACGGTTAGCTGACCCGAAACCTGAGTACCTGCGGGAATCAGAACCGCTCCATTAGAAGTGACCACGTTTTGAGCGACGGTTAGCGTAATCGGAGTTGGTTGCGGTTCGTTCTTGGCGAGGAGGATTTTGTCCGCGCGATCGTAGCGGAGCGGAATCGCGGTTCCTGCGGGGATGCTAACTGCCTGCGGTTGCGGCGCGGCTTGACCCACAATGTAAGGCGACTGAATTGCGGCAACTTGTCCAGTGCTGACTAACGCTTGGTAAACGAATGCAGCGACATCAGCGCGGGTTGCGGTTTGATTCGGGTTTAGAAGGCTGACATCTGGGTAGTTGACCACGATGCGGCGTTCGGTCGCAGCAGCAATGCTATTGCGTGCATAAGCCGGAATGCTGGAAGCATCAGTGTAAGCCTGAAGCAAACTATCAGCGGGTTGGGTGCTGGCGTATTTCAGACCGTTAGACAACGAAACCAACGCTTGTGCGCGTGGAATGTTGTCATTCGGGCGAAATGTTCCACCCGGAAACCCTGCTAAGAATCCAGTCGCATAGGCGTTTTGGATTGCTTGAGATCCCCAATAGTTGCTAGGAACATCTGAGAAGTTGACCGGAGTATTAATGCGCTGAGCATTCGGAAATGCTTTGAGAAGGATTGCTGCGAATTGAGCGCGAGTGACCGGATCATTCGGGCGGAATGTTCCATCAGGAAATCCAGCAATAATGTTACGAGAAGCTAATGCTTGAATGAACGGAGAAGCCCAGTTATCAGAGGCAACATCAGAAAAGGTTGCTTGTGCTGAAGCGGGTGCGACCATTACCATTGGAGCCGCTGCACCTGCAACTGTACCAAGAGCCAAAGTCAGAGCTAAACCGGATTTTGCGATGCTATACATAGGTAGCTGTTCCCAAGCGAGAGAGTGTTTTTTCTTGTTAGTTAAGTAGACATTTGAGCGAGTTAAAAAGTTCCTGCATCCTGCCAGAGAAATAGCTTTATTCAATCTCTCGATTTTATGTGAATCGCAGTTTTTTCACTCAGTTATCTACTCTTTATATTCATCTTTGACCGCCCGATTCCTTAAGAAGTTTCTAAACTGAGGACACTTTTCAAAGTGGTTGAAGAAACCTAAGATTTGAGTATCTTAACGCCTTAGTTTTCAGGTACGATCAAGAACAATTTCCGAGGAATAAACTTGTGTCTGAACTGCCCCGCTATGCGTCAAAATCCGTTCGAGAAGCGGGCAAACAGTTTTATGTGAATGCAAATGGCGATCGTATTCCTAGCGTGACGACGATTCTAAATGCGACCAAGCCGCGTGAAGATCGCGAACGGCTATTCAGCTGGCAACAGCGCATCGGAGTTGAGCAAGCGGCAGAGATTACTAAAACAGCGAGTCGGCGCGGAACTGGAACGCATCGCTATATTCAGAAATACCTTCAAGGGCAAGAAGTCGATTGCCCAGAATCGATTCGTCCTTACTGGGAAAGTGTTGAGCCTGTACTAAAAGCAGTGGAGCAAGTCCGACTAATTGAAGGCGTGGTAATTCACGATGAATTGGGATACGCCGGGGTAGTCGATTGTGTCGCCAGTTATGAAGGAGTGCCCTGCATTTGTGAGTGGAAAACAAGCGATCGACCGAAAAAAACCGTCGATCGCTTGTACGACTACCCACTTCAGTTAGTGGCGTATTGTGGAGCAGCGAACCAGCTATATCGAAACTATAACCTCAATCTCTGTCATGCCCTGCTCGTCGTTGCAATTCCGGAAACGCCTGCCGAGATCTTTTGGTTTGAACCAAGCGCGATCGAAGAATATTGGCAGCAGTGGGAAGCGCGGGTGCAACAATATTGGCGACGACTCGGATACTTTCGATCGTAGTTGGCGAATCGCAATCACGCGCTATAATAAAAAAACATCACGGGGCTGTAACGGTTTCGACAGGCTGGCGAACGTTCCATCGAGATGCAGGTCGAGAGGGAGTCCACTCTCGTAAATCTAGGCTCAAAAAAATAGATGCAAACAACATCGTACCTTTTGCTCGTAAAACTGCACCTGTTGCAGCATAAAACACCTCTAGTTTAGGTTCGAGCGCTCATCATCTGACACCGTTAAAGGTGACGAGCAAACCCCAACGGTCGCTCTAGAACTTCACCTCTGGTTGGCGTTCTAGCTAAGACAATACCAGAGCATCCTATTGTCCGGGATAAAGGACAGTTCCCGCTTCGAGGATTAGAGAAGCTAAACCTGTGAATGATTGATGAATCAATACTCAGTTTGGACACGGGTTCGACTCCCGTCAGCTCCACTTTTTACCACCAATTACAACCCAATATATAGTCTGCTCGATCGCAGTCGTCAAAAAATCGGGACTGCGGTGAGCAACCCCGATTAATGATTTACGCGATTTGTTAGATTGCACTCTGTTGGATTGCTTCAGGCAGAGTTGCTCCGTGCAACTGCGCTCGACTCATATTGGCAACGCTCAAATCGGTACTGCTCAAATTGCCGTTGGTGAGATTCGCTCTAGTGAAATTTGTTTCAGCAAGATTGGCTCCGGTCAAAATCGCATCCGTAAGATTTGCGTGACTCAGATTTGCTTTGCTCAGATTTGCTTTGCTCAGGTTCGCGCCACTAAGATTGATTCCACTCAAATTCATGCTTCTTAGATTGGCTGCCATAAGGTTAAGGTTGCGAAAGTCTCTTTGCCCAGCGGCATAGCGACTTAAAAGCTCCTTTGTACTCATGGTTGTTAGAGAATGACTCAGCATATGGGTTAACCTCCAGAATGCAAGCGGTAGGTCAGAACTGAAACGGTTTCAGTTGGTGCAAAATAACTTTCGATCAGCTTCTTGTCTTTTAACTTTTGCAAAGCTTGAACCAGCACAGGATAGCCTTCACCGAGGAGATCAAAAAGTTCTCCTCGGTTCTTATCACCTTGCTTCAAGGCTTCTAGAATCAGTTGTGAGATTTCTTTGGAAGCGTCTTGAGCAATCAATAGCGAAACTTCCTTTTACTTTGTTTGTGTCTCGCTAGCGCTTTGCGCTTACGTTTCTCGATCGGGGTTTCAAAATGACGGTGTTTCCGCATGTCAGGAAAAATTCCTGCTTTGGAAACTTCACGCTTAAATCGACGCAAGGTTGATTCAATACCTTCATTTTCCCCAGGAACAACTTGGGGCATCTTACTTTCCTCGTAGGTGGGCTGAATCAAAACTAAATCATCGAAACCAAGCTAGGCGAACAGAGGAAAGTTCAGACGCAACTGTCCGAACCTTCCTCTGTCAAATTCTCAGTTCAATGATCGAAGCTTTAACGCTTAGTAACCACCACGAGAGCCGCTTCTGCGTCCACCGCCGCCGCCGAATGATCCGCCTTCCTCACGCGGTTTTGCTTTATTTACCTTGAGATCGCGACCCATCCATTCTGCGCCGTCGAGTGCTTCGATCGCTGCGGTTTCTTCAGCATCCGCACTCATTTCGACAAATCCGAAGCCCCGCATCCGACCCGTCTCGCGATCGGTGGGAAGCTGAACTCGCTTAACTGATCCATACTCTGCAAAAATGCTGGTTAGATCAGCTTCTGTAACTTCGTAAGACAGGTTGCCTACATAGATCGACATGGATTATCTCCAAAATTGAAGGTTTGCTGAGAGCCAAATTTCGGAGAGAAGTCTGTCAATGGAAAAACGTGAAAACTCGCGAATACTAGAAACAAATGCTACAGCCGAATATTTAATCCTCTAAGCCTATTCTAACGCTTTGCACGAGTTTTTGCGAGAACTGTGGTCTAGTCCTTTACATCTCTTATGACATCTTGATTGATCGTGACCTCTTGGTCGATCGCTTTAGCGTGAAGTTCGACTAAAGCATCTCGCTGAAACCGCACCACGCGCGAGATTGAGTTGCGGGAATTCTCAGACGTGGAAACAGAAAGCGTGATCGTGTTGAGATTTGGGTCGATAATGTGCTTGACTTTGCAAATTTGCATCTTGTTGTTGCAGTAAGCAATGATGCGATCGCCCGACTGGATATCTAACGCTTGAATTTTCAACGGCAATTCGATCCTATTCAGGAGTGACTTTGGGCAGTTCTTGTGATAAGTAGATTTCCCTAGTATACACGCTTAGTCAAGTTGTTCTGATTAAAGAACAGTTTTTTAGCGGCAATGCGATCGCATCACTCAAACCGACAAAGCTGCATCAGTCTGATTTGCGCCACTTCCACCGGAGTAGACTAAGCCTCTTTGCATATCGAGCGTTACAATCTCACCGTCGCGAATCACAC
The DNA here is from genome assembly GCA_964242045.1 of uncultured Leptolyngbya sp. GTDB lineage: Bacteria > Cyanobacteriota > Cyanobacteriia > Leptolyngbyales > Leptolyngbyaceae > Leptolyngbya. The sequence goes on along the minus strand of CAXTDB010000280.1, from coordinate 2,704 downwards.
CTGTTGCATTCTTCACTCCGACTAAAACTGGAATTCCCAAACGCAGCCCGATTACTGCTGCATGACTGGTCAAACTGCTGTCTTCCGTTACAATTCCCGCCGCTTTGCGAATCGCGTCGATGTGTTCTGCGTTCGTACTCGGTGCGACTAGGATTTCACCGGAATGGAATTGACGAACTTCTTTAATCGTTGAAGCCAGCCGCGCACGACCGCTGACGGAACCTTGCCCGATGCCGACTCCTTTTCCGCGTACTGCTGTGACCACTTCAACTTTAATTAAATCGGTTGAACCTGCAACTCCTTGGAGTGTGCCAGCCGTTAGCACCACGAGATCGCCTTCTGACACTAATCTTTTCTCTTGTGCTACATTCAGCGCCGCTTGGAAGGTTTGCCCGGTTGAAGGTAAGTCTAGAACTAACAGCGGTTTGATACCCCAAACGAGTTGCAGTTGGCGCGCAACATCAACGTGAGGTGTAATTGCGAGAATCGGCGTTCTCGGACGGAATTTTGAAACGTTGCGGGCAGTTGATCCAGTTTTGGTCAGCGACATGATCGCAGAAGCATCGAGTTGAACCGCGATATTTCCGACCGCTTGACTGATCGCATTCGGAATCGATCGACCCGTATTTTCTAAAGGCTGCTTCGCGTTTTCTTGCTCGATCCGAACGGCGATCGATGCCATTTGCGACACAGCTTCGATCGGGTATTTTCCGACCGCCGTTTCGTTCGAGAGCATCACCGCATCGGTCCCATCCAAAATTGCGTTGGCAACATCGGAAATTTCAGCGCGAGTCGGACGCGGACTATGCACCATGCTATCGAGCATTTGAGTTGCAGTAATCACGGGGATGCCCAATCGATTCGCGGTTTTAATTAAGCGCTTTTGCAGAATTGGCACGTCTTCGGCAGGCAGTTCAACTCCGAGATCGCCTCGTGCCACCATTACGCCATCTGAAATCGACAGAATTGCTTCCATTTGCTCGATCGCTTCGTGCTTTTCGATCTTGACGATCACCGGAACTGACTTTCCAGCACTAGAAATCAGTTCTTTGATCTCTAAAACGTCTTGAGGATTTCGCACAAAGCTGAGTGCTACCCAATCGACTCCTTGATCAAGTCCGAATACTAAATCTTTGCGGTCTTTGTCGGTCAGCGCTTTGATCGACAGATATACACCAGGGAAGTTAACGCCTTTATTGTTCGAGAGCGGCCCACCGACAACGACGCGACAATGCAGCGATCGATCAACTTGATCAACTTCCTCGACCTTCATTTCAACTCTGCCATCATCGAGCAGAATCGTTGCACCTTGGGGCACTTCTTCGGAAAGCAAATCGTAGGTGACTGAGCTAATTTCCTGTGTTCCTGGCAAAATGCGGCTTGTGAGCGTAAAGCGATCGCCTTTGTTGAGAATGATCGAGCCGTTTTCAAACCGTCCTAATCGAATCTTCGGTCCTTGCAAATCCTGCAAAATGCCGACGGGCTGATTCAGTTCAAACGAAATCTGTCGAATCAGACGAATGCTGCGGAGATGATCATCGTGGGAGCCGTGGGAAAAATTCAGGCGCAGCGTGGTTGCCCCTGCTTCGATGAGATCGCGCAAAACATCGGGGCTGCTGGTTGCAGGGCCGATCGTGGCAACGATTTTAGTGCGACGGTGAGAAGATGGCAGTGGCATGTAAAGTGAACAACCTAGAGGATCAAATAAACCAAACCTGCTTTCTCGTGCCTGTGGCTAGTCGAAGCCTTCCGCCGAAAAGCAGCAAAGCCATGACCAGCGCTCTGGGCTTGCTGATCTAAGGCACTTGGGATACTACCACGTTTGGGCACACGGCAGAATCGCTTGTAGGCAGAGATTATCACAGCTTTATGTGCAGAGCGTTACGTAAATCAATCGCGATGCTTGGGGATCATCATGTAATCGAATCTTGATGTCCCGATCGCTAAAAACAAGAGCGATTGCAGCCAAAGGAAATCAATCAGAAACTGGAACCTGAAAAATAGTGAACGCATCATCGTTAGAAGGGTTACGATTTATATTTCGTTTTAATCCGTTAAATTTCTAAATCACGGTTCATCTAGTCCCCTTGCCCACCAGAATTGACCAATGACCTCAGAAATCATTGAACTCGACGGTAGAAAGTTTGTCCCAGCCGATCAGTCTCCAATCCCGGAGTGGACATCGGTTCTGAATGAGCGTCCGCAGCCCATTCTGACGCTGAAAGACGATGATTTGTTTTTACTCAGCGATACGTTTGGCAACATTGGCGGCTCCTCGGATGAGGGTCGCAGTAGTGGTCTTGGTTTGTTTTGTCACGATACGCGATTTCTCAATCGACTGGAATTGCAGTTAGATGGACGATCGCCGATTTTACTCAGCAGCACTGCCGAAAAAGGATTTGTGCTGTCGGTGCTGTGTACGAATCCGCGACTCGACGATCGCATTCCCGCCGAAACGATCGGGATCAAGCGTGAGTTAGTTCTCAACGGCGGACTGTTTGAAGAAATCGAGCTTGCCAACTACAGTACCGAACCTGTTGAGTTTGAACTTAGTCTCAGCTTCGGAGCAGATTTTATCGATCTGTTTGAAATCCGGGGATTTCCGCGAAATGAACGTGGAACGTTACTGAGACGATTGCCGCATGAGTCGAACGAAGTGGATGATGTCGAATCGTTTGTCGCGATCGATGAATCGGGACAATCT
>CAXTDB010000279.1:0-7080 GCA_964242045.1 uncultured Leptolyngbya sp. | reverse complement strand
GAATAAACAACAGTCCTTTTTGATTGTTTTCTTTGAGTTTTTTTAGCTCAGATTGTAGCGATCGACTAAAAATCGAGCCATTGCGATCGTGCAATTCTCGCCGCATATCCACAACATCAATGCGTGGTAATGGACGATCTAAGATTCGCTTCGGCAGTGAAAGATAGATTGGTGACTCTAACCAAGATTCCAGCGAAGGTGTTGCAGACCCTAAAATTAGCGGACAATCTTCTAATTCTGCCCGCCACTGAGCCACCGATCGAGCATGATAACAAGGAGCAGGCTGATCTTGTTTGAAGCTCGAATCGTGTTCCTCATCGAGAACGATCAAACCGAGATTCGGCAACGGGGCGAAAATTGCCGATCGCGTTCCGATCGCGACTTGCGGTGAGCCTGTTAACATTTGCCGCCAAGTATCAAACCGTTCGCCATCGGATAAAGCGCTGTGATACACGCAAACTTGATCGCCGAATCGGGCGCGAAAGCGATCGGTAAGCTGCGGCGTTAGTCCAATTTCGGGCACTAATACGAGTGCAGATTGACCGCGCTGAAGGATGGGTGCGATCGCTTGTAAATAAACTTCAGTTTTTCCTGAGCCTGTGACACCATGCAGCAGAATTTTCTCGAATCCTGAGACAGTCTGAATTCGCTCTAACGCTTGAGCCTGATCCGACGTGAGCGATTTGGCTGAATCATTGTCTACCTGCGGATTGCGTTCGCTCCGTAAGACTTCCCGCCCTTGAAGAATCACACAGCCTAGCTCTTGTAGTCGTTTTACGGTGGCTGAAGTGGTACGGCAATGCTGCAATAAATCGGTCAGCCACATTTCGCCGCCGTTGCGCTTGAGAACTTCTAAAATTTCGCGTTGACGACTTTTTAATTCTCCTGACATCGAGACGAGAATCGCCGCTTGTCGTAATTGGGGTCGAATGGTGGCGGGTGGCTCTAGATAGCTTTCAACCCAGTTGAGTTTGAGCAAATCTTGAAGTCCGCGATGTGCCCCTTTTACCTTGCGCTGAATAAACTGCCAGGAATATTCTTTAGTTTTGCTGGCTTTTAAAAGTTGGAGAATTTGTTGCGCGGCTGTGTTGAGAAAAACTTCATTTGCTTCGGGATTGATCAAACGGATGCGTCGTTGCGATCGCGCTAATAATCCCGGCGGTAACGCGACCCGAACCACTTGCATCAGTGAAGTCTGATAATAACGAGCCACTCGATCGAGTAATGCCCAATACGATGCCGGGAAAAATCTTGGACTGACGATCGAATCAATCGATCGAATTTGCTCTAATTCCGGTGGCTGATTCAACAGCCGAACCGCGATTCCGCCAACCTGCTGTGACCCAAACGGCACACTTAAAATATCACCCGGTTGCACCCACACCCCAGACGGCACAGCATACGTAAATACGCCTTGGGTTCCCGGACAATCAACCAGGACTTCGACCCAGGTTGGCATCGTCGAATATTCTGCCCTTGATTCCGCCACAGACTGCAATTCAGACATATTCGCAAATGAAGAGAAAAACTTAAGAAAATCCGCTTCTACGGATTTTTGCGGTATTAAATGACAAGGAATTCAGGGGCGATCAGTTCAAACGAACTATCTCTTAATTTTAGCGTGTGACTGAGTTTAGCGGATCGATCGACTAAAAGGGAGATGACTTGCCCAAAGATAGATTGAAACATTTAAGTTTTGCTTTTCCCACCATTGGTAGAGATGTAAATCGAAACGGGTATGAGAGTCTGTTATAGCAGCAACCAGACGGTTCGGGATCTTGTCGTTTGTGCAAGATGCTTCAGTCCATATGTTGCACCTCGCAATTCAAGCGAGCCGGAAACGCGCCGAAGCTGAAACGCATCTCCAGGATTTTTCCCGATTCAGGAACGGTGCTTTGAGCAAGTGTGAACTTTGCATCTGCTCATTTCTAAAAGTTTCCAAAAAGTTTTTCGGAAACGCATTAATTCGTCATAGGTTCAGGAGGGGTTCTAAGGCTACATCATTGGCAATTTAGAAGAACATTCGGCATCAATCTACTCACCGCTGGCTTAAGTTTTCAAACCCCTATGTTTGAATGCTTAACCTGGCTACTCTCTCACCCAAACGATCGCGTAAATACTACCTCGATATAACATCACTATGAACGAACAAAGCAACAGTTCTCACACAGAAGCCCTCTCTCGTGATTTGGACTTTGCAATGGACGTTGCTGAGTTAGATTCAGTGGACTCTTTGCAATTAGAAGCCGATTTCGCAGACAGCACCCCGATCGAGATTGAACCGGATCTAATGGAACTAACTTCGGTTGCCGCTGATCTAGAAAGTTCTGCCACCGATGAAGTTGAAATCGATCAAATGGCATCGGCTCGATCGGCAGGATATAACAAAACGGTTGCCGATGATGCGGTCGGCGCATTCTTTAAGGAAATGGCGCGCTATCCGCTGCTAAAAGCCGATGAAGAAGTAGAACTCGCTCGGCGCGTTCAGTACCTCGTTGAAGTCGATGAGGCGCAGCGGAAACTGTATAGCGAAATCGGTCAGATGCCCACCAGAGCGCAGTTAGCAGAGCGCTTAGGCATGACCGAACGACAGTTAGAACATCGCTTACACCGCAGCCGTGTCGCTAAGCGCAAAATGATTCGATCGAATCTTCGCTTAGTCGTATCGATCGCCAAACGATATTTAAATCGCGGGGTTCCATTTCTAGATTTAATTCAAGAAGGGGCATTAGGCTTAAACCGGGCAACCGAGAAGTTTGATCCCGATAAAGGCTATAAGTTTTCAACCTATGCGTACTGGTGGATTCGGCAGGGGATCACGAGAACGATCGCGAATGATGCCCGCACGATTCGCTTACCGATTCATATCGTCGAAAAGCTGAACAAGCTGAAAAAAGCTCATCGCGAACTCAAGCGCGAACTGGGACGCAATCCCACCGAAGCGGAACTAGCTCAGTCGCTCGAATTAACCGTCGAGCAGTTGCAGCATCTCCAGCAAGTTCGTCGTCAATCGCTTTCGCTAAATCACCGAGTCGGAAAAGGCGAAGACACGGAACTGATGGATCTGCTCGAAGATGGTGATACGCAGTCGCCAGAATCTCAGATGAGTGAAACAATGCTGCGCCAAGAGATTTGGGATGTGCTGGGCAATGTTTTGACCGAGCGCGAGAAAGATATTATCTCGTTGCGCTACGGTTTGACGACCAGTAAGCCTTGTACGCTCGAAGAAGTGGGCGGCATGTTTAACTTGTCGCGGGAACGAGTGCGCCAGATTCAAAGTAAAGCGATGCGGAAGTTGCGGAGACCTCAGATTGCAGAACGGCTGAAAGGCTGGTTGGGTTAGAACGTGATTGAAATCTTCGCTCATGTTGCTCGCCCGGATTGAGAATCAGGACGAGTGAGCAACACGAGCGAAGAATCTGATCGAATTTATATTGATTTAGGTTTACGGTATGAGTTGCTGAAGCCTAAGACTCATATCTTTTATGTTTGAAATTCGTCCTGCTACGCCTGCCGATGTTCCGGCAATCTTCTCGCTAATTCAAGCACTTGCTGAATACGAGAAGCTTTCTCATCAAGTCACAGGCTCGATCGAGCATCTCCATTCCCATCTGTTCGGCGAAAAACCCTTGATTGAAGCGATCGTCGCGGTGGTTGAAAACAAACCGATCGGTTTTGCACTGTTTCTACACAACTATTCAACATTCCTCACAAAGCCGGGAATTTATCTCGAAGATCTGTTCGTTCTGCCGGAATATCGAGGGCAAGGAATCGGTAAAGCAATTCTAACGAGATTAGCTCAAACCGCCGTAGAGCGGGACTGCGGGCGATTGGACTGGTGCGTTTTGGACTGGAATGAAAGTGCGATCGGATTTTACAAACGCATGGGAGCAACGGTGCTTCCCGACTGGCGAATTTGTCGTGTCACCGGAGAAGCGCTTTTCCAAATGGCAACGCGCGAATCATAAATATGGCAAAATTCTCTGTAAGGTCTTGGAGGACACGATCATGTCAATTTGGGTAAATGAACAAGTTGATCCGTCTGGGCTGATGTACGCTTGTATCGCCTGCTGCGACGAAACTCAAGCGCAAGAATGCCACCAATCATTTGAAGAAAATCTGACCGATACTCAGAAAGCTCAGGGCTGGATCGCACGAATGCGCCTGGTCGCGTCATGGGACGAAGTTCCGGTGAATTCGCTCAAACTCGATTGAGCGTTTCCTGTTCTTTGCCCCATGCTTTAGGCTATTAGCGAAGCGTGGAACAGAGAAACTATGTACGTTCTAATCGGGGGCGCGGGTCTAATCGGTTTGAGTTTGGCGCAACGCCTAATTGATTTAGGGCATACGGTCGCCGTGATCGATGTGAATCCGGCGGCGTGTCGGTATGCACGAGAACAGTTAGGCGTAATTGCGTTTGAAGGCAGCGCGGTGAGTACTGAAGTGCTAATCGAATCGGGAATTCGCAAAGCCGATGCGATCGCGGCAGTGCTTCGAGATGATGCGCTGAATCTGGCAATGGTGACGCTGGCGAAACATTACGGTGTGCCAAATATTTTGGTGAGAATGCGGCACAAGGATTTTGCCGAACCGTATCGATTTGCGGGGGCGACGCATGTGATTAATGCGATCGAGCTTGCAGTTTCAACAATGGTGAATGTGATCGAATACCCGGAAGTGGAATCGATGATGCACTTCGAGCAGGGTCAAATCGAGGTGTTTAAGTTGTCGATTCCAGCAAATTGTAATGTCGTGGGGCGGAGTGTGGCAGAAGTCGCTCAAGACCCTCGATTCCCGCGTGGCTCCTTGATTATCGGCTACCAGCCTCATGCACAGATGGATTTGGCGATTCCGAACGGCAGTACGATTTTAGAACCGGGTTCTACGGTGTTGATGGTGACAAAACCGGGATTTATGCACGAAGTGATTGATTTTATGCAGAGGTGCGTTTGATTTTGCTGCATCAGTGCTGCGGAAAATGAGCGCGATCATACTTTTGGATGAAACGATCGCGCTTTAAGCAGGAATGCTTTCAGTTCAAATCGGAATGAACAATCCGCGCAGCGAAGTTATCGCGCTTCGAGATGAATCGTTCTAGCTTTTGAACGGAATGTTCGCGCTTCGAGAGAGAACGATTGCTTCGCTGCATAGAATGTTCGTATTCTCAGATGAACTGTTCTAGTTTTCTAAAGAAACTTTGCCTTTCTATCGAGAAATCTCGGATGCTGCTGTAGAAGAGAGGTAGGGGTGTTTCTAGGTTGAGCGAATGGATGCTGAATCGAAGAAAGATTTTTTTGTCAGCTACAACCGCCGAGACAAATCTTGGGCAGAATGGATTGCTTGGACGCTAGAAGCGGCAGGATATACCGTGATCATTCAAGCGTGGGATTTTCGTCCGGGTGGAAACTTTGTGCTGGATATGCAGCGATCGGCATCACAGGCAGAACGAACGATCGCAGTTTTATCCGAAAATTATCTCAATTCGCAATTTACTCAACCCGAATGGGCAGCAGCGTTTGCCCAAGATCCAACTGGGGAGAAGCGATCGCTGATTCCCATCCGAATCGGAGACTGTGCGCTGACGGGGATGTTATCGACGATTGTTTATGTCGATTTGGTTGGGGTCGAAGAGGCAACGGCACAAGATTTAGTGCTGCAAGCGATGCAAACGGGACGAACCAAGCCAGCGACAAAGCCGAATTTTCCGGGAAGATTCGGGACGATGAGGGAGCGATCCAAACCTGTCTATCCACTGAATCTGATTCAAAACCTCCCTTACGCGAGTGCGAACTTTGTCGGACGAGAGGCGGAACTAGAGCAGATTCATCAGCAGTTGCAACAGAGATCGACGGTGGCGATTAGTGCGATCGCGGGCATGGGCGGCATTGGTAAGACAGAATTAGCCTTGCAATATGCTCGGAAGCACTGTCGCGAGGGATCTTATGCGGGTGGATTGTGTTGGCTGAGGGCACGCGAGGAAGTGGGAACTCAGATTATCTCGTTTGTACGATCGTATCTAGATTTGACTCCGCCAGAAGATCTGGAATTGGTGGAAAAGGTGCGCTGGTGTTGGCGACGCTGGCGGGATGGAGCGGCATTGCTCGTCTTTGATGATGTTCAGAAATATGAGGATGTAGAAGCGTTTCTGCCGCCGCAAGAGTCGCGCTTTAAGGTATTGATGACTTCGCGATCGCGCTTCGGATCTTCGGTGCAAGAATTACAGCTTGAGGTGTTGTCCCAAGAGGAAGCGCTGGAATTGTTGAGAGCGTTGGTGCAGGATCAGCGGGTCGATCGGGAGATTGAGCGATCGGAACAACTGTGTCAGTGGTTGGGCTGTTTGCCGTTGGGAGTGGAATTAGTGGGGCGGTATTTGGCGGAAGACCCGGATCTGTCGGTGGAGGAATTGTGGCGAGAGTTGCAAGCCGATCGGATTGAGGCGGAGGCATTGAAGCAAGTCGAGGCAGGGATGACCGCTGGTTTGGGCGTGCTTGCCGCATTCGAGTTGAGTTGGCAGAAATTGACCGTCGAAGCGCAACAAGTCGCCGCAGTTCTGAGTTTATTTGCTTTGGTCGAGATGCCGTGGCGCTTGGTGGAGCAATGCTTACCGGAGATAAATGCGGCAGGATTGCGGAAAGTGCGGAATCAGCAATTGCTGAAATTGAATCTGCTGAGGCGGGTGGATCAGGGGATGTATCAACTGCATCAATTGGTGAAGGAGTTTTTCGCGGTGAAGCGGGAGCAGCGGGCGGATGACTCGGACTTGCAGCAGCGGTTCTATCAGGTGGTGATTGCGGAGGCAGAAAGAGTTAGGGATAAGCCAGAAAAATCTCTGATTCAGGAATCCACGATGATGATTGCCCATTTGCAGGGAGCGATGGAACGGTTAGCCAGACCAGAACAAGCATTGGATTTAGCGACTTGTCTAAATTGGTTAGCAGAACTTTATTACGCGCAAGGACGCTACACCGAGGCAGAACCGCTCTCGCTCTATGTGAGATCGCTCTCGATTCGGGAACAGCAGTTGGGCAGCGACCATCCCGATGTGGCACAAAGCCTTAGCAATTTGGCAAGCCTCTACTA
>CAXTDB010000278.1:0-7080 GCA_964242045.1 uncultured Leptolyngbya sp. | reverse complement strand
CTGAACTCGATTTTGTCCTGCTTACGGTCTATTTTCTGTGTGTGACTTATGTTCTTTATCAAATTGTTAATTCGTTTAATGATGAATTTATGATTTGGCTCGATCAAGAGTACCTGGACGAGCAACTCACCGCGATGAATCTAAAGGACACCGTTGGGATTAGCTTCAAGTTCGACAATCGCTATGAATTCGACAAGCTCAAAAAACTACAAATTCGCATCGCCAATAAATCAAGCGATCAAGCGCTTTATGTTGATTGGGACTATTGTGCCCTGACGGATCAATACGAGCCATCTCGATCGCGGCGCGTGACTCGTGGAGTTGCGGGGAACCCAACGGATGTGTTTCAGCGGCAAGCTTTTAGCGCGATCGCTCCTGGTAAAACCTTGATGGAAGATCTGTTTGCAGAAGATATGCTGACTCGTAAAGATGGCGCAAGCGCGCTGCAAGGAGATGCAACTGTTCTCGACTTTACAAAGCCCAACAAAAGAGCGCCCGAAGCCAAAAAGAAGCGTTTCAAAAACTTCATCTCTGGCGAGGAACTGTTCAAGTTTGATCTTTACTTAGTTCTGCGCTTTATCGGATTTGGCTCTTCTCCGGGGGGCGATCGCGTTTCGATCGTCTGCCGCTTCAACGTTCGCAAACTCGACTGGACAGCCGGACTTCCCTGGAATCCCAAACTGCCCTACTAACCCGCATCGGCTAAACTATGGATTAGAGAAGAGTTAGCGAGGCGGTTGCGGATTCGTATTGAATCTGAGGAAAGTCCGGACTCCCAAAAACCCAGACTTGCTGGATAACGCCCAGTGCGCGCGAGCGTGAGGAAAGTGCCACAGAAAAATACCGCCCGTGAATGCGGGTAAGGGTGCAAAGGTGCGGTAAGAGCGCACCAGCAGCATCGAGAGGTGCTGGCTCGGTAAACCCCGGTCGGGAGCAAGGTCGGACGAAACAAGGGTTGGGTTTTTTCCTGTTTCGGTAGCCTACTTACTTCTTCGGAAGTTGAGTGTGTGAGAACCGCTTGAGGTTGAAGGTAACTTCAATCCCAGATAGATAACTGCCCTCTGCGTGCTTTGCACAATGAGAACAGAATCCGGCTTATGTCTAACTCTTCTCGACTTCCTGCGAAGAATACGGAGAAAGATTAAGTTCCTGCGGAAAACACCGAGCATACTTTACGATCGCATTTGCAAAATTGAAAATGCTGCCCTTCAAAAACTACTGTTGTAGATTTGTTTTTGACATTGCTTTAAACTGCGAACGATAATATGTAGATTCAGCGAAGTCCGTATTCTTCAAGCAATCCATCTCGATTCCCTAGTCTAGGATAAGCATGTTAAGCGTCTAGTGATACTCAGACAACTTCTCACCTGCAACCCTGTAGGGCAAGTCCGTGAAAAGTCAAGCTTCCACTCTCGAACTTCCGTCATACTGTGAGATTCTCCCGTCACAGGACTCGCTCTTTGCTATCAGTGAACATAAGAAAAGTGGGCTGATTCTCTGTAAGCAATATCACGCAGAATTTGCGGGTCCTGGTGCTGCGGTGAATTGCCCGGTTGAATCTGATTACCGTGCCGTAATCGCGATCGGCTCTCCCGAACTAATTGCCATAAATACGTTTGAGGATCGCCGCAGAGCATACGGACGCAGGATTCAATGGGGTCGATGGCTGCAAAAGATTGTGGAACATCCCGATCCGATGATTCGCGCTGAGAAATTGTTAGCGGGATTTGAAGAATTCTTTGGGCGGCAAGTCGTCGTTGGATTACCGAGTGAAATTTTAGCGCTGCTTGCGGGTGTTTTTCCAGGCGCGATCGAGCAAGTGCGATCGCAGCACTGGCGCAGCAGCAGAATTAGCGCAATGCCTTTTCTTCCCGGTTCTGATCAGCTTAAAGTCACCACGATCTCGCTGAATACGCAAGAAATCCCAGCCGTTCCACTTTTAACCACAGCAACCGTCAGCGAAATCGAGCGCACTTATGCAGTCTTGAAATCTGCCTAGTTTGTCCGAGAGGCGGTTCACCTCCTACGATGGAATCAGCCTGATTTTTTATTGCACTGATGACTCTTGCCTATCCGCGCCGCCAACAGGAACTTCACGCCCTCATTCAACGGTTAGGGCTATCACAACTCGACGCGATCGATTGGAGCTTAATGGATTTGGCACTGATTCATGTGACCTTTTCCGCTGATCGCAACTATGAACAGCTAGAGTTTGTCGGCGACGCAGTTGTGAAGTTAGCAGCGGCTGAATTTCTGCTCAAGGCTTATCCTAATTTGAAAGTTGGAGAATTTACGGCGTTGCGATCGGTGTTAGTCAGCGATCGTATTCTTGCCAAAATCGCGGATTCTTATGGATTCGATCGCTATCTTCTCGTGGCTCCGAGTGCCAAAGCTGACCCCGCCGGACGCGATTCTCGCCTTGCTGACTCGCTCGAAGCCGTTCTTGCTGCCCTCTACCTCAGCACTCATGACCTCAGCCTGATTCATCCTTGGCTGGATGAGCAATTCCAACCGCTTGCCGAAGAAATTCTCGCTGATCCTGCTCGCCAAAACTACAAAGCGGCGCTGCAAAACTGGACGCAAGGCCACCAGAAAACTTTACCTGAATATCGGACTCAAGAAACCGGGAATACTCACAACGATCCCCATCGCTTTGTTGCAGAAGTCTGGATTCAAGGACGCTGTTTGGGACAAGGGACGGGTCGATCGCGCAAAGCTGCCGAACAAGCAGCGGCACAAGAAGCGTTTTTGGTGCTGAGCCGTCAGGAGATTTAACCCCGACTTGCCAGCCAAACTCCTAGAGGAACCTGGTATGTCAATCTCGATCGCACTTTTCGGCGTTGGACGTTGGGGCGTTCATTTATTACGGAACTTTTTGCAACATCCAAATGCACGAGTCGTTGCGATCGTCGATCCTTGTTTGGAGCAATTAGAAGCGGTTGCACAGCGATTTGAATTAGATCAGCGTATCTTTCTCACAACCCAATGGCAAGATGCTCTGGAGTTGCGGGGGTTAGATGCAGTGGCAATTACAACGCCTGCAACAACTCACAATCAGCTAATCACAGCAGCACTTAAACAGCATCTTCACGTTCTTGCAGCCAAGCCGCTAACTTTGAGTTTTCCTGAATCGATCCAGCTTTGCCAGCTTGCAGAACAGCAACAGCGGCAATTGCTTGTGGATCATACCTATTTGTTTCATCCTGCGGTGATTCGAGGGCGAGAGTTAGTTCAATCCGGCAAACTCGGCAAACTACGGTATGGATATTCGACGCGATCGCATCTCAGCCCCGTTCGTTCTGATGTTGATACACTCTGGGATCTGGCAATTCACGATATTGCGATTCTGAATTTTTGGTTAGGAGAAAGCCCGTATTGGGTTGAAGCGAAAGGCTTGACTTGGTTACAAAAAGGATTAGCTGACACAGTATGGGCAACTTTAGCGTATCCCTCTGGGTTTCAAGCAACGCTGCATCTGAGTTGGCTCAATCCAGATAAGCAACGTCGATCTTGCATGGTGGGCGAAAATGGCGGTCTAATTTTCGATGAACTTGCTCAAGATCAATTAACCGTGCAGTGGGGAAGATTTGATTCGCAGTTTAAGCCGATCGAACAAAGTCGAGAGATCCTTGAGCTTCCAAATCAAGAACCACTACAAGAAGTCTGCAATCATTTTCTAGAGTGCGTTCAGAACGATCGAGCTTCTGAGATTTCTTCGGGTTGGCTTGGTGCAGAACTTGTTCAAATTTTAGTAGCGCTATCCGAATCGATGCGGCAAGGGAAAGCGATCGAGATTAAATAAAACGCACAAAATTGCTCGAATGCAAAAAGGCGCGATATTTTGAGTACCGTAAGTTTTTTAATTTGACTTGTGACTCCGACTTTTACGCGCCGAATTCATGCGAGATCTGATTCGCCGAATTACGTTCTGTCGCTAACGGCTGAAGAAAGAACACGATCGCGCTTTCTTTTTCAAGCCGACGACGGACGAGAGATTTACTTGAACTTATCCAGAGGCACAACGCTACGAGATGGCGACTGGTTAGAGTCTGATGAAGGCGAATTTCTCAAGATCCAAGCCAAACCCGAACCTGTTCTAACCGTGACGACTTCAGCTTTATTAAAGCTATTACAAGCAGCGTACCATTTAGGAAATCGCCATGTCCCATTAGAGATCACAGATACATACTTAAGACTATCACCTGATCCGGTTCTACAAGATTTACTAGAGCATCGTGGACTAGAGATCAAATCCGAAACGGTTCCCTTTCAACCTGAATCTGGTGCGTATGGGCACGCTCACTAATTCAGCATTGTTAAAATTATTGCAATTGGCAAGTCCGGCTTTACCTGTCGGCGCATACAGCTATTCAGAAGGATTAGAAACGCTGGTTCATACAGGCGTGATTCAAACAGTGAATGATCTAGAACATTGGATCATTCAAGAATTGCAGTATGGAGCGGCTCGATTAGAAGCGGCGATGTTAGTCCGATCGCATCGCGCCACGATCGCCCAAAACTTCGATCAACTCCTTTACTGGAATCAATGGTTTACTGCTGCTCGTGAAACTGAAGAACTACGATCACAGAGCCTTCAAATGGGCGGCTCCTTACTCCGGTTATTCCGATCGCTCCATCCCGATCCGATTCCGAACTTTGAAGACGGATGTAATTTCGCGATCGCGTTCGGATTCGTCGCCGCAGTTTGGGAAATTGATGAATCTACAGCACTTTTAGCGTATCTCCACAGTTGGGCGACGAATTTGGTGAGTGCAGGCGTGAAGTTAATTCCACTAGGGCAAACTGCGGGGCAGCAGCTTTTATTGAAATTGGGCGATGCGATCGAGAAAAATACGATCGCTCAATTAGAAGATTCGGAGCTTGAGAGTTGTGGATGGGGATTGTCGATCGCCAGCATGACGCATGAAACTCTTTACAGCCGCCTATTTCGGAGCTAGACTGCTACTAGAAATAACAGCAACTTAAAGATTATCTGCTACGATTCAGCAACACTTTGGATTATGAGAATTTGATGGAAGAGTTTGGAATTCGTTTCAGAATCACAGAAGCATCTCGTTTTCGGCAGTTTTGCTCTTTGTTCAGTGAGATCAAAAAAGATAAAGATGCTGAAGACTTTCGCGCTCTGGAAAACTGGTTCAACCTTGTTCCTAATGATGTAAAAAATGCTTTTGTCTTGTTGACTTCAGAAGAACGACTTCAGTGGCGAAGTGAGGGGCTTGAGAAGCCTGTTAGAGTTAATTCTTCTGCTGAGCAAATCGGAAGCACATGGGTATTTGATAGAGTATTTGAGTCGATTGAAGAATGCGGCTATTCACTTCTCTGTTGCCAAAAAGTTGATACTGATATTGCAGAAATTCATATCGATCCACATGGTTATCCCTATGGTGGAGTAGGTGCGCTGATCGCCCTTGTAGAAGCGTTTGGATTTTTTGTGTTAGGTGTTAACGAATGTGGTGAGTATGAAAGTCGAGAACAGCTACGCAATTATTGACTAGGAGTGCTCTGTGATTGACGGGATTTTGTGAACCTGAGCGATAGCAAGTCGTTCTCGGCTTGTACGTTAGGATGAAGAAGCCAATGAGTGAGCGATCGAGGTCAAACTATGCAAGCGCTTTTTCTAAGTCGCGAAGAAGTCGCCCGAATAGCAGAAGAATTGTATGAGAACAGCATTCGTCATCAGGTCGAGACAGAGGAGAACATTGGCAAAATGGTTATCATCGACATCGAAACAGGTGATTATGAAGTCGATGAAATGGGGTTAGAAGCTTCTCGAATTCTCAGGGAGAAGCGTCCCCTTACTCGACTGTTCGGAATCCGCATCGGGTACAACGTTGCTGCTTCTTTCGGCGGTGTGATGGAGCGAGTCAAACGGTGATTTCTCGAATTGTCATCGACAGACATGCGATCGTTGCATTATCCGTCTTTCTTCCCAACGGCTCGACTTTTCCGATCGAGTTCGTCGTAGATACAGGTTTCACGGATTGTTTGTGTTTGCCGCCTGATGCTGTTGCCTTGTTACAGTTGCCGTTTCTTCACGACCTTCGGGTGAATTTGGCAGATAATAGCCGAATTGTAGTCCCCGTTCATTAAGCAACAATTCTTTGGGGTGGAGAGGAACGTGCCGTTCGTGTCTTTGCGACAGGGCGACGACCTTTGATCGGAACCGCTTTACTGGATGGGCAAGAATTGGTCATCCAGTTTACAGAAAATGGATTAGATACGATCAACGAACTCTAGAAGTTTCTGCCGTGTCATAGAGACCAAAACGATCGTCAATAGGAAAAATTGCTTAATCATCTGTAACCCTTCAGTGATAATCTAATTTGTGGCGAATCAGCGCAATTCGTGTATTTACGATATAGACAGAACCACAACTTTTAGGGCGTTCTTCATGGTCACCACCGCAGAGAAAACAAACATCGGCTTCATCACACAAATTATCGGACCCGTTCTAGATGTCCGATTTCCTGACGGCAAAATGCCTCGAATCTACAACGCTTTAAAGATCTCCGGCAGCACCGAATCCGGTCAACAAGTGTCTGTGACCTGCGAAGTGCAACAGCTTCTAGGTGATAACCAAGTCCGCGCTGTCGCGATGAGTACCACAGATGGTCTGGTTCGCGGCATGGAAGTTGAAGATACAGGCGCACCGATCAGCGTTCCCGTCGGAACCGCAACCCTCGGACGCATCTTCAATGTGTTGGGTGAACCTGTAGATAATCGAGGTCCCGTCAACAACACCGAAACTTCTCCGATTCACCGCGCCGCGCCGAAGCTGACTGAGCTTGAAACCAAGCCGTCGGTGTTTGAAACCGGAATCAAGGTGATCGACCTGCTGACTCCCTACCGTCGCGGTGGAAAAATTGGACTGTTTGGCGGTGCAGGTGTGGGCAAAACCGTGATCATGATGGAACTAATCAACAACATCGCAACGAATCACGGTGGAGTATCCGTGTTTGCGGGTGTGGGTGAGCGGACTCGTGAAGGCAATGACCTTTACAACGAAATGATCGAGTCGGGCGTAATCAAAAAGGACAATCTCAACGAGTCCAAGATCGC
>CAXTDB010000277.1:0-7105 GCA_964242045.1 uncultured Leptolyngbya sp. | reverse complement strand
AGTGGTTCTAAGGTGTCTCTCGATCGCAGGCTTCCCAGCAGAATTACCACTTTTCCTCGCTGTGTCACCCTCAACCCTTCAAGGTCTTGAATCGAAAAGTGAGCCTGGAAAGCTCGTAATACTCGCTTTGCCAAACCACTATGGTCATATTCGCCAGTTAGACCGATCCGCTCTGGCGGAATCGTACTCAAAAGGGAGTATGTCATGGTATGAGCATCAAAAAAGGAACTCCACGTTGCAGACTTCGGCACATTAGAAAATTTTCGTAACTGCACTCTTGTATTCGCCATCTAAGTCTGCCAAACCAGTAAGAACAGATTTTTACATCCTTGAGAATATTAAAGGTTTTGCAGAGTTATTAAACCATCTACCTTTAGACAGGGGTCAGCCTGCGCCGTATAACTACAGAAGAAAAACCTAAATTGAATCCCTTCCGACTGAGTTACTGCGTGTTTTTCAATCTAACAAATCTGAGTTTAAGCAAGAATAACCGATCCGTAATTCTTCGGAATGGCAGATTGACTTGACTCGATGCTTCAAAGGAAGCTCGATTTGACACATCATCGGATTACGAGTCTTTCGATCGTTCCTATCGCACGACTTGACGCATGTAATCTCCCCAGAGTTTCGCAGCTAAGCCGCTATTTCCATCAGTCGGCGCATTGTTATCGTTGCCTAACCAAACACCCGTGACGATCGCCTGACTTGGAACATAGCCAATAAACCAGAGATCTTTATTGTCGTTCGTTGTTCCAGTCTTGCCTGCTTCACCGAGTCCGATCGCGGCACTGCGTCCGGTTCCCGATCGCACAACGCCTTGCAGCAAAGTCGTCATGGTCGCCGCCACTTCTGGCTGAATCACCTTTTGGTTATTTTCGCCATCTTGATCGGCTTGGTAAATCACCCGGCAAGTGTTAATGTCTTGACGATTTTTGCAGTCTCCACTATCCAAAATGCGCTTAATCGTATGCGGGCGATTCTTCACGCCTTGATTTGCCAATACGCCGAACGCGCCTGTCATTTCCAGCGGAGTCACTTCACTTTGCCCTAAAACCAGTCCCGGAACGGCTTTGAGCTTGGCTTTAACACCCATTCGCTGCGCCATTTGTACGACTTTATCTAAGCCGACATCTTGAGCAACTCTCAGCGCGATCACATTCAATGATTGCGCGACTCCCGTGTAGAGATCGACAGATCCACCGCCACAGCCTGCATAAGTCTGTCCGTTCCAGTCGAGCGGCGCACAAGAATAGCTCGTTCCTGGAGAAATGCCT
Source organism: uncultured Leptolyngbya sp. (assembly GCA_964242045.1). Lineage (GTDB taxonomy): Bacteria > Cyanobacteriota > Cyanobacteriia > Leptolyngbyales > Leptolyngbyaceae > Leptolyngbya. The sequence goes on along the minus strand of CAXTDB010000277.1, from coordinate 5,831 downwards.
TGTTCGATCCCGGCAGTATACGTAAAGATCTTAAAGGTTGATCCCGGTTGCCGGAGTGCTTGAGTGACGCGGTTGAACTGACTTTCTTGATAATCAACGCCGCCCACCATCGCCAAGACTTCACCTGTTTTAGCATCGAGCGTCACCATTGCCCCTTGAGAATAGCCTGCACTTGTACCATTAGTGGCAACGCTATTTCTTAGACTCGTTTCGGCTGTAGTTTGCATCCGCTTGTTGAGTCCCGTTTCGACGATAAAATTTCCTTCACTCGCAAGACTGCCACCGAGTAAAGATTCAAGTTCATCGAATACAGCGCTGTAGAAATAAGGCGCGATCGCACTTTGTAATTCTTGTCGCGCTTTCGGACTGATTTCGATTCGCGATCGTCGCGCTCGATCGGCTTCTTCTTGCGACACCTTACCTTGTTGTGCCATGCGTTCAAGAACACGATCGCGATACTCCACCGCTGCTTTATAGTTCGTCACCGGATTAAAGCTATTCGGTGCAGGCAAAATTCCCACCAAAGTCGCCGCTTCAGACAAACTCAAATCTTTTGCCGATTTACCAAAGTAAAACTGAGCCGCATCCTCGAATCCATAGATTCCACTGCCGAGATAAACGCGGTTCAAGTACATTCTCAGCAGAAAGTTTTTGCTGTAAACAGTTTCAAGTTTGAGTGCCACGATCGCTTCTCGAACTTTGCGCCCTGCGGAGTCTTGTCGCCCGACATAATCGCGAAACACGCTTCTCGAAAGCTGCTGCGTGATTGTGCTGCCTCCTTCTCGAATTTCGCCCCCTCGGACATTGGTGAATAAAGCGCGAGCAGTTCCGATCGGATCAACACCCAGATGCCAAAAGTAACGCGAATCTTCAGAAGCCATCACCGCATTTGGTAAGTAGGGTGAGAACTCTGAGAGGCTCTGAACTTCGATATGTCGATCGGTTCTCGGTGTCCGAAGCGGTTCTCCGTCGCGCGAATTCACAACGACCGGACCTTGAACTGATTCTGGCAGTGGATAAACTGAAAACCGCTGCCATTCCAACCCAATTACCGCCGCAGTCAAAGCAGTCACCCCGCTCATCCCAAATAATCCGTATCGAACGGCTTTGAGATACCACGGCAGCGGGTCTTTGTATTGAACTCGGACCGATGCAGCGAGTTCAGGCGGACCTAAAGTAATCACATCGCCGTTGTAGAGAATTTTCGATTTCAGCTTACGCTTGCCACGATACAGCCCATTTGTTGAACCTTCATCCCGAATCATGAATCTCGATCGCGTTGGCAATCCCAAAAACTTACGCTTACGATCGCGCTTAATCACCGCGTGAACCTGACTCACAACCGGATTGCGAACGACGATATCGCAGGACTTAGAACTCCGTCCCACCGAATAGCGATCGCCCAACAGCGGAAAAACCTGAGCTTTCGGGGCATCCGCATCTTGCACCAATAATTCTGGTACACGCGCATTCGGTTTCAACTTCAGCTTCGAGAAACTGATTCGAGTGAATGTCGTTTTAACCGCTTGGGTGAGATTGCCAAGGATGGTTTGAGAGCGGCGAGGAGGCAGGGGCGGTTGAGTCATGCGAAAAGCGATCGAGGGACTGCGAATATTCTAGACAACTGCGGGGAACAGCGAGAATTGTCACGCGTCCCCCTACACTGACTACTTCAATAACTACTTCTTGAACGGATCGTGTTCCGTTAAAATCCGCTCTAATTTTGCCTCATCCACGCGCGACACTAATCGTTTGGATTCGTGCATGTCGCGCGTCGTTTTTGCCACACTAAACGTTGATGCCACCGTAAAGATCGTTCCCATCCCCACGTAACCCTTTACCCAACCATCCACAGGCAGATAGCAAATCCCAATCGTTGTCGCAGTCAGCGAAATCGCAAACGATGCCCAAGCCTGAAAAATCCACGCGCTACTATGCGTTTGAGCCGAACTATCGTATTTCTGCATAATGATCTCCCGGAATGAGAAATTTGATTAGTCAAACCATATCTTTTAGTTCGTGTGCTTAGGAATGAAAATAGACAGTCTCGAATTCGTCCTGTTTCTCTCTGAAGGATCGCGTAGAAGATGAAAGAAACGACTCGAATATCATCGAATTATGACGAGTTAGTAAAATATCCCAAAATCAGTTACAATCTGTCACAAATTTACGATCGGGCTAATTACACTTAGTAGAGACCGGGCATTTTGAACGAGGAGCGAGGAACCGAGATTGATGAGTTGAACGTTATCACCAAATCATTTAGCTCTTCGGACTCATCTGTTCAAAGTGCGCTTTTCTAGCTTCACCCGCCCACATAAGCATTGTTGACAACCTATGGAATCTGTGACGCAACCGCCCAAGCATCGTGTGGTCATCATCGGAGGTGGATTTGGGGGCTTATATGCTGCTCAAAGCCTCAAAAACACCAATGTCGATGTGACCTTAATCGACAAACGCAATTTTCATCTGTTCCAACCGCTCCTCTACCAAGTCGCGACCGGAACCCTCTCGCCCGCCGACATTTCCTCGCCGCTACGATCGATTCTTAGCCGTCAGAAAAACGTCAGAGTGCTAATGGAGGAAGCAACGGATATCGATTCCGCAACGCAGCAGGTCACAACCAGTCGGGGATCAATTCCCTACGATACGCTGATTGTCGCAACAGGTGTAAGCCATCACTATTTCGGCAACGATCAGTGGAAAGATACGGCTCCGGGTTTGAAAACCGTGGAAGATGCGATCGAAATGCGTCGCCGAATTTTTCTCGCATTCGAGGCAGCAGAAAAAGAAACCGATCCCGAAAAGCGCAAAGCATTACTGACCTTTGTGGTTGTGGGTGGTGGTCCGACCGGAGTTGAGTTAGCAGGTGCGATCGCAGAACTCGCGAACAATACTTTAAAACACGATTTCCGCAGCATTGATACAACTGAAGCCCAAATTCTATTAGTCGAAGGCTTGGATCGCCTGTTGCCGCCTTATCCGGCTAATCTCTCTGAAAAAGCGGCTGAATCCCTAACGAAACTGGGTGTGACTGTGCGGACACAAACCAAAGTGACACAAATCGACGGTGAAACTGTGACGCTAGAGTACAACGACGAAAGCGAAACGATTTCTGCAAAAACGATCCTGTGGGCAGCAGGTGTGAAAGCATCCGGTGTCGGGCGCGTGATTTCTGAGCGTACAGGCGCATCGCTCGATCGAGTCGGTCGTGTGATAGTCGATGCTGACCTGAGCATACCGGGACATCCCAACATTTTCGTTATTGGTGATTTGGCTCACTGTGCTGATCCCACAGGCAAACCTTATCCCGGTGTTGCGCCTGTAGCCATGCAGGAAGGGAAATACGTCGCCAAGTTAATCAAGGCGCGATTGGATGGGCGATCGCTGCCTGCCTTTAGCTATAAAGAGTTCGGTAGTCTTGCGGTGATCGGACAAAATGCAGCCGTTGCAAATCTTAGTGGTGTTCATTTGTCTGGTTTCGTTGCTTGGTTTATCTGGATCGTGGCTCACATCTACTTCTTGATCGAGTTTGATAACAAACTGGTGGTGATGATTCAATGGATTTGGAGTTACATCACTCGTGCGCGGGGATCGCGAATTATCACGGATCGAGTTCCCGTGGAGGTCGAAGCGCCGCCTGCAAGACCACGCCAAGATGAACCGATCAAAGTGTAGAACGGTGAATCTTTAATCGTGAAGCAGATGAGGACTTGTTGAACTCATCTGCTTTTGTTTTGTGAAGCGGGTTCGACTGTCCATAATGAAGACGGCACTGCATTCACCTCAATTCAGACCATGCGCGATCCCGTCGATTCTCAAGTCGAATTTCATCTTAAACAAGCCCAGCAACTCAGCAGAGCGGGAATCTACGACGAGGCGATCGCGGTACTCGATAAAGTGTTGCAGCATCATCCCAGTTCTTTTATCGCTTGGTTTGAACGTGGTAAAGCCTTTTACGGACTGCGACGATACGACAGCGCGATCGAGAGCTTCAAAGAAGCAATTCTACTCAAATCCGATTACGAGCCAGTTTGGAATTTACAAGGAATGGCGCTTTCTCGACTCGATCGTCATGCAGAAGCGATCGCCAGCTATGATGAATCGATCAATCTCTGCCCGACCCATTACAAAGCTTGGTACAATCGCGCCAACGCTTTACTAAAACTCGGATCAAGTTACGAAGCGCTCCACAGCTATGAAGAAACGCTGAGACTCAAGCCGAATTACACCAAAGCTTGGTACAACCGAGGCATTGTTTTGACCCAACTCAAGCGATTCGAGGACGCGATCGAGAGCTACAATCAAGCACTGATCACGCGCCCCCACTTTTCTGCTGCTCACTACAATCTCGGCAATTTGTTCTACCGCTTGGGACGCTACGAAGAAGCTTTAGAAAGCTACCAGAAAGTTTTAGAAATTCGTTCTGACTTGTACGAAGTTTGGTACAACCAAGCGAATGTACTGCAACGACTCGGACGACATGAATGCGCGATCGCATCGTTCGATAAAGCGATTCACTTGAATCCAAGCTTCCTAGACGCAAAAGCTCGTCGGGATCATCTCGCTCACTCTAACGATTGAATTTCGCGGATTTAGTCTCAGCGTACTGTTTGAGTTCCCCTGCCATGCGCTGAATGCCTTTGCGCTCATCTTGTCGAATAAACGGCAGCAAAAATCGAGCAAGCGCACCAGAGAAATTTTGTTGGTATGAAAACCGAGTTTGATTCACATCGACATCTTGAAGTTCTAAAACATGCTCATTTTGCAGACCGGGAATCGTGGAAAGCCACTTTAAACAGTAATTCGGCTGCACAAGCGTTACGATCGGACGAAACTGAATTTCTTCCTCTCCCGGAACCCGCAACAATGACAGCGCCACATCGCGCCCTTGAACAAACGGCAGATTCGGATCGCAATCGTACAAAAAAGTATTCCAATATTTCCAGCGTTCTTTGGCGACGAGAATTTGCCACACCTGCGATCGCGCAACATTAATCTCAATTTCTGTATATAAACTTGGCATTTGATAATATTCCTAGTCGTTCGCCATTTACAATTCGTGACCCGCAATTGCGGTAAGATTTGCCGAGTCGCAAACCACGCACCCTTCACTCATGTCAGACCTTCTTACTCCCAATTCCAGTTTTAGCTTGACGATCCGTTTTCAGGTTCCCAATCGTCCGGGAATGCTTGCGAGTGTCACCAAGGCGATTTCGACACTCGGCGGCAGTATGGGACAGATTGATCTCATCGAGCAAACGCGCGATATTTCAATGCGGGACATTACCGTCGATGCTGCCAGTACCGAACACGCAGAAACGATCGTGCAAGCGGTAAAAGATCTCCCTCATATCAAAGTGCTGGATGTGTACGATCGTACCTTTACGCTTCACCGCAGCGGCAAGATCAGCGTTGTCAGTAAGATTCCCCTGAGAGGGCAGGCAGATCTCGCGATGGCGTATACTCCTGGGGTTGGAAGAATTTGTACTGCGATCGCCGAAGATCCACAGCGAGTCTATGAACTGACAATCAAGCACAATATGGTCGCGATCGTCACCGATGGCAGCGCAGTTTTAGGTTTAGGCAATCTAGGTCCGGAAGCATCGATGCCTGTGATGGAAGGCAAAGCAATGTTATTCAAAGAGTTTGGTGGACTCGATGCGTTTCCGATCTGCTTGGCAACTCAAGACACGGATGAAATCGTCGAAACTGTGAAGCGCATTGCTCCAGTATTCGGAGGCGTGAATTTAGAAGATATTGCGGCTCCTCGCTGCTTTGAGATTGAAGCGCGACTCCAGCGAGAGTTAAATATTCCAGTGTTTCATGAT
>CAXTDB010000276.1:0-7293 GCA_964242045.1 uncultured Leptolyngbya sp. | reverse complement strand
AGTAACACCAACAAGGCAAATCCTTGGCTCACTCAGTCTGCTCCTTATTTAGATTTGTGTATAGCATTTAGAAATGTATCGGTTTCTATCGAATCGCACGCCAATCCGTATTTCTTGATACGGTTGCGTAAATCTATCTATAGAGGGAAGAAAGCATTCAGTTCACAAACATATTGACTCTCGCATCTGAAGCCGCACCGTGAGCGAATCGCTGCATTCTACTCCCTTTCCTGCACTATTTGTCCTGCATTCCCAAGGGTTCCGGTTATGTCTACGGCTTCAATGTCTCAGATTGATTACGCTACTACCGATGCGACAGCTTGGAACATTCTCGAAACAGAATTTAATCCAGCGAAGCTTCACGCTCAAGAAACAGTCTTTACGATCGGCAACGGCTATCTCGGTACACGCGGTAGTTTTGAAGAAGGATTTCCGGGGGATCAAGCCGCTACATTGATTCACGGAATGTTCGATGACGCGCCGATCGTCCAAACCGAGTTAGTCAACTGTCCCAACTGGTTGCCGTTAACCATCAAATTAGATGGCGAACCGTTTCGACTCGATCGCGGTGAAATTCTGCAATACGATCGCTGTCTTAATCTCAAACTCGGCTTGCTCACCCGCACGATTCGCTGGCGTAGTCCAAACGGGCATCATTTTGAGTTTCGATTCGAGCGGTTTTGCAGTTTTGCGGATCAGCATGTGATGGCGATTCGGTGTCACGTTGCGTCGATCGACTTTACGGGAGAAATGGCGATCGAAACAGGATTCGAGCGGCATCCAACAACGGTATCTGTTCCGCACTGGATGACTTTAAAGTCCGGCAGTATAGGAAATCTGCTCTGGCTCTCGAATCGAACGCTTCATTCTGGCTTAGAGTTGGGGTTAGCTGCTAAATTGAGTGTTACTCAAGAGAGTAGAACACTCAACGTTAGCGATAACGAAGATCACACAGCGCTAACTGCTTCAACGCGAATCTATCCAGGTCAAACGATTACCGCTGAGAAGATTATTTCGATTTACACCTCGCGTGACACAGAATTTCCACTCACGGTAGCACTGCGAAGATTAGCGAAGGCTCCAAGTTACACAACACTATTTGCCGCTCATATTACTGCTTGGGCGATCGCTTGGCAAAACAGTGATATTACGATCGGAGGTGATGCAAAAGCTCAGATTAGCATTCGATACAATCTGTTTCAGTTGATGATTGCGGCTCCTCGACGCGACGATCGCGTTAGCATTCCAGCAAAAACACTGTCTGGATTTGCTTATCGGGGTCATGTATTTTGGGACACTGAAATTTTCGTCGTGCCGTTTTTCGCATTAACGCAACCTGCGATCGCAAAGAATCTGCTGACTTATCGTTATCGCACGCTTTCCGGTGCAAGACGTAAAGCAAAAGAAGCGGGTTACGAAGGAGCCATGTACGCTTGGGAAAGTGCAAGCACAGGCGATGAAGTCACACCCCGTTGGGTTCCGGGTCCAAAAGGTGAATCGATTCGGATTTGGTGTGGAGACATCGAATATCACATCACCGCAGATGTTGCGTACGGTGTTTGGCAATACTGGCGGATTACTGGGGATGATGCTTGGATGCGAGATTATGGTGCAGAAGTTTTACTGGAAACCGCAAAGTTCTGGGCAAGCCGAGTGGAATGGAACGGAGAACGCTATGAGATTAATGATGTGATTGGTCCTGACGAGAACCATGAACACATGAACAACAACGCATTCACAAATGGAATGGCGCAATGGAATCTCAGTTCTGCGATTATGTTATGGGATTGGTTAGCTCGATCGTATCCCGAAACCGCTACCCGACTCCAGCAAGAATTGGATCTCGATGCCGATCGCTTCACCGCTTGGACAGCGATCGCGCAACAATTAACTATCTCTCCTGATCCTGAAACTAAGTTAATTGAACAATGCGACGGATTTTTCGATTTGATTGATGTGGATCTTGCAGAGTACGAACCGCGATCGCGTTCGATGCAGGCACTCCTCGGCATCGAACCGACAAATCAGCGTCAAATTCTCAAGCAGCCAGATGTATTGATGTTGCTGTATCTGTTGCGGCAACAGTTTGATCACGAAACGCTGCAAGCAAATTGGGACTATTACACACCCCGTACGGATCATGTGTATGGATCATCATTAGGTCCTGCGGTTCATGCGATTTTGGCTTGTGATCTTCACCGAGTCGAAGAAGCTTATCAGCACTTTATGCGATCGGCGTTAGTCGATCTAGAAGATGTACGCGGCAATGCAGCAGAAGGAATTCATGCCGCTTCAGCAGGAGGCGTTTGGCAAGCGATCGTCTTTGGATTTGCAGGCATTCGTTTCACCGAATTTGGCTTAGTTGCCTGTCCAAATCTACCTGCACACTGGACACGATTAAAGTTTCGCTTGTGTTGGCAGAATCAATGGTTTGAGTTTGATCTGTCGCAAAATGGCGCGGTGTGTGAAACGATCGAACACTCGATCCAGACGGAATTTGCACCTGCGTAGGAAAAAGGGTCAGCCAGAGCGAAGCTTCGGCTGACCTATCCACAAACAGAGTAAAATAACTCTATTGTGTGTTCAAAAAGCAGAATGAAGTCACAGTGGGATTGTTTGCTAGAAAATTTAGGAGCTTGGGAAGGCTCATTTACGAGACTTTCACCATCGGGAGAGATTTTAGAAGATGTTCCCTCGATCGTCAGTTTCACTGGACTAAACGATAACCAAACGATGCGTCAGATTGTCCGTCTTTCTCCAGCAGATCAGCCCGTCAGCGAGAAAGTTCTAGAATACAGTTCTCTTGGTCGCAATATCTTACTGTTTGACAATGGCGCATTCTCTCAAGGATCAATTCAATTTGCTCCGTTCTCAGAGTTTGGTGCAGAGTTGGGATTGATAGATAGCGATCGACGGCTTCGACTCGTTCAACTCTTTGACAAACAAGGCAAGTTAAGCGGACTCACCTTAATTCGCGAAAAGCTATCCGGTTCGGAAACACTTGAGCGCCCATTACTTCGAGTTGAGGATTTGCTCGGAGAATGGCAAGGAGAAGCAACGACAATTTATCCGGATTGGCGATCGCCCGATTCCTATTCGACTTCTCTAACCGTTCGGCGACGAGGCGATCGACTTTATCAAGAACTGAACTTTGGACGCACGATCGTCACCAGCGCCCAAATCGAAGGATCGCGCTTAAAGTTTGAGCAATCTAACGTCCAAATTCTACTTCTCCCAGATGGAGCCTCCTCGAACTGCCCGCTAGAAATTCAGCTTCGACAACCTTTTGTTCTCGAAGTGGGATGGCTTTTACAACCGAATCTCAGACAACGCTTGATTCGCAAATACAACAGTAAGAGCGAATGGATTAGCCTTACCCTCGTCACAGAACAGAAAATTGGCTGATAATCTAAGAAACTCTCCGCGCATGTTATGGCACTTACAATCAAGGATTTAGAAGTACTCCAAACGCACTGTCCAGATTATCGAATGGAGCTAGTGGCTGGAGAAATTATTGTTATGAGTCCATCAGGATATGAATCAGATGAAATCGCACTCGAAGTTGGGGCGCAGCTTCGGAATTGGGTCAGACCTCGAAAGCTAGGGCGTGTGACTGGCTCATCTGCTGGCTTCATCTTGCCCAATTCTGATACTCGTGCGCCTGATGTTTCATTTGTCCAGGCAGAACGGTTACGCCGAAGTCCTCGTAGCTTTGCTGAACTCGCTCCCGATCTGATGATTGAGGTCAAATCGCCGACCGATAGCATCACTAAACTCAGAAACAAAATTGATGAATTTCTTCAACTTGGAACGAGAGTTGGAATTTTAATCAATCCAGAAAAAGAATCGGTCGAAATTCGTCGCACTGGACAAGACCCGATCGTGCTGCAAAACGGCGACACGATCGCGGTTCCCGAAGTCTTGCCCGGTTGGGAAGTCAAAGTCGAAGATCTCTGGTCGCCGCAGTTCGATTAAACGATCGAACAATCCCGCTCTAATGCTTGCCGCAAGAGATCTTTGTAATTGCGATTGTTGATGATGTAAGCGCCAAACCGCTCTAGATGCGGATTCATCATCTGAGCATCGAACAAAACGAAATTGCGCGATCGCAAATGTTCCACCAATTTCACCATCGCCACTTTCGATCCTTCTGGAATCTGAAAAAACATCGATTCTCCGATAAATGCCCCGCGCAGCGACAATCCTAGAATTCCACCTGCAAGCTGATCCCCTTGCCAAGTCTCAAAGCTATGCGCCCATCCTGCCTGATGCAGCATCCAGTAAATCTCTTTGAGATCATTTGAAATCCAAGTTGATTCGCGATCGGCGCAGCCTTCAACGACTGCCTCGAACGCTTTATCGATCGCCACGGTAAATCGATTCTGATTCAATACCCGCCGTAAGGATTTGGGATATCGAAACCGTTCATCGAGTGGAATCAACGTGCGTTCGCGACTGGTGTACCAGGCTAAATCTCGACCTGACTCATCCGACATCAAAAAATAACCTTGTGCATAGCCTTCGAGGATCGAAGACACATCAATCTGCATAACTAGCTCCGGAAGCGTTGTAACAGGGATACTGAAACGATATAGTTTGAATAGCCTTGTCAGTTGGGGGAAAGTGCAATGGTTGAACCTATCCCACCGATTACGTTACCGCCTGCGAAGCATCCGGAGCAAGAAGCCGCGTGGCTTGAACAAAAATTGCAGCGGTGGCTTGACGAAGAATTTCTTCCAGAACCCGCAAATCGTAGAATCGCAGAACGCGCTGCCCAAATCTACAAGCGCCACCGCATGGAAGACGAAAACGATTTGGGAGCATTAGTGATTGCGATTATTTCAGAAATGCAGGCGTTTGATTTTTCAGACAGTTTCTATGGTGAATTTGCGATCGCCAATGCGGTCAGCGATTTACTGATGGATAGTTTGGGGATCGATCGCTGTTGTGGACAATAAAATTTTGGATTTTAGATCGATCTAAAATCCAAAATCTTTCTACCAGCTTGACTTGACAACACCCGGTAACAATCCCGCGTGTGCCATTTCGCGAATGCAGTGGCGTGATAGTCCAAAGTCGCGATATACGCCTCTCGGACGACCCGTTGCCCAACAGCGGTTCCGCACCCGAACGCGCGCGCTATTACGCGGAAGCTGTTGGATTTGGCGATGGATTTCTAGCTTTTCGGATTGGGTCGTGGCAGCAGCAAACTGTTCCTTCAAGGCAGCGCGCTTTTCAGCGTACTTCTCGACGGTGCGTTCGCGCTTTTTCTCACGCTCAATCATGCTCTTCTTAGCCATGAATGATTTTTGAACCTTTTGATAAAAGACACTATTTTTGATTCTACTCAAAAAAGCAGCGTTCTAGTTCGTCAATTTTTGAAAGCTGTCTTGATACGTCGTGTAGATTCGGTATCCAGGCAGAACGATCGCAATTCCATTTGGGCTGTGAAGGGTTCCAGGATAATTCGACTCGGCTGAACTGCCCCCAATGCGAAGCCTGATCGCACCCCACCAGAAATAGAAACCTGCGATCAGCGCATCCATACTATAGGCGGACACTCTGTGTAGCGAAGCTCTCGCTCGAAGCGATTCGTCTGTCCTAGCCGAATTTAGCTTGTTGAGTTGAGTAGACATAGTGGCTAGGAATTTTTCACGGGTGGAGCAGCAAGATGAGCGGAGGGGCAGAGATCGACGAGAACACATCGATCGCATTGCGGATTCCGAGCGTTACAAACGGCGCGCCCATGATACACCAACCGAATCGACCAGTTTTCCCAATCTGATTGCGGCAACAGTTTCATCAAATCCCGTTCAATTTTGACAGGTTCAGTATGCTCAGTTAATCCCAATCGATACGTTAATCGCTTCACGTGCGTATCGACCGTGACACCCAGATTCACCCCAAACGCATGAGCCGAGACGACGTTTGCAGTTTTGCGGGCGACTCCGGGGAGACTGGTCAAAGCTTCCATCGATCGCGGAACTTCTCCACCATGCTGCTCCATGATGATTTGACAAGCGGCTTGGATATTCTTCGCTTTATTGCGGTAGAAGCCTGTCGATCGTACTAAAGTTTCAAGCTCAAAGACATCAGCGCCTGCCAGTGCTGCCGCATCAGGAAAGCGACGAAACAAGGCAGGCGTTACTGTATTCACTCGTTCATCGGTGCATTGAGCCGCGAGGATCGTTGCCACCATTAGTTGAACCGGAGTTTGATAATCCAACGTGCAAGGAGCTTCTGGATAAAGCTTTTTTAGCCGCACCAGAATCTCTAATGCCCGTTGTTTTTTTGCAGAAATTCGACGAGTAGTAGTCACTGTGGAATCAAGTTCACCGTGTCACGGATGATCAGAAAAACGCCTAATCCCAGTAATAGCACTAATCCCGTCTGCATTACACCGTCTTGAATTCCAGACGGAACAGGCTTACCACGAATTCCTTCGACTAGCAAGAATGCGAGTTGTCCACCATCGAGCGCGGGAAGCGGCAGGATGTTGATGATCGCCAAGTTAATGCTAATTAATGCGGTGAAGTTGAACAAACTCGCGAAGTCAGTCTGAGCAATTCTCGCGCCTGTCGCCACGATCGCAACCGGCCCCGCAACCTGATTCGCAGTATTGCCAAAATTACTAATCAACTGCCCAAAGCCTTGAACAGTCAGCACGACAATCCGCTGAAATTCATTCGCTGCCATCGTGAAAACCTCGATCGGGTTTCCAGGATGCTTGTAGTACACTACCTTTCCATTCGGCTGAGTTTTGAAATGCGGTTGTAGCTTAACTCCGATCTTTCCTTTACCGTTGTCATCTTTCGGCCTGACATTCACAGTTACAGGCTGTCCTTTACGCTCGATCGACAATTGCAGCGATTGACCCGGACTTGATTCGATCGTTTGTCGCAACGTATTCATTGCGGTTTCTGCTGAACCCAGCGGTTTACCGTTGATTCCAATCACAACATCGCCGTTTTGCACTCCGGCTTGAGCAGCCACATCTTGCGCGATCGTCTCTGGCACAATTACGCCCGGATTGTAATCGATCGTTGGCAGTCCGACAAACGCCATTTGCCCAACCAGAATAAAGTAAGCAAATATTAAGTTTGAAATTACGCCTGCACTAATGACGATCGCTCGATCAAGAACCGGACGATTTTTCAACAAGTTTGGATCTTCAGGCGGAATCGTACTTTCTGGATCATCATCAGGAAATCCAACAAACCCGCCAAGCGGCAAAGCTCGTAGCGCATATTCGGTTTGTTCGCCCTGATACTTCCACAAAATCGGACCAAACCC
>CAXTDB010000275.1:7099-7319 GCA_964242045.1 uncultured Leptolyngbya sp. | reverse complement strand
TCTACCTGCCGTTTGAAGAGCCACAAAGCTCCTGGCAGTTGTCGATCGCGCTCTCAGTCTTAATTGAAAACGCCGGATTCAGCATTCAGCCAGGGCAGCTTGAACTTTTTCCCAATCCTAAGCTCTACCGCAATGATGGTCGCTTTAGTTTGTTTAACGCCCACCGGCTGCCGATGCAAATTGGGTCTTACTTGCTTAATTCCGACTTTCAGCCCATCTG
>CAXTDB010000275.1:4709-7089 GCA_964242045.1 uncultured Leptolyngbya sp. | reverse complement strand
CAGCACTGGAACGGAGCGCGATCGCGCAACACGATCGACTCCGGCTCGATCAAGCGCGTCCTCAAACAGTTCCGAAGACATCGCTTTTGCATATCTGGTAAAGCAGACAAGTATCTCAATGACTTGAACGCAGAAATCGAACTCGGCTGGACGGGTCCTAGTCAAACGAATCGACTACTCGGACGCATTGCGATGCGATCGTATGTGTTTCACCATGTGATTGCAGGTGGAAAGCCTTTAACCGGAGCAGCACTAAGTGATGAGATTGTGCGCGTGGCGCGGTCGCTTCCTGGATACGAAGAGTGGTGTCGCCATCAGCATGAAATCGAGCATCGAGCCGCAGAATGGGCGCGATGTGTGGAATCGAGCCACTACTTTCACTACGGGGATGCGAACGGAAAATACAGAGCTCGAACTGAAGCCAAACCTGTGGAAGATTTACCCGATTGGAATCAGCAACAGTCAGAATCTGCACGATCAAAGATCAAAAGCGCGATCGCAGATTTATTGAACAAAGCTTCTCTACCTGTTAAAGCCACTGAACGATTCAAGAAATTATTGGAATACCGAATCGGAGGTGGATCACTGTATCGGCATAAAGATCTTTGGCATCCTCAGTTCTTCAGCCCAGCTTCTTCAGTTTCTGAGCTTCACGTACAGCAGAACTGTGCTGAAGAAGCTTCGTTCATTGCTCCAAGCTTATTACCTAGTAATGGCGGTAATCATTCTGCTCAACTGAACTCCAGTCCACTAGCTCAAGTCGAAACCACTCAACCCTGTCAGAAACCGCAAAACAATCAAGCTGAACTCGCACTCGTCTCAATCTCTGCATTCACCCCACTGCACGTCCCCTGTGATGCTGGGACCTGGCAGGACTTGATTCAAGCCGCAACGGAAACACTACCGTCAAATTCAATCTTCACTCAGACGCAAATTGAACAAATGCAGCGCTATCTGCGATCGGACGATCCGATCTTGATGGCAGAAGCGATCGCTTGGCTACAGATCGTTCAGAAGCATCTCAACTCGCTTCACTAAAGTTGGAATGCTTTAGTTCGATGTTATAGCGAATATGAAAAATGGGTGTTTCATGTAGACGATGCGGGGTTGACTGAATCGTTTTAATCACGTCGATCGCGCCCTTTTTGTAGAGCCGCACGATCGTCGCTTGAGAAATGCCTAAATAAATTTGCTGAATTTGAAGTCGGGGGCTGCCCAGTTGCCAGTTTGAATCACCGTGAGCGTTCGCTCTTCAGGCGCGAGTGCAGCTAACTTTTGCAGAGCGACCTGCTGAACCGAGGTCAAGCGAATCGGCGAAGTCGTTTCGCTTGGATACTCGACTGTGGGAAGTTGAGGCAAGTCCTCCAGACAATCGAGGTCCAGGTCTACGATCGACAAATGAGAAAGATCAGGGAGGAGCAGCGGCTTGCCGAAAAATAATGAGTACAAGCCCGCTTCGAGCGTGAGCATCCACTCGAATTCCAGCGATTCAACACACCAACCGTTCAATAGCTCTAGCGCTTCAGAGAGCCGATTGAACCAGCTAATCAAGTGGGCTTTCAAGTCTGGATCGAGCGGCTTCCCTTCATCGATGCTCACCGAGAACAGAAAGAACCACAAAATGGTGCTGATCTGAATTCCTTTCGGCGGCGGAATTGGGCAAGTTTGCTGCGCTGCCCAACTGGTAAACCCGACTGCGCGATCAAACAGTGCAACTGTCGATCTCAGTTGATCTCGCATCCGGCGAAAGCGATCAAAGTACTGTGTAATCTGCGATCGTTGGTTTGGTGACAGAAATGCGAGATGCCTTTCGGGTGCTTTTAGCGATCGCCCTAGTTCCTGAACAGAATAAATCCCGTGATCAGCATAAATTTGCAGCCACGTCGGATCGAACTCTGGAAACACACCGCAGAATGTATCGAGATCGATTTGACGGGCGTGAAGATAGGCAGCGAGAGAAGGCATCACCAACACAACTAAATTACACCTCACAGCTTAGCGCCGATTGGCGCTCTAAGAAGCGACTGAGATCGCAGCAGAGGATCGCATCTGGCGACCCGATTTTGATAGCAGAAGCCTTATCCTGGCTTCACGCTTTGCTGCCTTACAGCGCGTCAGGACGAGACAGCGAATCAATTAATTCCTCGACAGACTCGACATCAGGACAATTCTGCAACTGAGACTCGAACCAGCGCATTTCGTTTGAATCTGTATCGGGTAGTTGATACACGAGCAAGACTCCTGCCACTCGTGCAATTGTCAGTGGATCAGGCGCAAGATGGCTCACCAATCCTGCCGCCCTTTCATAAAGCTCGTCGATAGCTTCGCTACACGGATGGATGAGTTGGGGATTTCTTTACACTAATTAACCGTATTCCAG
>CAXTDB010000275.1:0-4699 GCA_964242045.1 uncultured Leptolyngbya sp. | reverse complement strand
GATAGCTTCGCTACACGAGTACGTGCTCGTAGCAGAATCCTTCGGTTGTTCGAGTTGAATCGCGAGCTGACGCAAGTTCTGTTTGATCGCTTGAACGGTTTCTGCATCAGGATGGTGATTGAAGGAGTAAGACATTGTGAAAGCTTGACTGGGGGGAGTAAAGCAAAACTTCACTCTAGCTCACTCTCCAAACTTTTATCCGTTTGATCCGCTGGGTACTACAATCAAAGCAATCGAATTTGGGACAAGCAACTATGAGCTATGTGGTGTTGAGCGATCAGACAAAGAAACAGCTAGAGAGCGAACGCTCAAGGCTCGCTCAGGATCGAGACGCGATCGTGTCCGAAATCGAGGCTTCAGTTAGTGCAGACATCGATCGCACCCTTCAAACTCTGAATGCGCTACTAAGCGAATCTCCAGAAGTCGAAACAGTTCCGGCGGATGAGATTGTCGAAGCGGTGACTGAGTTACTCGAACACGCGGATCAGCCTGCTCCTCGCAAAACCGGGACAAAGAAGACAAACCCTGACGCGAAAGCACAATCGAAATCCGCACAAGCGTTTGATGCGAAACAACTAAAGCGCAAGTTTAAGGGCATGGGTCTGCTCGATGCGATCGTCCAGGTGATGCAGCAAGATGCCACGAAGATTTATACGATCGACGACCTGATTGCTGGAGTGTATGACAAGTTTGACGAAGCGGAGATGCCAAGAGCCAGAAAAACTTTGGGCGCGACCTTGATGCACGCGAATCGGGCAGGCACCGTCAATCGAGTTGGAGAAAAGCCCTCGCGCTACAAACTGGGTTAGTCGCTGCTGTGTAGGAGTATTCGATGCCTTCGATTTCTGGTTCGCTTGACCCGCTGACGCTCAAAATCACGCAGATACCTGATGCAGTAGAGATCGAGAACGGGTGGAAAAGTTTCACCGTTGATATTGGCGCTGCAATTGTAACGGTTGAAGTACGACCGCAAATCTGGAACAACTTAGTCGAAGGCGCGAAGCAATACCCCCACTGGACAGCTATCATTACGGGACGCATGGGCGAACTGACCGATGTGGGCTTTGTGCTAGAGCAACCTGGCATTCAGGTGTTTGAGGCACAATTTGTACAAGAAGCTTGACTGTAGGGTGTGGTCTCCTTGAACTTTTTGACAAGATATGGAGCGCGGCTTCGGGCGCGATGAGCGAGGCGATTTAGAGCGCTGGAGTGCTGTTTGCTCTGAAGTTTCTAATCTGATACACTTCTACGTGGATGTCAACCATCTATTATGGAAAGTCCATCAGATCAGCACTACCTCAGCGCCACCAAGAATTACTTGATCAACAGAGGATTAATATAACCAAAGCAGGAAATGGTTTTCATTCCCTGGAGTCGCATTGCCACATGGATGGAAAGTCGAAGTAGCTCAACAAACTAAAGTTCGACTTCTGAAAGATAAAGACTCGATGAAAAAGTATGGTGAATACGTTGAAGTCTGGAGCAAGTTATTCGAGAAACTCCAAAGCTGAACAGATTAATTGTAAGGAAGAAGAATTAATGCCTTCTAAAAACAAAAAAGCCTCCAACATTTTTGATGAAGTTAACCTGTGTGACTTTAACGCAAGAAGTAAGGCAAGGAGTTTAATGGCTCAAGCCTTACAACTATCTGAGTCCTCTCCAGAGAGACTAGCATTACTACAAGAAGCATCTAATTATCTTCGCAGTTTGGGAAAAGATGCCAACTACAACGAGTTCCTAGAATGCCTATGCTTAATTGTTATGCAGCTTATTCGCATCCAGAAATTTGAGGCAGCAGTAATAAAATCCAAGGAATTATTAAAAAATGCAATTGATGTGGGCGATTCAACTTGGGAG
Source organism: uncultured Leptolyngbya sp. (assembly GCA_964242045.1). GTDB lineage: Bacteria > Cyanobacteriota > Cyanobacteriia > Leptolyngbyales > Leptolyngbyaceae > Leptolyngbya. Next base: position 2,842 of record CAXTDB010000275.1, on the reverse strand, counting down.
TTAACAGCCCTGAAGATGATTGGTAATACTTATATTGAGCAACGTAAGTATCAAGCAGCCAAAGACATTTATCAAAGAGCATTGAGCATTGCAGAACAACGACAATCTGTAGTAGATCGCTTGGTTTGCTTCAATAGACTAGGGCGAATTTCTGAATTGTTAGGTTTACCTAAAGACGCAAGAGCCTGCCACATCGAACATTTAAGGCTCTCACGAAGAATTAAAAAAACAGACGAAGAGAGCAATGCAATCCTAAATTTAGGGAATACCTATCAGATGGAGGGAGACTACAAATCTGCAATCTGCTGTTTTCGCAGGTCTCTATTGATTAGCCAACGTATCGGCATCCCATTAATTGAAGCCTATTCACTCTGCAATTTAGGAGTTATTGCTCATTTGCTTGGAAAAGAGAAAGAAGCTATTTGCAAACAAGAGAAAGTTCTAGAGATATCCGAGAGCACCAAGTCCTCTGACTTAATGCTAAAAGCACTGGGAAACTTGGGAACTATCTATGAATCGATGGGGCATTATCAGAAAGCAAAAGACTATTATGAGCAGGTTCTACTTACTTCTCAAAAATTAAGCAGAATAGATGATGAAATTGCCTGCTATGGAAACTTAGGCAATATTGCTAAGCGCATGGGACAGTACGACTTAGCACTCATATACCATAACAGAGTTCTTGATTTTAGAAGACGAAATGGTGATTTTGCAGGGCAAGCTCGTTCATTAAACAACTTAGGCATAACACATCGTCTCAAGCAAGAACTTGATAAAGCTATTTCCCACTACAACGAATGTCTTCAGCTATGTAGAACATACAATTACCGTGCAGAAGAAGCTAAAACTCTAATAAACCTGGGCAACGTCTACCTGGATTCTGGAAATTACAAGGAAGCTCTTGCGTTGCTCAAAGTAGGGAAAGATGCTATGCGTGAATTAGGGCAGCTTCCCGGTGAACTCTACGCCTTGGGTGGTTTGAGCCGAGCATATTATGAGTTGGAGAAATATGATATGGCTTTTAAATATTCAGAAGAGCAAGTTGCACTTGCAAGTAAGCTCGACAGTCGGGCTATAGAGAAGGATGCCTCGACTAATTTAGGGTATTATTTTTTCAGAAGCGGCGACTTTGAAAAAGCCGAAACTATCTTAAGAAAAGCTTTAACAAATTGGGATGTTCTGTGGTCCAGTTTAAAGAGTGATGTTGATAGAACATCTATCCTCGATTTACAGATGAATATCTACTTTCTGTTACAGGAAGTTTTAGTTAGCCAAGAAAAGTACGAAGAAGCTCTAGAAATTGCTGAACAAGGTCGAGCTAAATCACTTCTGAGGATGTTGACGAAGCAAATACGATCCTACTCAACTCATCTAGGTGGAAACTTGAAACTTAAAGAGGATACAACACCTGTCAATATCAATGAAATTAGAAAGATTGCTAGACAGCATAACTCTATTTTGGTAGAGTACTCTGTCGTTTACTCTCACTCGCTTTATATATGGGTAGTTAGCCCATCAGGTGAAATAAACTTTCGATATGTTAATTTTCGCTCCTTACAGAACGGAGATGCTTTACAAGATGAAGAACTCTCGATCAGAGAAATAGCAATAGAATTTCATCATGCGATATCACAACGATCATGGACTGGTGATGCGGATTACTACTCTAAAAAACTATATGAGTACTTAATTAAGCCAGTTAAAGAGTTTTTGCCTGAAAACATTAATACTTTAGTTACATTCATCCCCCACCATGAATTATTATTGATTCCGTTTACAGCCCTATACAGTAGCAATGCAAGTAGGTTTTTGGTTGAAGAATGTACTGTCTCAGTTGCTCCATCAATTGGAACACTAGCGTTAACTCAATTACGAAAACAGCGGATTAGTACAGAAGTGTCTAATAATTTTACTAAGCCTCTAGTGGTTGGGAATCCAACTATGCCTGTTAATCCCTTGTCTAAACCACCTGAACAACTAGACCCTCTTCCGTTTGCTGAAAAGGAAGCACAAGAAATTGCTAAGTTATTAAATACAAAAGCTCTCATTGGAGATGCTGCTACAAAGATGAGTGTTCTAGAACAGCTATCACAGGCAAATATTATTCATCTAGCTACACATGGACTGCTTGATATTACAGATGAATCAAAAATTCCTGGTGCTATTGCTTTAGCTTCAACGAGCAATGATGATGGACTGCTAATGGCTAGTGAGATACTAGAGCTTAAGCTTAATGCTGAGCTAGTTGTGCTTAGCGCTTGCAACACAGGACTTGGAGATCTTAGAAATGAAGGCATAATTGGCTTGTCACGTTGTCTTTTTCTCGCAGGGACTCCAAGCATTGTTGCTTCTCTATGGGAAGTTTCAGATATTTCAACAGCAGAACTGATGATTAAGTTTTATCAAAATCTGCAAAAAACTGCTAGCAAGGCACAAGCATTATGTGATGCTATGCGATCTTTACTACATCGTAATCCTCCCCTCAACTGGGCAGCTTTTGTACTTATTGGCGAAGCATAGAGGGGTATCGCGATGATACTGAGGATAAAGTGCTGTTCGCGATTTCCTTATCTACACCCTATATATCTTATCTAAACGAACATCAAAATTAGATATGATATCTAGATAAAGTGTCGATTGCGGCAGATTGGGCGATGGGTGTTTGCTAGATCGAAGGCGAGACTTCTCGAAGGCTGTGTCGTTTGATGCCTTTGGGACCGGAATGCGCCGGGGAGATCGTCGTTGTATAGAACTTGTAGAATCGTTGTATTGCGCGAATGTGAGAGGGACAAGGGACATGGCAAGCGTTGGCGAAATCTTCCGAGTGCAAGCGGAGCTGAAT
>CAXTDB010000274.1:0-7320 GCA_964242045.1 uncultured Leptolyngbya sp. | reverse complement strand
TCGGCTCGATTGTCGCATTGTGCATTAGCTGCTTTTCTTGAGTGCGAGCGACGTAGTGAATGATTGAAAGAGGAACCACTTGATTGAGCGCAGTCGGAAACGATTGTAGTAGAGTAATTCCAGCACGATCGCTGATTCCTTGTGCCGCAATAATCCAGCCATCGTCCTCTAAAAGTAGAATTGTTCCGGTTTGCGCTCCGGCATTCTCCATCACTACTTGAATTAGCGTTTCGAGAAGGTTACTGAGCTTTATTTTCTGTGAAATAATTTGAGATGCTTTTAGAATCGTTGTAAGGTCGAGCAGTTGAGTCGTGTCGCTACTGCTCGAAGGCAGATGAGAAATCGAAAATATTTGATCGGTTGAAGATTCAGCGGTGTGGATGAGGTTTGAAAGTTGAGGATAGGTGAGTTGAAGTTGTGCAAGCTTTGCCTTCGCTCCCCAAACGCGGTAGAGATAGTAAGCTTCAAGCAAGAAAGCTTGAGCTACAGTCTCCCTACCATCCGCAATCCAGAACTTAGCAGTTTGCTCATTGACTAAAGCAATGTTCGGTGTGAATTCATTAATTGTTGCTTGAGTGAGGGCTTGATCGTAGCAATCAATCGCACGTAAGCGATCGCCTGATAAGCGCGCCATTTCTGCTTCAATTAAATAGTACAAATGCAGAAAGTTTTCTGGACAGTGTTCTGCCCAAATTTTCATCTGCTGCTGATTGTGCGATAGCTGCTGCCAGCATTGTTTCTGCTCGTTGGGATCAGCTTTGGTATAACCTGCGGCTAAAATCAAAGAATGATAGAAGTTAAGTTCGGCAATTGAGAAACAGCCTGGAATGTATTGCTGTAAGGACTTTGCGATTTGGATGCGCTCTAAAGCTTCAGCGGTACGATCGAAGATATAAAGAATCTGGGCTTTGAGAATTTGATAAAAGCAGATCGCGGCAAAACTGGAGCGCGATCGACAATCCTCTAAGAACTCGGCTTCCTTGGAAACTTTGGAAGTTCCTTGAAGCTCTTGGATGATGAATTGACAAGCAGACAGCATATCTTTAACTGGCTGATTTTGCGTCTGCTCGGCAAACTTCAGATAATCAGGAATTTTCAGATTCAAGCTATCTAAGTTGATTCCTTGATAGAAAGAGTAAATCGTTTGATGAGCAATGTTATAGCCAGCAAACTGAAGTTCTCCTGCTTCTAGTCCTGCTTGATAACCTTCTGTAAAAGTTACTGTATGTTCTCTTAGCGGACGCACCCAATGATTGACAGCTCCACCGATTACCAAGCAAAGTTTACATTTTTCAGCTTGATCATTGAAGCGATCGGCAATTCTTAGGCTGAGTTGACCAAACTCATAACCTGCTTGGTATTCTCCCAGCATCGAACCGAGCAGCAATCCATATTCTGAATAACCATAAATCGACTCTGGAAGCTGTCCGTATTTTAGAGAAAGGTTCACTAGCTTCATTACCACAATCATCCAGAGCGTATGATTAGAAAAATAAGTGGGTGAACCGAGGGCGACGAGCAGCTTTGCAGCAGATTTTTGCTCTGGCATGCTCATCATGGGATCATTGAGAATTTCAGAAATCTTTCTACCGCTCAACTGTTCTTTGGCTTGAGCTAGCTCGATTTCTAAAACAGCTTCTAAATCAGACGTTGGAAATGAGATACCTAACAAATTGAGCGCGTCTCGACCCGCTTCGATTGCCTCTCGATACTGTGTTTTCAGTGTGTAAAGGACAATCAGGAGCTTGTAAATCTCTGCTTTCTCTAAGGTTGTTCTTGCATGAAAAAGACTGAGATCGATCAGGTGTTGTGCTGTATCAAAATTTGCAACTAAGTACTCTACTTCAGCTTGCTCTTTATGCAAACTAAACATTAAATCGTAATGCTCAGACCAAGCAGTTTCGGTCAAAATCTCCCTGGCGTTTGTGAAATACTTTTGTGCTGCACTGTAGGCGGTTGCCTGCTTTGCTTTGCATCCTGCTTGTGTGTTTAACTGTGCAAGTTCAAACCGTTCTTGTACATCAGTGATTAAAGCTTGTCCGATATTGAAGTGTTCAGCAAGTTCAAAAATTCGCTCATTGCACTGTTCAGCAGTTATTTTCTCAAGCAATAATCGCCCAATCTGTAAGTGAACTGATTGCTTTTGTCGATCGCTCATCAGTGCATAAGCTGCTTGCTGAATGCGATCGTGCAAAAATCGATAGTTCAAGCAAATTAGAGTTGTTGTGGTTGGATCAATTTCGGGGGCAGATATCGGGATAATCACACCGAGATCGATCGCGCTACTCAACAGTTGGGCAAGCTCCATTTCTGGTGCTGTCTGAATCAAAGCGAGCGTTTTGAGATCAAACCGACTGCCAACACAAGCGGCAAACTGGAGAATCTGCTGAGTGGCATCAGAAAGCTTTCTCAGCTTACGAATCATCAGTTCAACTACATTATCAGTAATGTCGATCGCGCAAATTTGATCAATCTCCCATCGCCAACCTCTCTGATCGACATCAAACCACAGTAGGTTCTCTTGATGCAGCATTTTTAGCAATTCATTAACAAAAAATGGATTGCCTTCGGTTTTCTGCATCACTAATTCTGTGAGCGATTGCACGTTGTCGATCGAACACTGCAACGTATCAGCAATTATGTTCGAGACTTGATCGGCTACAAGCGGAGTTAGCACGATCGAACTCAATTTAACCTTTGATGATTGTAGTTCCTCAAACAGCATCATCAAAGGATGTGCTGCACTCACTTCGTTATCGCGATAAGCTCCAATTAAGAATAAATGCTGGGTTTGCTCGTTTGTGAGCATGAGTTTGATCAATCGCAGCGTTGCAGAGTCCGCCCACTGTAGGTCATCGAGAAAAATAACAAATGGATGTTCAGGCTGGCAAAATACATGAATAAAGGTTTGAAATAAGCGATCGAAGCGGTTTTGTGCTTCTGCTGGCGATAGAACCGCGATCGCAGGCTGAGCGCCAATGATCCATTCCAGTTCGGGGATCACTTCGATTATTACTTGCGCCTGAGTACCCAAGGCATGAAGGAGCTGTTCGCGCCAGTGCTGTAATTGTTCTTCGGGTTCACTCAACAATTGCCGCATCAAAGACTGAAAGGCAACCACGATCGCTGAATACGGAATGTTTCGCTGCAACTGATCGAACTTACCAGAGATAAAGTACCCGCGCCGTTGAACGATCGGTTTGTAAACTTCCTGCACTAGCGAAGATTTTCCAATGCCGGAGTATCCCGTGACTAACAGGAATTCACTCGATCCAAGTTCAGCGACGCGATCGAAGGTATCGAGCAGTGTTTCAACTTCGTGAGTTCGCCCGTAGAGCTTTGCGGGAATTTGAAAGCGATCGCAGAAATCTTGCTGTGCGAGTGGAAAGGCTTCAATTTTCCCGAATTGTTGATACTGTTGTTGGCAGCGTTCTAGATCATGCTGCAATCCTGCTGCACTTTGATAGCGCTCTTCCGCTGTTTTTGCCATGAGTTTGAGTACGATCGCAGACAGCATTTCAGGAATGTCTGGGTTTAGCTCGGTTGGCGAAATCGGTTGTCTTGCTAGGTGACAGTAAACCAATTCCAGCGGATCATGCGATTCAAACGGCAGGCGGTGCGTTAAGAGTTGATAGAACGTTACTCCGAGTGAATAGAAATCAGTGCGGTAGTCGATTTCTCGATTCATTCGCCCGGTTTGCTCTGGCGATAGATAAGAAAGCGTTCCTTCTAGCCCGATCGGATTGATCAAAGACTGTGTTTCTTTCTGAAGAACCGTTGCAAGGCTGAAATCTGTGATTTTGACTTGCTTTGATTCAGGATTGATTAATAGATTTGCAGGCTTAATATCTTTGTGAGTAATGCCCCGTTGATGCAGCTGAGACAGCGTGTGTGCGACTTGCGTAGCGATCGCGAAAAACTCACTCAGTATCGGTGCATGGTTTTCGTAGGATTGCTTGAGCGAAACCGCGCCAAAATCCTCTAGCACCAGCGCTAAGGCTGCTCCATAGCTCTCGATACTGTAGGAGCGAACAACTCCGGGTAGATTGAGGTGTTCTGATAGGGTGAACTGTCTCCGAAATGTTGCTAGTTCTCTCGGTGTCGGATACTGTCCTTTGAGCAGCTTGATCACCACAGGAAGTTGATCTTGCGATCGTACTCCCCGATACACTGAGGTCTTTGTACTTTCGTAGATTTTCTCCGTGAATTGATATCCAGGAAGTACAGGTAACATTTCGCGCATTTACTTGAGGTCCAATAGGCTTAGACTGCCCATAGTCTCAAGTGAAGCAACGATTTGGGGGTTATCTGATGAAAAAATGAATATTGTGGATCAGATAAGATGCCCGATCCACTTGCTTACTGTTTGAGTCCGTTACCAGTTTCGCCATCCGCCTTTCGTCGATTTCGAGCGAGCCGCAATCAAAGATTGATACTCTTGAGAGCTTGCCCAGCGATCGATTTCGCGCGCTCTTAAAACGGGAACCGGGTGCGAAAGCTGTGCCGTTTGGAGTTGCTTGAGCATTTCTCCGATTTCGGTCTTGCTAATGTCATCGTAGGCGCGCGCTTGGGCGATGAACGCATCCAGGTTTAACTGCTTCGCTAAGGTGGGTGATCCGCCTGTGAGTTTCATCATCACCGACATGGTGATTTTTGGATCTTGCGTTGCCAAGAGTGCAGCACGATCGCAGGTGAACTCGGCACAGCGCACCCAGTTCATGATCTGCGCCTGCAAGCCTTGGGTGATCACACCGCCGATCGGAAAGGGAAGTTGTCCTGCTGCTAAGACCAGCACGTTTGCCAAGGTGAGATAAACGCTGTGGTCACATTTGAGATGCCCTAACTCGTGAGCAATCACCGCTTGAATTTCTTCCGGGGTGAGCAATTCGATCAGCGAAGTGTGCATCACGATAAACGGCTGTCTGCCCCGCATCGCAAAGGTGTAGGCGTTGGGAACAGGGTGCTGACGCACATAAAGCTGAGGTGCTTCGAGATCGAGAATTCGACTGGCTTCGATTAGAAGTTTATGTAGATCAGGAAGCTGTTGTTCGCTGACGAGAATGCTAGATGCGATGTTTTCTAAGTAGAAAAATTGTTCTGCGATCGGACCTAATAGATTGCGAATCGCGAGATCCAATCCGGGCAACTGTTTTAAGGCGTTTGTTGCTTCGAGATCGAGCGGATGGCGGAACTGGTCGGCTTTTAGCCCGATAAGCGTTGACTTTGAGAAGGACATAAGCCACCGTGATAGTACAGACTGTCGCAGATTTTTAGTATAGCGATTCGTGAGGGATCTTACGATCGTAAACAAGCCCCGATCGTGGCAATTACCGATCGCCCTAATGTGTCAAAGTCATACCCGCCTTCTAACCCAAACACAATCCGCCGAGTCACACTCAAACAATATTCTGTAAATACTCGGTAATCTTCTGGCTTGAGCGAAATTCCTGCCAGCGGATCAGCATGATTGGCATCATATCCGGCACTGACAATCAGCAAATCTGGCTGAAATTCACTCAAGAACGGAATGACTTTTTTCTCAAACAGCGGTTGATAGTCTTCGATCGTACTTCCCGGAGCCATTGGCAGATTCAGTACGTTTTGATAGAGTCCCGTTTCCGCCGGATGTCCTGTTCCTGGGTATTGCGGCGACTCGTGTAGCGAACAGAATCGGATTTTTGGATTCGTTTCGACGATCGCTTGAGTTCCATTGCCGTGATGCACATCCCAATCGAGAATACAGACGCGATCGAGTCCCTGCGCTAAGGCAGAATAAGCCGCGATCGCAGCATTGCTAAACAAGCAGAACCCCATCCCCTCGTCCGCAACGGCATGATGTCCGGGTGGACGCGCTAAAACGAAGCAAGGTTCACCGGATGCGATCGCTAAATCTACTCCGTCGATCCAAGCATTCACGGCTAAGAGCGCGACTTCAAAACTCCGAGGAGAAACGGGCGTATCGCCATCGACATACCCACCACCGCGATTTGCTAATTGCCGGACTTGTTCAAGGTAGCGGCGATCGTGAATCGTCTCGATCAGCGGTAAGGGCGATCGCGTTTCGACTGACGTGGGCGATCGCCATTCAAGTTGATTCGCCCAAGGTGCAGATCGGAGTGCGGTTTGAATCGCGGTCAGCCGTCCAGGGTTTTCGGGGTGAAAATGTCCTGTGTCATGCAGCAGAAACTCATCGGAGTAGATCACCGGAAACATAGAGCGAGATTAAAGACAGAATTTCAATATACCAACCTCCGCTTAAACAGCAATACAGCCCGATCGCTCAAGTAATTCTATTTCTAAATCATTTCCACTCCAGTTCAGTTCTGCATTGCCATAAATCAACCGATTTGGCTTGGTTTTGAGTCCGGTTTTTGTCGAATCGATCGAGATTTTCATCGGAACCGTTCCCACATTCACAGCAACAATCAATTCTTGATCTTCTAGCGATCGCGCAAACACATAAGTAGTTCCTTCAGCATATAGAACCTTATAATCCCCAGTTCTCAACGCAGGATAGGCATGACGAATTTTCACGAGTTGACGATGACATTCGTAGATTTTGTAGTCCCAATTCGCCTCTAGAGGAAAGCCTCGACGGGAATCTGGATCGATCGCGCCTGGTAGTCCGACTTCATCGCCATAGTAAATACTGGGCGCACCGGGAAAGGTCATGAGCAACAGCGTAGATAGCTCAATGCTGGCACGATCGCCGCCTGCAATCGTCATCAATCGCGCCGTATCATGACTCGCTAATAGATTGAGTTGCGTTAGCTGAATTTCCCAAGGATAGAGTTCCAATAGATCCTGCATTTCCTGAGCATACTCGCCCGCAAACATCGGCGGATACGGTTGATAATCGCGGCTTTGAACTTGGTCTAATACGACTCGATCACCTGCGGCAAATGCGATCGTAGGTCCCGCAAACAGATAGTTCATTACGCCATCGAACTGAGTGCCATCGAGCCACTGACGCGAATCGCCCCAAACTTCCCCAACGATGTAGGCTTCAGAATTTGCGGCTTTGACGCGATCGCGAAATTCCTGCCAAAATCCAGGTGTTTTAATCTCAAACGGCACATCCAACCGCCAACCGTCTACGCCAAACTTGATCCAGTACTCTGCAATTTCCATAATGTACTCTCGCACTTCGGGATTATCGTGATTGAACACAGGCAGAGCGCGATTGTTGTCCCATCCTTCGTACCCTGCGGGAAATTCTCCGGTGTAGGGATGCAGCGGAAAATCGTGAATCCTGAACCAATCGAGCCAGGGAGAGTTCCCTCCGTTTTCTAAAACATCGTGGAAAAAGAAGAAGCCCCG
>CAXTDB010000273.1:0-7322 GCA_964242045.1 uncultured Leptolyngbya sp. | reverse complement strand
AGGACTGCGGCGAGATGCTCAAGCTGCCGTACGAGAAATTCCCCGGTAAAACGACGTGAATTCAGCGCCGCGAAAACCCTGATCGAACGATCGCGAAAACGATCAACACCATTCGATCTATTTCCAAATCTGCGGCGAACCGCGATACCGCATCTTACGGCGAACGACCAAACTTCTTATCACTTGCGGAATATCACCGCGATGCCCCATTACGATCACCGCATCGCCTTCGTTCAGCACCGTTAACTGTCCCGGATGAGTGATCGCAGAACCATCCGCGCGCCGCAGTGCCACAATAATCATCGTGCCTTTTCCGCGTACTTCGATATCGCCGATCGTCGCTCCGATCAAACCCGACTTTGGCGTAATCGCAAGCTCATCCATCTGAATGTCCATCTGACCTAACAGTTCATTCAGCGTATTGCGATCGTCGCCTCGGCTAAAGAAATCGATCGTGGCTGGATGGGTAATCATGTGTGCCATTCTCAATGCACTAATCGAGGCAGGTAAAACCACTTGATCGGCTCCAGCAAGCCGAAGTTTCTTTTCAGTTGTTGGCAGTTCACCGCGCGATAGAATCAGCAGCTTCGGATTGAGTTCGCGAGCAGTCAGGGTGATAAATACATTTGCGGCATCATCGGGAAGCACCGTTGCTAATGCTCTTGCTGTATCAATGCCTGCTTTGTGCAGAACGACATCATCGGTGGCGTTGCCTGTGTAGACCAGATAGCCTTGTGATTCAGCTTGGTCGATGCGATCGATGTTGTTGTCAATTACCACAAACGGCACTTGCGTTTCTGCCAGTCTTCTCGACAAAATTTGTCCCATGCGCCCGAAGCCGCAAATAATCACGTGATCTTTTAGTGCTTTGATCGTTTGAGACATGCGTTTTCTTTGTAGAACTTGCTTGATTTCGCCTTCTGTCACCATTTGTACAAAACCGCCGACTGCATAAACCGTAGAAGACGTGCCGCTAATAATGACCAGCATGGTAAAGATTTTCAGTTCAGGAGTATTAAGCGGCCGAACTTCCCCAAAGCCAACTCCAAACACGGTGATCACGACCATGTAAAAGGCATCGAGCGGCGACCAGCCCGCAATTATGTAGCCTGCGGTGGCAAGCAGAACCGTAATAATGAAAAAGGCGACTCCGATCAGAATTCGTCGAAATGAACCTTGCATAGTGCGATCGTAGCTCTCGGTGACGAAGTGCCTTTATCATCGCAGATTTACCCAGATTCGGCTTGTTCGCGATGCGACCTCAGATTTTGACGATTGTTAAATCCAGTGAATCTAGCTGAGTCTCGGTGATGAATTCCTGAATAATTGATCTTAGACCTTTGAAAAGAGCGATCGTAAATCCATGCCGAAAACTGTTGCGGAGGCGATGAGCCACGATCCGATCACGGTTCATCCCGAAACCCCGATTAATGACGTGATCAAAATTCTAGCCGAGCGTCATATTAGCGGCTTGCCTGTTCTCGATGCCGATCGTCGTCTTGTTGGCATTATTTCTGAAACCGATTTGATGTGGCGCGAAACTGACGTGACTCCGCCCGCTTATATCATGCTGCTCGATAGCGTGATATATCTGGAAAATCCAGGGCGGTACGAGAAAGAACTGCACAAAGCACTGGGGCAAACCGTGGGTGAAGTAATGAGTTCGGCTCCGATCACGACGACCCCGGACACGCCGCTTTCAAAAGCTGCCAAAGTGATGCACGATCGCAAAGTTCATCGGTTGCCTGTGCTTGATTCATCGAATCAAGTGGTCGGGATTCTTACTCGTGGCGATATTATTCGCACAATGGCAGCAGAACAAGCTTGATTTAATAGAAGAGATTTGCAATGAACACACCGGATTCGATTCGAGCCTTATTACAATCTGAAGACTTTGGCGATCGCTTACGCGGGATTAATCAATTGAGAGAGATTGATCCGGCGATCGCGTTTGAACTGATTCAACCTCCAGTGACGGATGCGAACGTGCGGGTACGCTACGCCGCTGTGAGCCAGCTTGCATCGCTCGGCAAGCAAAATCGTGAAGCCGCTCTGACAATGCTGAAAGGCGCGCTTGCGGATGTTGAACCAGATGTTCAAGCCGCAGCCGCAGACTCGATCGGCGCGCTCAAACTCACCGAAGCTTACGAACAACTCGAAGCCCTTTACCGGACAACCCCGGAGTGGCTTGTGAGTTTCAGTGTAATTGCGGCATTGGGTGAACTCGGCGATCCGCGATCGTTCGATTTGCTGAGTGAAGCTTTAAATTCTGAAAGTGAATTAGTGAAAACCGCAGCGATCGGATCACTCGGAGAATTAGGCGATGTGCGCGCCGTGGAATTACTGCAACCTTGCGCCACAAATCCTGATTGGCAGATTCGATATCGAGTCGTACAGGCACTCGCGCAGTTAAATACACCCGAAGCGCGATCAACGATCGAAACACTGACGCACGACGAAGCCGAACAAGTCGCAGAACAAGCCCGTCAAATTCTCGCTGCGTGATTCTCCGGATTCGCGATCGACAAGTGTGAAAAATTAGTTAAATTCCCCCAGTGATGCCCGTATCTCTTTGCGTGAGATGCGGGCATCTTTGCAGTGTCAGTATCAAATAAAGCATGAGATTGCCAATAACACGCAATTCTCTAGACTGACAAGATCCTCATCAAGAACTTGCGATCTCAGTGCGATGATTGAAGCTGAGGTAAATAAGTGGGTACGGATAGGGCGATCACGCAGTATCCGTAATAACCTGTATATATCGAAGACAGGAACCGACCCCGCCCTCAGAAATACCGAGTTCCTTCGTTCTAAATCCTAAATTTTAAGCATTGCCCACAGTGCATTCTTACCCGTAGAACTTCCTCTCAGATTGGAAATTAAATTCTCATGAACAAGCATTCTCTCTCTCTCACAGGTCTGATTGCAAGTAGCGCGATCGCAGCGTTTCAACCTGCCGCTCATGCTGCTTCTTTCACCGCTCAAGATGCCGTTAACGCAGGTTGCGTCGGGCAAACAACTTGTACTGTGAATGGGTTCTTTTCGCTCAACGCCAGCACAACCCGAAATAGCCTCGCTCCGGTACTCACAGAAAAAACTGTCGGTGGGGTCAAAGGTTTGGGAATCGACAGCAGCAAGGACAAAAACGGCAAGCACACGGGCGAAACAGGGAATACCGAGTCGTTCGGCGAGATCGATGTCGATGAACTCCTGGGTGTCAAGTTCAAACGTGCCGGAGTCCTACACGCGCTGGATCTCAGTTTCCTCTACAAGCCGGGTTCGCGGCAGTATGGAGATGATGTCTTTGAAGTTGCGCTAGCAACCGCAGATGGCAAACTTGGATCAGGAACGCTGACGGTGACGGGAGAATCTTCCGCGATTTGGAGCTTAGGCGGCACTGTAACCAATCTCTCACTCTCGAAAAAAGATAACGGTGGCTCTTACAGCATCTTGAATCCGTTTGGAAATGTCAAAATCACAGGATTCAGCTTGACCGCAGTACCCGCACTCGCGAAAGATGCAAACGGAGTGCTACTGAAAGACAAAAAAGGCAAGACTTATACACCCGTTGGAGCCAAAAATTCTGACTTCACGCTGTCAAGAGTTGAAGTGACAAAAGTTCCTGAGCCGACGACTGTACTCGGTTTAGGCGTTGTCGGTCTCGTTGCGTTTGCTCGTCGTCGCAGCGCGGTGAAAGCAGACTAGATTTCTGATTGTGCAGCTAACTTTATGTGTGCGATCGCTCTTTCGAGTGATCGCTTTCTTCACGAGAACTCGATCGCGAAACTCACGCATGTATTCAGCGTTGCATCGGGTTCGATCGAGAGTAATCGATCGCCCGTGTTTAAAGCATTACGCGGTGCGCTCCAAGGCTCCAAGCAGTAGAAATCTTTTCCTTTCACTGTCCAAAACACCAATAGCGGGAATTCATCGGCAGCAGTGAGCGTAATTCGCGTATGACGGCTGAGATCCATTACATTTGAAACTTGGCGATGAACATCAAGAAACGCCCAATCGATCTCATCTTGAGCAAAATCGAACGTATTAAAAAACGGGTAACGGTCTTGCGTTCTTTGGTCGAGCGCTTCGTTAGCAGGAATCTCGAATCGAAGTTGATGCTTTTCTAACGCCAAAAAGTAGGGATGAAACCCGATCGAGAATGGCATCGCTTCATCGGAAAGATTAGTAATGCGCTGATCGATTGATAACGTTTGACCTTTTAGCGCATACGTAAACTCTAATCGGAACTCGAACGGATAATTTTCGCGCGTCTGAGCATTGCTAGAAAGCCCGATCGTAAAACTGAGTTCTCCATCGGTTTTTTGATCAACCACTTCCCAAGGCAAATCGCGCGCAAAGCCGTGCTGCTTCAGAGTGTAGGACTGTCCTTTATGTGTATAGAGATTGTTCGGCAAATTTCCGCAAATCGGAAACAGAATCGGAATTCCGCCTCTGACCGAAAGCGTTGGATCAGCAAATCGAGCGGTATCCATATACAGGAGTTCGCGTCCTTGAACTTGCCAACTGGTGATGATGCCCCCGCGATCGGGAACGATTTCGAGCTTGGAGTTAGAAGCTCGATCGAACAAAACGTAAGTATCGAATTGTTGACGACGACGTTCAATGGAAAACACAGGCAGGTGAATGAATAATGTTAAGGATAGAAATCAGCATCAAGCGGGAGCGCCGCGTATCGACGATGAACGGGTTCGAGACTGTGGGTTGGCACTGGACGGTTTAGATCGCCTGAATCAGTTTGTCGATCGTTGGGGTTGTCCGTTGCCTGCGGGCTAGCGGGAACAGATTGCGGAACCATTGGAGCCGGAGATCCATTGTTTTTATTGATAAATGAATTATTATTCCAAGGCTGATCCGAAGGCGTTTCTGGGGAAGGAGTCGGGGCTGCGGGAGCAGCGGGACTCGATTGCGGCTCGCTTGATGGCGTTGGGCTAGAAGAATCGGGACTCGGTGAGGCTTCTGGTGTCACAGGTTGCGTAGTCGAGGAGGGTTCTGGAGTTGCAGGCTGATCGGGCGTTGGACTAGATTGATCGGGAGCGCTCTGATCAGGAGTGGAATCGGGTTTAACAAGCGGGGAATGAGAAGAATCGGGCTGAGTTACTGTATTCGATCGAGCATCAATCACCGTGGGTGACTTCAACGGCTGATGAAACACATCTGAAACCGATTCGATTTGGTGCAAAATCTCTGTTCCGCGATCGCCAACCGCCACCTGCGGCTGAAATCCTTTTACTTCAACGGGTAACAGTTCGACTTTCATTTGCCGAGCTTTGAGCGCAACTCGCAGCATGGCACTGGTGTAATCGCTTTCTGCTTTACCACCAAAGATGAAATTTCCCAGCGAATACACGATCGGGCGACCTTTGTAAACTTCTGCCCCTTGCAAAATGCTGGAATGATGTCCAACGACTAAATCTGCACCTTGGTCGATCGAGAAATGCGCGAGTTCGATTTGGGCATCGCTTGGATATTTGGCAATATCATCGCCCCAGTGAAAGTTGACGATCACCCAATCGACTTGATCCCGAATCGCTTTAATATCGGCTGCGATGCGATCGTTTTGTTTCAAATTCGTTCCGGGCTTGGAATCTCCAGCGGCTTGGTCTTCGGCTCCAAAGTAACCGAGATAAGCGACTCGTTGCCCATCGACATCGAGAATTTCCGGGCGACGCGCTTCTTTGGCATCTCGTCCTGCACCAAAATGACGAATCCCGGCTTGATCAAGCGTCTTCATCGTTTCTTCTAGCCCTGCACCCTGGTAATCCATGATGCGATTGTTTGCCAAATTTACTAAACTAATGCCGCCATTTTTCAGCACTTCAACTTGAGAGGGATCAACTTTGAACGGATCGCTCTTGGTCGAGTCAGAAGCGGTGGTAAACGGGGCTTCGAGATTGACGATCGACACATCTGCCTGCTTGGTTTCTTGCAGTGCAGCAAACGCCCATTTTTTGTCATCTTTCACCAGGTCGGCATAAGAATGGGTCAGCGATACATCCCCACCAAATAGCAGAGTGGCTGTGCCATCGGTTGAAGTTCCTGCGGTGTCGACCTGAACGGGTTCGAGAGCAGTGGTCACAGTGTTCGATCGCGTCGTGACTGCCGAATTTGCTGCCGTTGCCGTTTTTTGCTCGGTGGGTGAATCTGCATAACCGAGCCAGCATCCAAAAATGAAAGCAGCGGCAGTTGTTCCGGTGAGCAGCAGCGATCGCAATGCGCGAAACTGAACCTTTTGCCGGGTGACTTGCCGAATTCGCGTCTTAATTTGAGTGACTTCTGCGGCTGAATCTTCAGAGGGTTCTGTGAGTTTAGCTCGACGGGCGGGAGAAACGACTTTAACTGTTTTGCGCCAGAGGATTTGAGGCTTACCGATAAAACGAGCAACTACTTGAACACCGTCGATCGCGTCTGAATTCAATTTCCAAATGTGATGACAAACAAATCGAACCAGGCTTTGCTGAAATTCTGGTGATTTGGCATCGATTTCGGGTGATGGGTGAAACTCAACGAAAAGCCTGATACAACCAGGTTGTGGGACATCTTCGGCTTGAGCAAACAGATTATGAGGAAGCAAAAACACATTCAGCCAATACGCGATCGCTTTGAGATCTCCCGATCGCGCTAACTCCTCCACCGATGGCTGACTTAATTCTGTTGCGTAACCCATACTGTTTAGACTCCACACGCACAATGTCACAAATTAGTAATACTGCAATTCTGAGAAGTTGAACGAATTTTATGGCATAAAAGCCGATTTTTGTCACATTACAGAAATATTTTTTCCACGATCGAGCCTTATTTTGATCGATATTGACTGAATCGATGATTTGCATCGTTGCGAAGACACAGTTCGGCATTCGATCAACCGAGTACGATAAGCATACCGACTGAATTCACAAATCCCATGTCTGTTGATCCAAATCTGGCTTCATCTCATACGACCAACGGTACGAATAACGGCGCGACCTCTGATATTTCAACGGTTCCAACTCGTGCAGAAGTTTCGAGAGAGCGCACAGCTTCGCATCAATCGGCTGCAAAATTCGGTTCACCCCCACCGAATCCGAATCGATCGATCATTTTAATCGTGGCGTTGCTAATCGTTTCGGTCGGGCTATTTCTCAATCAGTTTTGGATCATTTTGGCAGGTTCGATCGTGACGCTGTTGCTATCCGCGCAGATTCTTTATCCAACGATAAAGCCCGTTTTAATCGAAATTCTCACCGAGCAAGATCAAGGCATCGTTTTAGGGTCGCTTGGTGCATTTATGGGGACGATCGGGTTATTAAAGTTATTGGGCGCAG
>CAXTDB010000272.1:0-7346 GCA_964242045.1 uncultured Leptolyngbya sp. | reverse complement strand
TCAAGACCAACGAACCATCACTCATCAAAGCGGCAGCGCTGATATCTTGAACTTTCCCTAAGCGCGGATCAAGTGGACGCACGACTAATTCGCGTTCTCCCAAAGTTCGATCGACAATTAATCCATACTGAGCTGATTGATAACTCAGCAAAATCACACAGAGCGAGTCAACCGGAGAAGAGGGTTGAGGTAAATCGAACACTTGAGCGAGCGAAATCAAGCCGACGTGCTGATCATTGAACGTGAAATACGGCTGATTTTCCACTACAGAAATCGAAGCGCGATCGAGTCGAAGAATGCGATCGATGCGCGAGAGCGGAAACGCATATTGTTCGCCAGAGATTTCCACAAGCAAAGTCCGCACAACAGAAAGCGTTAGCGGCAACTGAAAATGAAACGTAGTTCCTGCGCCTTGTGAAGACATCGCCCGAACTGTACCGCCCACTTCTTGCGCCATCGCTTTTGCAATATCCAATCCGACTCCTCGCCCCGAAAGTTCCGTCACCTGCTTCGACAATGAAAATCCAGGCAGAAAAAGAAATTCCATTAGTTCAGCGTGACTCATCTGTCGAGCAACTTCCGGGGGTGCAAGTCGCCGCCGAATTACTTGTTTTCTGACTTGATCGGGGTCAATGCCTCTACCATCATCTGACACGGTAATCATCAACATGCCGCCGCGATGGGCTGCCTCAAGCTGAATTGTTCCTTCCGCAGGTTTTCCGGCTTCTATTCGTGCTTGCGGCGACTCTAATCCATGATCGATCGCATTTCGCAAAATGTGCGTAATCGGCGCTTCGAGCTTGGTGAGAATATCTCGATCGACCGCTGTTGTTTCACCCACGATCAAAAAGTTGACCTGTTTGCCAAGCTGACGCGCCAAATCTCGTACCATGCGCGGAAAGCCCTGCACGCCATCAGCAAACGGACGCATTTGAGACTGAATCACAGCGCGATACAGTCGATCTGAGAGATTATCAGTGCGGCGAATATATTCACCGAGTTCAGCAATGCGATCGTTTAATAAGTCCCGACAGTCTCGCTCTTGTTGGCGCAATGAGTCTAATCGTTCGATCTGCTGCGAGTGTTGAAGTTCTTCGATCATTTTAGCAACTGCCAACTGTCGCGATCGGATCTGCATCAGCGCTTCTGAAAAAGGCTTCAACCAGTAAGCCTCGACCATCGATTCTCCAGCCAGTCCAACAATGCGATTGAGATTATCTGCGCTAATGCGAACCACGCGATCGCGTTGAGCATTACTGTCAGCTTCACGGTTTTCCGGTTCGCGAACAGGTTCAGGTTCGGGCGGTGGAGCAGCGGGCGGCGGTTGTTTTGAGTCTGAGGAGAGTGCCAGGTGAACTGATTCCAAATCAGACTGATGCTGAGACAGCCATTGCTGAACATTCTGCGTTTGGCTGATCGATTGAATCAAGTCCACACCGCGAAACAAAGCATCAATCTGAGCCGCATTCAACGTAAGAGTTTGTTTTTGAGCCTCAACGAAGCGATCTTCCATTTGGTGCGCTAACTCAACCGCAGCATCTAGCCCAACAATACGCGCCGCTCCTTTAATCGAGTGTGCGGCTCTCATCAAAGATTCTAGTTCTTGAGCCGAATTCGGCTTAGCTTCGATCGCGACTAATCCTCGGTTCAGCGCGATCGTTTGAGCTTCGACTTCTTGCCGAAACAGTCCCATAAGTTCTGGATCGCTTTGGGCAATGTTCTGAACAGAAGGTTTAGGTGGATCTTCGCTGCGGATGATTTCGCTCGGTTCCTCTTCGACCGAGTAAGCAATCGGTTCAGATTCTTGGGCTCCGGACGGAATATCTTCGGATTGAGGCAGTACATCAGGTCGATCGAGATGGGGTTCATCGATCAAGCTTTGCGTTTTTGCTAGATCTTCAGCATGATCGAACAACCATTGTTTTGAGTCGCCATCTTTAAGCTGACTCATTTGTGATAGTAAAGTGCAGCTATGAAGCAGTGAATCAATTTTGTCAGGGGTCAAAGATAGGTGTTGAGCGTGAACCGCATTTAAACAAGCTTGCATTGCTTCTGATAAATGAATCGCGGCATCAAATTCAACTAAATGAGCGACACCGACGATCGCGCGAATCGAATGCGAAGCAGCATCAATCTCACTGTTTAGAGTTGGCTGTTGTTTTAGAGCAGTAAAACTTTGTTTTAAGCGATCGACTTGAGTGCTAATTTCTTGCTGAAACAGATCGTGCATCGAATAGCTCATAGCACTCTCCGATCGAGGGTATCAATCAGCAATTCCGCATTCAGATAGTTTACTTGCTGATCGTTCCAGGTGAGAATGCCCTGAGTGTAAGCGGCATTCGTTTTACTCACCACCACAGGTGGAAGTTGAATGTCGCGCAGTGGACACCGCTGAATTCCCTGCACTTGATCGACGGGAAACACCCATTTGCGCTGAGTCGAGCCAACAATTAGCATTTGTTCACTGTTCGACGATGCAGCAGGCTCTAGATTCAGGAACTCCCGCAGTGACGCACACAGCAAAATCTCACCTCGAATGCTGGTCAGACCGAGAAATAAGCGATCGCTACGACGCGGTACAGTATGAATCTGAGTCGGACGAATCACTTCTTGAAGCGATCGGATTGAAATCGCGAACTGCTCGTTTCCTAATCGAAACACAATCAACGACAGCATTTCTTCGGTCGATCGCACACTCAGCGCGAATCCGCGTTCGGCGATCGTCGTTGTCCAGTCTTGGGTGTAGTCGATCGGAACTTCACGTTCAAGTAAAAGCCGTCCAGACTCAGAGTAAACCGGACAGTTGCGACAGTGATTCACCTGTGCAAGACGGTCACAAGTTCGATCGCCCTCGACTCCGATCTGATTCCAGCAATCATTGATTTCGTCGATCGTCATCATGGCTTAAACCTTGAACTGTGAGATTTCGCGCTGTAAACCACGGGTCGCATCATCAAGCTGTGTGAGCGCAGAGTTTGTTTCTTGAATCGACTGCACTGTTTGTTGAGACGCATCGCGCAATTGAGCGATCGCAGTACTAATCTGCTCGGCTCCGCGATATTGCTCATCCATGCTTTGACTCACCGTAACAAATCTAGGCGTAAGTCCCTGGACATCTGCGATAAAGCTAGCAATTTGTTCGCTGACGTTGCCGACTTCATCGACATATTGCTTCACTTCACTGCGAAACTTATCCACCTCGATCACACCGCCTGAAACCGAGGACTGCATTTCTTTCACCATTTGTTCGATTTCGAGCGTTGCCACTGCGGATTGATCGGCTAACCGACGAATCTCGCGCGCCACCACCGCAAATCCGGCTCCGTATTCTCCAGCTTTTTCAGCTTCGATCGCGGCGTTCAGCGATAACAAATTCGTTTGGTCTGCAACCTTCGTAATCGTGGTTACAACCGTATTAATATTGTTCGCTTTTTCATCCATTACCTTCAATTTTGACGAGATCGAATTGGTTGAATAAGCTAAACGCTGCATTGCAGACTGAATCTTATCTAAGTTTGTTTGACTATTCGATGCGGCATCAGTTGTTTGCTGTGCAGTTTGAACCACGCTGTCCATTGATTTCACCAAGCCTCCAGCCGTCATCGCAATTTGGCGCGCGGTTGCATTGACTTCATTCATCGATGCAAACTGCTCGTTTACCGTTGCTTCAAGCTGTTTTCCTGCTGCTGCAATCTGTGTGGTTGACGTGCTAATTTGAATGCCCGATCGCTGAGCTTGAGCGATCAAACTATTCAAGTTTTTCGTCATGTTCTGAAACGCCGCAAGCAGTTGACCGATCTCGGTTTGATCGTGCCCGACCTCGATCGATTGCGTCAAATCTCCGTCTGCGACTTTTTGAGCCACGGTTGAGATGCGATCGATCGGACGAGTAATCTGCCGCTTTAGCACCACGCCGATCAACGCCAGCAGCAAAATTCCCAAAGGCATCCCAAAAATAATGCTGTTCAGGGTGCGACGACCCGAATCTTCTGCCGCTTGCGATCGCGTTTTCAATAAACCCTGTTCTTCAGTTTCCATCCGAGCAACCGTGTCGCGAATTTGATCCATAAGCTGCTTGCCTTGATCGGTTCGGACAACTTCGAGCGCGGCGTTTATGCCCTTTGTTTGTCGAAGCTGAATCGTAGTATCGAGTTCAGTCAGTTTTTGCGCGATCTTCGGCTCTAGCGATTGCAGGTATGCTTGCTGTCTGGGATTGTCCTGAACGAGACTCCTAAGCTGCTCGATTTTGGGCTGAATTGCCGATCGCGCTTGATTGTAGGGTTCGAGATAGCGCGGTGTTCCGGTGAGCAAATAGCCGCGCTGTCCAGTTTCAGCGTCTTTCACCAGCGATAAAATTCCTTCTAATTCACTGATCACCTTGTAAGTATGATTTTCCTCGCGACCGGATGAAATGAGATGCTCAGTTCCTCGAAAGGCAACAATGCCGATCGTCGTAAAGATCGCCAAGCCGAGTGCAAATCCGACCGCAATTTTAGTGCCAATATTCCAACGATTTAACATATGCAAACTTGCTTACCCGAATAAATGGTTTGAGCCGCGATCGTCTGTAGCAGGGCATCATCAGATTGCGAAGATTTAATTTTATAAGTTGAGAAGCCGTTGTACTCTCGCTTTTAGAATGGTTGCCGTGGTAATGTCTCCTTGCTGTTCTTTTAATAATGCCAATTCAATCAGTGCTTCATAAAACTGAGGGTTAAGGTAGATTGCTTTCTGAAAAGCTTGTTCAGCTTGTTGAAGTTGTTTCAGTTCTTGATAGATTTTACCGAGTAATAGGTAAGCATGGGCATCAGTTCGATCGAGTGTTAAATAAGCTTCGCAAAGCTGCGCGGCTTCGGTAAGCTGTCCTTGATCGAACAGTTGTTTCGCTTGATCAATCTTAGAAAGAAAAGTGGTAGGAACCGCTTTTGGTTTTGGTAAGGATTTTGCGGTAGGAATCTTAGGCGGTGCAGGTTGATTTGAACGCGGTTCTAATTTTCGATAAGCAAACGCAGCAGAATGATCGATCGACTGATAATGATCTAATAGAATTTGCGATGTTTCTGCGGAACCAACGAATAATAAACCAGCGGGAATTAAAGCTCGATCGAGCATTTTCATCACGTGCGATCGCGCTTCTTGATCGAGATAAATCAACAAATTTCGACAAAAAATAACATTGTACTGATGCTCTAGTAACCGATGCGATTCTAAAAGGTTTTCATGCACAAATTGAACGGTTTTACGAATCTGCGATCGCACCTGATATTGATCGCCAACTTCCTGAAAATAAGCAGGATCAATCGAACTGTTTCCGCGAAACGATCGCTTTGAATAAATCGCTCGTTTCGCTTTCTCTAATGCAACTTGACTAATATCGATCGCATCAATCCGAAATTGATCAGCGCTCAGTCCTGATTCAAGCAGTGTGATCGCGATCGAATACGGTTCTTCTCCGGTCGAACAAGGTGCAGACAAAACGCGCAAAGTCGAATTCGGTTTCCAATCAGTTTTGATCCACTGTTTTAAACAGATAAAGGGTTCTCGATCGCGAAAAAACCAAGTTTCAGGAACAACAACCGTTTCAATCAGTGCATTAAATTCTTCCGGTGAATGCTGTAAGCGATCGCAGTAATCTTTCAGACTTGGAAAACCACAGTGCTTACGACGCTGCTCAATCGCATAGGCGATCGCGTTTGATCCGATGCTATTTGCATCTAATCCAATCTTCTGTCTTAGCATTGCTTCAATTGTCGTCTGCACCATTCACTCAACCAGTTCCCTCAGCAATCAACGCAACATCTTGAACATTCGCAATCAGTGATTCCCAATGTAACCGCTGAATCATCTCCTCTCCGTGCATAAATACTTCACCCATATAAGAAGTCTGATTGTTTTGAGTAGACGAAGTTGAATTCGATTGTTTAAGCGTCTCTGTGACTCGTTCTGCTAACAAACCCACATAAGCCTGATCGCCATTTTTGGCTTTGTACTGAATCATCATGATCCGAGTACTGTAGCGCGATCGACAAGCTTCGCCCCGAATCAGTTGACACAAATCGATCACAGGCACAATACAATTGCGATATCTAAACACACCCGCAAAGTGGTTAGGAAGTTGATGAACTTTTTTCAGCATCACAAGCGGCAGCACTTCAGTCACATGAGTACTCTCGATCGCATAAGTATTCTCGTCGATGTGAAAGAGCAACAGTAACATTGCTGTAAATTGCCACGGAAAGTGCGTTGAACTTAGCATCGATCGAATAGTTTCAGTATCTACCTGAAGACTGGACTTAGTGCGTGATTGAAAAGCTTGAACCGAGGGAACAATAAACTCGCCCGCAAGATACTCAAGCTTTCCGCACTATTTGGATTGACGAAACAGGAAGTCAGTATGTCGATCGAGAAACTTCAGCCCGCACCGACACAGCAAGTCGGCGTTTATACGCCCTACTATCCGCAAGCGAACAAAAAACAACTTTTGCCGTTTGCGATCAGCCTCTACCAGAAAGGTGCTTTAGAAGGAGAGCGCAAGATCGAAGGCGGTTCGAGCATTCCGTTTATCGCGACTTGGAATGTTTCGACGCTTCCCGCCGATCTGTGCCGCTGCCGCATTCAGTTCGAGGGCAATGCCGACCTCAGCTACGAAGTGATGATGGCAAATTTTGAGTTTGTAGATTTTCTGATCGATGTGATTCTTAACTTTAAGCGCAGTCGTCTTTCTGACTTTTCTCAAACGTTTTACCGCAAGCTGCTTCGCATCGATGATTGACACAAATCCGCAGATTGAAAAAAAGGAACGATCACAGCGATCGTTTCTTTTTTTTTTGCGATCGTTCCTTTATTTTTTTGCAGCCTAATTTCGCGCTTCTTATAATAGTGTCGTGTAGCGCTAATATGCCTAAAGAAGCGCAGACGCGATTAAGGTAGAATTAAGCGACTCTATTGATGATGTCGATTAACCGGAGTGAGCGCGTGCCAAAGTCTGCCAAGTATCTACTAATCGGTTCCCTAGAAGCTTATAGCGGCAAATCAGCAGCGATTCTGGGGATTGCCCATCAACTGAAAGCGCGGGGGCTGGATCTAGCTTATGGTAAAGCGCTAGGGGGCGGCTGGGGACAAACCCAAATGGCAGATAATGACGGCGATCTTCAGTTTGTGGCAGAAACGATCGGGTTAAATGACGATCGACTCCAAGCCCCAGTACTAACGCTCAATCCAGACACTGTAGAAAAACGCATCAACGGAGCCGATACAAAGAATTATCAGCAATTATTAACACAGCGAGCGCAAAGTCAAGGCGGCGATTTAGTCATTCTCGAAGGACCTGGAACCCTGAGCGAAGG
>CAXTDB010000271.1:0-7356 GCA_964242045.1 uncultured Leptolyngbya sp. | reverse complement strand
TACATCTCCATTGGGATTTGAACGTTGTAAGGTGGTTCAGTCGCTCTGAGGACAATGGCTTCTAGCTCCAATAGTAACTCAGGGGTTCTCCAATGCGAAATGACCTGCACTGCAATCCCTACGTCCTCAACGTCGTATTTGTCAAGCCATGCCCAAAGAAAAGCTTTGTGCCCACCATTGAAACGACCTCGTAAGCTCTTCGTTTTACCGATATAGAGTAATCCATCAGTTTTGTGCCTGACTGCGTAGATGCCGGGACGGGCAGGAATGCTCTCAAACTCACGACTTAAGGGCTGACATTGCTCAAAGGGGATGAAAGCGATCGCGTCAAGAATACTTCTAGCCTGGGCTTGTTGATCAGCGTCATTCGTTGGCATGGAGACAGAAATGTTACTAACATTGTTGAGTGGCGAGCATTTTATCACCATAAGCTCAAAAGCATCTGGTTTAAAGTTAGTCGGACGAAAGACGAATTTCCTGCTCATGACTTGATCCAAAAGCTGTCAGTGACTCTCTCAACGCTTGGGGTCGCAACGCACGATAAGCAGCGACCTCTTGTGAGTTGAGAGAATCGGATTTCCATCTGATGAGTGATCAATGGCTGATGTTTTGAAAAAGTCACTGTAGCGTGTGGGCTTGAGCGACGATCGCTTTAATTAATCCATCTAACGTAAATTCGTCCGCTTCAATCTCAACTCGTCCCAGCAGCGCGCGGCAGGTTTTTGAGGTTTGAGGTCCGATCGATGCAAACTTCACTTTCTCCAAAGACTCAATCCAGTGATCCCCGATCGCTCTTTCCATCAGTTCACAAAAATGCTTCACCGTTTTGGAACTCGCAAACGTGACTAAATTTGCTGCGCGATCTTGAAGTAATGCGATCGCTTTTGCATCCGGCGTTTTGGGACAAGTGGATTGATAGGCAGCAACTTCAGTGATGATTGCACCGCGATCGCTAAACGCTCTCACCAACACATCGCGCCCACCCGTTTCGACTCTGGGAAATAGGATCTTTTTACCCGCGATCGAGTCTGGAAAATTCACCACCATCGCATCGGCAACAAACTCAGGCGGAATAAAATCTGGCTGTAATCCCCGCTGTCTCAATCGCTGTGCCGTTTTTTCCCCGACTACGGCGATCTTAATCGCTGCGAGTCCACGCACATCTTGAAGCTGAGAACCCAGCCGCTCGAAAAAGTAATCCACCGCGTTCGTCGAAGTCAAAACGAGCCAATCGAACTCATTGAGAATTGCGATCGCGCGATCCAACTCCGCCCAACTCGACGGAGCGACAATCTCGATCGTCGGCATCTCGATTACTTTTGCACCAAAATTTTGCAGGGAGTGAGAAAACTGGCTCGACTGACCCGCCGCACGAGTGACAACAATCGTTTTTCCAAACAAAGGCAAATTCATAAGAACGATCGCAGTCTAACAACTTCTCCAATCACAATGACACAAGGCGACAACCGTTGAGGGTTCACCAGTGGAAGAATTTCTAAAAGCGTACTGCTCCAGATTTCTTGCTCCGGATGACCCGCCCAGCGAATGATCGCGATCGGAGTCTCTTTTGATTTTCCCTGATGGTGTAGCTGTTCGACAATCAGTGGCAAATGTTTTCCTCCCATCAGAATCACTAGGGTATTGAGTTGAGCGAGTGCCTGCCAGTCGAGTCGCTCTGGTTCGTGAGCCGTGACGACGGTAAATCCGCGACTGAGTACCGGATCAGTCAGGGGAATATTTGCAAATAAAGGAGCCGCTAACGCTGAAGAAAGTCCCGGAACGACTTCGTAATCGCATCCAGCGGATTTAAGGGCTTGAATTTCAGAAGTGGTTCGCCCGAAAATAAACGGATCGCCGCTTTTGAGTCGTACCACTTGTTTTTCTTGCTTGCATTGTTCCACGAGTAAGCGATCGATGTCCGCTTGCTTCATACTCGGCTGTCCGCCTCGTTTGCCGACATTGAGTTTGAGGCAAGTGTCAGCCACGAGTTCTAGAAATTGCGAATCGACTAGCGCATCGTAAACCAGAACTTCGGCTTGAGTCAGCAATTGATAAGCCCGCATCGTTAAATTGCCGATGTCGCCAGGACCTGAGCCGACGAGAAAAACTTTGCCAGCCATGATTTATTTCCGAATAAACGCGATCGGATCTTCTGCCACCCACCCTAATTTGGAATTCGATCGCACTTCAAAATGCAGATGAGGCTGCGCGGTCGTTGGAGTTCCAGTTTGTCCCACAGTTCCGATCGTGGTTCCACGCTTCACGGCTTGTCCGACTTTGACATTGATTTTTGCCAACTGAGCATAGCGCGTTTGATAACCCTGCTGATGATTAATCACGACTAAGTTGCCATACGCGCCTTGAGTTCCCGCAAACGCAACGGTTCCATCGCCGATCGCTTGTACCGGAGTTCCCACAGTCGCCAGCATATCAATGCCGCTGTGAAATACAGGTTTCGTGGCTCCATTCGGCAAATACCAGCCGAAACCGAGCGCGATCGCAGATGATCCGGTTAAAGGCGAACCGGATAAAACGCTAGACACTCCCACCAGCGTTGGCTTTTCTCCTGCATTCGGCGACCAGTTCACCCCCGGAACAAACACGACCTTCGGCGATCGCTGACAGCCATTGACTTCATACAGCACGTCTGGTCGTATCCGATAGCGAGCGGCTAAATCCTTCAAACTTTGTCCTGCTGGTACTTCCACCTGAATTCCGTTATACGGCGGAATCGTCAGTTCTTGTCCGGCTGTGGCTTTACCCGATCGCACATTTGGATTGAATCCCATCAAGGTTGCTGGAATCAGATTGTAGCGAGACGCGATCGCCTCTAAGGTTTCTCCAGATTTCACCGTATGACGCGATAAGCGAGACAAGGCAGGAGCAGGACAGCCCGGTTCAGCCGCCTGAGCCAGCGGCATCATTCCAAAACTCAACACTCCAGCAAGGAGCAATCCACGGTATTGCATAGCTTCATTGATATAGTGCTGCCGTTTTTGAACGAGTCTAGCACTCGGTTGTTTCAGATTGGGCTAAACGGCTTGCCGTCTTAAGAATGGAATCAGAATTTCGCTCACTTTTTCGTGCCAGTCTTCTTGGGGATAATGTCCGACTTCATCGAGTTCTATGAGTTCGGCTTTGAGCGATCGAGCTGAATCGATCGATAACCAAGGATCACGTATTCCCCAACCGATCAGTAAAGGATTCTGCCAAGTCGCTAAGCCAGCTTGAATCTCCGCTGTCGCTTCTTTGAGTTGCAAATTCTGAACGATCGCCAATAGCGATCGACCGACATCAGAAGTTTTCAGCCACGGACGACGATAGACATCTAAATCGGCATCTTCGATCCGATATCCGCCTGCGCCTTCTAAAGTGCGATCGACCAGCAGCGGATCTTGCGTCATCATATCCCCGACTAATGGAATTCCCAGTTGTTTGAGTTTCCAAGGCAGTTTTGCAGTTTGTGCGATCGGGCAGTTAAAAATCGCCAATCGTTCAACTTGTTCGGGATGTCTGAGCGCGTACTGAATCCCGATCGAGCCGAGAAATCCTTGAGCGACGATCGAGACTTTTTCAAATCCAAACTGAGCGATCAAGGCTTCGAGCGCGGTGATAAACGCATCGGGCGTATAAGCAAAGTCGCGGCGATCGGGCATATCCGAATAGCCACAGCCGATCCAATCAGGCGCGATCGCTCTAAATCCTTGTTCTGCCAGCGCGGGGAGAACGTTCCGCCAACTGTAGCCTTGAGACACTAAGCCGTGCAGCAAAAGTACCGGAGTGCGACCGCTCTGATTCGTCGGTTCTAGTTCGCGATAAAACCAGTTCAGCGATCCAACCTCGATCCGCTTGCCTTCGACCATCTCATTTCTCCCGCTCTTTCGTGTGAGCTTATCGCGTTTCGGGGACAGCGATCTATTGTTAAGAATCTATGACACAGCTAGAGTTTTGTAGTTTACGATACAGAATTTATCTGATATATTAATTATGTAATCAGAAATGGAGAAAAGTAATGTCGATTCAAGATCAAGCACGGGCATTAATGGTGCGTCATCGTCAAATGATTCGGAACCGTGAGCAGTCCATGTTGTCTCGTCAAGCCAACGAGATTGGAATGCCGTCAGAATCCGCGCAAATGGTTCACAACAAAAGCACCAATGTCGAAGGATACGATCGCAGCAATGTCGGCTTAAGCTAGTTCTTCAGAAATTAATTCAGAGCAGGCGTTCTTCGGATGGAGAGCGCCTTTCAATTTTTGCAAGCCGTAAACGCGATAAATTGTCGCCCAAAGCAAGAAAACTTGTCGAACTCGCGCAAAAAAACAGCGGACAAGCATTGCTCATCCGCTGCGATCGTAAACAGAGCGAAACCTCTTTATAGATGAGTCGAAATCGTTTCCCGATACTGACTCTTCTGCTTCACGCCTTTCAATTCCGCTACCTTATCTTTGTTCTTGAAGATATGCACCGTCGGCGTTCCCATCACACCCGCCGCTTCTGCAATATCTGGATCTTCCTCAACATCAATCTCGACAAAATGGATTTGACCATCGAACTCATCAACCACCTTGCTCAAAATCGGCTTCAGTGTGTGACAAGGGCCGCAGTTCGGTGACGCATACTTAACGAGAATGACGCGATCGCTTTGGTGATACAACTTCCGCAACGCCAATCCGCCCCGATGCCGCGTCGCTGCCAAAGTAAACTCATGCACATCGGTCTCACTTGGAGCATGAGCCGTATCCTCTTCATTCGGCACATCCGCCTCGATCCGAGCAAACTCTTGCACCAACCCATTCACCGACAGCCAGCGCTCCGCTAACATTGCCGCCATACAGCCCGTTCCCGCTGCGGTGATCGCCTGCCGGAATTCGTGATCCTGCACATCTCCCGCTGCAAACACACCTTCAAGGCTAGTTTCAACACTGCCATGCTTGGTCTTGATGTACCCGATTTCATCGAGTTCGATCTGACCTTTGAATAGAGAAGTATTCGGAGTATGCCCGATCGCATAAAACAAGCCTTTCGCTTCGACGATGCTTTCTTCTCCGGTTTTACGATCGCGAATTCTCACCCCGGTCATGTGCTTTTCATCGCCCACAACATCGATCGTTTCTGAATTCCAATGCACTGTGATGCGAGGATTGCTCAAGACGCGATCTTGCATCGCTTTCGAGGCGCGCATCGCTTCACCACGCACGATCATATGCACATGATCACCATACTTGGTGAGATAAATCGCTTCTTCTGCTGCCGTATCTCCACCCCCGATCACGACTAGCGGCACACCTCGGAAAATCGGGGTCGCACCATCGCAAATCGCACAGGCTGAAATCCCACGGCTCCAAAACTCATGCTCATTCGGTAACCCTAATCGTTTCGCAGTCGCTCCGGTGGCAATCACAACGGTATGCGCTTTAACTTCGCGCGTTTCCGATCGAATCGTAAACGGACGCTGCGAAAAATTGACGGATACAACATCTTCCATGACCAGTTCGGCACCCCAGCGCTCGGCTTGCGCTTTCATCTGCGTCATTAATTGAGGTCCAGTAATGCCTTGCGGGAAACCAGGAAAATTCTCGACTTCGGTTGTGGTCATTAACTGTCCGCCGGGTAGCCCACCCGCCTGAAAGCCTTCAAACACGAGAGGCTTGAGGTTCGCGCGCCCTGCATAAATCGCCGCTGTGTAGCCAGCCGGACCCGACCCAATCACCACCAGATTTTCTACAGTTGGGTTTGCCATAAGACTTCTATTACAAACTCATAACGACTATGAGTAGTATAACTCAGATGTGGGAGAAAATGGAAGTCTCAGTCGATCGCAGTTTCGGTAAACCCAATCGATGCAATCGGTACACCTCATCGATCGCTTTTTCCGCCCATCGGCAAATACACCCGTCTGATTACGGTTCGCCTCAATGCGATCGCCGCTGATTCTCTCTACAGTAGAAACATCAGCAAGGCGAACACCGCCGAGCGCAATTACTCCTCTCTCTTACTTAATAAATGATCATGATGACTTCTACTCGTTTGCAACCTTGGCAAGAAATGGAAATGGCGCGTCGTCAATTCAACCACATCTTCAATGAACTGATGCCGACTCGCGAAGCAACCTGGACACCTGCGATCGAGTTCAACAGCACCGAAGATGGCTTTATCGTCCGCGTTCAACTTCCTGGCATCAATGCAGAAGATGTTGAAGTGCAAGTTGGACAAGATGCGATCGCGATTTCCGGTGAACGCAAATTCGAGCAAACCGATGCGAAAGGATTCCGCTCTGAGTTCCGCTACGGCAAGTTCCGCCGCGTGTTGTCGCTGCCCGCAGCCGTACAGAACGATCAAGTCGAAGCCGACTTCAACAATGGCATCTTGACGCTGAATCTGCCGCGTTTGCAAGCCGTTAAGCCCGCAGTCGTGAAATTGAACTTGGCTGGTTCTGAAGCTGCGGTAGCTTCGCTTCACGGAGTGAGCGCTCCTGAAGCACCGCAAACCGAAGCTGCTCCCGAAGCCGAAACCGCAGACGTTTGGAATAGCTAAATCTCACGGGGGAAGCCGTTAGACCTTCCCCCAACCGTCCCCCGATCGGTTCGGTAGGTACGGTAAATACCCCTTCATGGAACACCTGAAGCCGAACAGTATATAAGGTAGGGGATTGAAAGATGCTTTGGTGGCACTGAACTGAGAATTACCCGTTTGAGTCCTGCCGCCTTGAACCGATTCTGGCACTGTTGCCAGTCCCCTACCCTTGACAAGCATTTGATAGTGATGGAGCCGAAGCACCAATATGGCAAAAGTTGTTGGAATTGATTTAGGAACGACGAACTCGTGTGTTGCCGTGATGGAAGGCGGCAAGCCCACAGTGATCCCGAATGCAGAAGGCGGTCGCACAACTCCTTCAGTGGTTGCATTTGCGAAAAATGGCGATCGCTTAGTCGGTCAAATCGCTAAGCGCCAAGGCGTAATGAACCCAGAGAATACCTTTTATTCAGTCAAGCGGTTCATTGGTCGTTGCATACAAAGTCCTAAATGTCGGTGGCAATGTCAAACTTGATTGCACCGCGCAAGGCAAGCAGTTTGCACCCGAAGAAATCTCCGCTCAAGTCCTCCGCAAGCTGAAAGAAGATGCGAGTAAGTATCTGGGCGAAGATGTCACCCAAGCGGTAATCACCGTTCCGGCTTACTTTAACGACTCTCAGCGTCAAGCAACCAAGGACGCAGGCAAGATTGCAGGTCTAGAAGTGCTGCGGATTATCAACGAGCCGACTGCTGCATCGCTGGCATACGGTTTAGATAAGAAGAGCAACGAAACGATCCTCGTGTTTGACTTGGGTGGTGGTACGTTTGATGTCTCGATCCT
>CAXTDB010000270.1:693-7378 GCA_964242045.1 uncultured Leptolyngbya sp. | reverse complement strand
CCATGCGTGATTTGATCTAATCGCTTCGGTGTGACTTCATCGATCACCGTTCCGTTTGCTTTAGCTTGATTGATCAATGAAAGATAGCGGGGATCATAGTGAAGCTTTTCTGTGACCCAAATGCGATTGAGCGATCGCTCACCCTGCATTGCGCTCACCACCGGATGACGACCATAAATCAGATCGGGAGCATCATCGCTCTCAAACGGTTCATCGTGCGCTACAAAATGCCGAGGAATATCATCCCGCGCTTGATCGGCTAAACGATCGCGTTTCTCAAACTTCGAGTCTGAATCATTTCGAGGACGATCGAACTTACGTTCTTTGTTAAATTCACCTCTGGGGCGATCGAAGCTGCGTTCCCGACGCTCTCCGTTGAATTCGCTTCTGGGGCGATCAAAGTTCCGTTCTTCGCCTCTGTTGGGTCGATCAAAATTCCGCTCTCTTCGTTCTCCATTGAACTCGCTTTTCGGACGATCGAAGTTGTGTCCTTCGCCGTTTCTGTTGGGACGATCAAAGTTGCGTTTTGGGCGATCGCTGTTGAATTCACCTCTAGGGCGATCGAAGTTGCGTTCCCGACGCTCCCCATCAAATTCGCGTTGGGGACGATCGAAATTGCGTTTTGGGCGATCGCTCGATTCGTT
Source organism: uncultured Leptolyngbya sp. (assembly GCA_964242045.1). Taxonomy (GTDB): domain Bacteria; phylum Cyanobacteriota; class Cyanobacteriia; order Leptolyngbyales; family Leptolyngbyaceae; genus Leptolyngbya. Next base: position 6,734 of record CAXTDB010000270.1, on the reverse strand, counting down.
TCTCGGACGATCGAAGCTGCGTTCTCGACGTTCGCCATCAAATTCGCGTTGGGGACGATCGAAGTTGCGTTTTGGGCGATCGCTCGATTCGCTTCTCGAACGATCAAAGCTTCTTTCTTTGCGCTCGTATCGACGTTCGCCGTTCTCCGGTCGATCAGAGCTACGCCGTTCTGGTTTCGGGCGATCCCCAGAAGCGTCGAAGTTCCGGTCGCGCTTTTCATATCGTCGATCGCCTGAGCCTTGAGTATCACGATCGAACCGTTCGGGTCTGCCCTCAGTGTTACTGCGGCGTTTGGGATTGCTCGATCGCTTGCCCTTGAAATTTGGTTTTTTGCCGCCAAAGTCGCGATTTGACCGACCTTGTGAGTCAGCATTACGTTTATCGGGAGTAGCCATAGTAATTTAATCCTGGTGAAGAGTCAGAAGCAGGTGGAGACAACAAAGGAAGCGAATGTTAAATCTCGCTTTCTACTGTATTTTTTTATTCAAGGTCGAGAAACCCTAGCAATTCAAACAAGCGGGCGGGGTCAGTCAGGTAAAGAAAACCAATAAGCGCTTCTAGGCTAGTAGCATGTTGATAAACTTCGGGGTCAAGTCGTTTTGGGCGATTCGAGGCAGCATTCCGACCACGCTTTAAAAACTCATGTTCAGACTCGCTTAGAAGGGGCATGAGCGATCGTAGGTGTGATGCCTGGGTTTCTGCCCTCACTTGTGACACAACTTGCTGATGATAGACTTCAGAACGCTTCGGTGGCAAGAGACAACGCCTCCGAATATACAGTTCGTAAACTGCGTCTCCTAAATATGCTAACGCAGCCGGAGAAAGCCGCTGGATCTCAGACGAGGAAGGTGCAGGCAGTGGTGTCGATAATTCCGAAAACCCTAACTCATTCGATGAGATCACATCTTTTCTGACTCCGCACAACTTAAAAGCTTATTTATCCTAGCAGACCAAGAAAAAACCGACTATCCATCAAATCGGACAGCGGTTTTTTCGAGTCCTGTAAATTCGACTTAGGTAGATTCGACGTTTCCGATCGCAGTTTCCACCGACGGTTGCAGCGCTAAGAATTGCTCTAAGCGAACGAGTTTGACCGTTTGTGTGACGCGAGCGTTGGTAACAATTTGCAAAGTTCCAGAAGCTTGCTGCGCCTTTTTTGCAACTTGCACCAAAGCGCCCAAGCCGGAACTGTCTACAAAGTCAATTTTAGACAGATCTAAAATGACGTGCTTTGGACCTTCTTCAACGCACTTGGTTAGCACTTTGCGGAAGGTCGGCTCAGAAAAGGCATCGAGTTGCCCCACGAGGCGAAAAAGCTGATATGTATTGTCCCTAACTTCGCGTGTGCCTCGAAGACTGACTGTTAGGGTTAGTTGCTCAGGAATAGCCCCCTCCTACCGCGTTGAGAATCTATTTTTTATTCGACGCTCCAGTATACATCGTTGCAGCAGGATTTGCTATTTTTTGTGTTCGCGCATCGATCGCACAAAATTTTCAAACAAATAATCGGCATCGTGCGGCCCTGGACTCGCTTCTGGATGATACTGCACCGAAAACATCGGCAGCGTTTTGTGGCGCAATCCGGCAACGGTACGATCGTTCAAATTTAAATGGGTGATTTCAACCGTGGCATCGGGGATCGAATCGGCATCGATCGCAAATCCATGATTTTGACTGGTAATCTCGATTTGCTGACTTAATCCACAAGGCTGATTCAATCCGCGATGTCCGAATTTGAGCTTAAAGGTTTCAGCACCCAAAGATAAACCGAGAATTTGATGCCCCATACAAATCCCGAAAACGGGCTTCTGCGCTTCTAACAGTGCCTTGGTCGTTTCGATCCCTTCGATCACAGCGGCAGGATCACCGGGTCCATTCGTGAGGAAAATGCCGTCTGGATTATGTTTGAGAATTTCTTCGGGTGGAGTATTCACGGGCACGACGACCACTCGACAGCCATAACTTGCAAGCCGACGCAGAATATTGCGCTTCACCCCAAAATCAAGGGCGACGACCGTTAACGGTGCTTGATTGCTCTCAGCAGTCGCGCTAAATTCCCAAATCGTCTCAGTTTTTTCCGACCACTCGTAAACCTCAGACGTGCTGACTTCTTTTACTAAGTTTTGCCCTGCCATACTCGGAGCGCTTTGAACTTGTTCGAGCAGTTCGCTTGGATCGAGAACTTCGGTGGAAATTCCACCGTTCATTGCGCCTGCCGATCGCAGTTTTCGCGTCAAGGCACGAGTATCAATGCCGTAGATTCCGAGTAAATGATGCTGCTTCAAATAATCGGGTAGCGATTGCGTCGATCGCCAATTGCTCGGACGATCGCAGATATTTCGCGCGATTACTCCCCGTACATGGGGCGCTTCCGACTCTTCATCGTCGGGATTTACGCCCGTATTTCCCAGTTCTGGATAAGTAAATGTCACAATCTGACCGCGATAGCTCGGATCAGTCATAACTTCTTGATAACCCGTCATTCCGGTATTGAATACGACTTCTCCGATCGTGGTTCCCGTCGCACCGAACGAGTAACCCCGATAAGTTGTACCATCAGCCAGCACAAGTAAAGCAGGTTGAGCAGAGGACATAAACAGAGGCAACTACAAAGTTCTCATCATTATTACCACGTCTGTTTCGGGTTGCAAGCTCTCGCTAAGCTTTTGCACAGAATTTCAGGGAACTCTAACAGGGTCGGGAGTAGCCCTTGGAATTTGGAATATGCTCAGATTTGGTGTTCGGGTGATTTTGCCGCTGTTGATGGCAACTTCAGCAGCGATCGGGGTGGGATGTAGTCGGAAATCGATGCCACCTGACCCCCCGCAGGCTGCTACGCCTCCGGTTCGGGCAACTCCAACGCCATCGACAACACCAAGCGAAGATTCTTATCAAACCGCACTCGACAGTGCTGCTAGTGCCCGCGCAATTAGTCAATCGGCGCAGTCTCCGGAGGATTGGCAGTTAATAGCAAGTCGGTGGAAAACTGCGATCGCTTCACTCAAACAAGTGCCGAAATCTGATCCGAATCGCAAGTTTGTCAATCAGAAATTATCCGAATTTAGTCAAGCGTTATCGAAGGCGGAAGATCGAGCGGCGCGCACTGGAAAAGAGAAAGTTGCCGCACAAGATCCGGGAATTCGGGTCGATCGTGCAATGTCCGCTGACGAAGTTGCCGCCATTACTGCCCAGAAAGAACGAGGAGTTCGCATTCCGATTAAATATCGCAAGAATCGGATTCCGGTGATCGACGTGACGTTTAACGGCAATCAGCGCTTTGAAATGATGGTAGATACAGGTGCATCTGCGACGATGATTACCTCAGAAATGGCTCGACGCTTAGGGGTGAGAGTGGTGGGTGAAACTCAAGCAATGACTGCCGCAGGTGTGACGACGGTACAAATTGCGATCGTGCAATCGATCTCGGTGGCGGGAAGTACGATTCGTGAGGTTCCGGTGTCGATCGGTCCGATCGAGGTGGGCTTACTCGGTCACGATTTCTTTGGGGATTGCGATATTTCGATCGATCGCGATTCTGTCGAATTTCGGCAGTGTAACGTGCTGTAGCGGTCGGGCAAAATGCCCGATCCACAGTTTCTACAGCAAATCTTGAAATTCCGATCGCGCTTGAATCGTTTTCAGAACCGATTTGATCTCCTGAGTTCGATCCTTTTTCACAATCAGCGTGACTTTGCCATCGCGAACGATCACGGTATCTTCTAAACCGATCGTCACAACCACTTCGTCATTATCCGAGGTGTAAACGATCGCGCCATTCGTATCCAATCCCACGTGCTGCCCTAATTCCACATTCGGACTGTCGGATTTCATTAATCGCTCGATCGCGCCCCAGTCGCCCAAGTCATCCCAGCGGAACCGAACCGGAAGCACACAAGCACGATCGGTCTTTTCCATTACGGCATAATCGATGCTGAGTTTCGGAACCGTTGAATACGCTTCAATCCCTTTCTCTTCGAGCAGTTGAATGATTTCCGGTGCGTGTTGGTGCAGTTGTTCCAACATCACTTTTGCTTGAAACACGAACATCCCGCCATTCCAGCTAAATCGCCCGCTGCTGACGAATTCCTCGGCGGTGGCGCGATCGGGTTTTTCGGTAAAGCGATCGACGCGATAAGCCGGATATTCGTCGTACAGCCCAATTTTCTCGCCTTGCTCGATGTAGCCGTATCCAGTTGCTGCATGAGTCGGAGCAATTCCCAGCGTGACGATCGCGCTGTTTTGAACCGCTGCATCCACTGCCGCCATTAACGTCGATTCAAAAATATCTTGTTCCGCAATCCAGTGATCGGCGGGAAAAAATCCCGTCACCACTTCTTCACCGTAGCGCTTGGCAACCTCGATCGTACTCCATGCCACCGCTGGAGCGGTATCTCGTCCTTCTGGCTCGACTAGAATGTTTTCGATCGGCAATTCTGGAAGCTGTTCGCGCACACCGTCGGCTAAATGCGAGGCAGTCACCACCCAAAGATTGTTCCAACCCCCTGCGGTTGAAAGTAAGCGATCGGCAGTCGTTTGTAAAAGGCTGCGTCCGCTGCCATCGAGACAGAGAAACTGTTTAGGGCGGTGCTTGCGGCTGAGGGGCCAAAATCGCTCACCTTTTCCACCTGCAAGAATAATCGGAACAAGAGATTGAGTCATACGTTACACAATATTGGGGGCTAGTACAGACAATGCCCAGATTTTAATCAATCCCGTGACATTCTTGGATTGTCGATCGACATCTTTGTGGACTCTTTTCATTTTTCCCGCGCTCAGTTGCGGTTTGATGCCATTTTCACGAATCTCTCCGGACTCAAACTGAATGAGCGTGATTCTGATCGATAGCACTAGCCGAATGTCGAAGTTCAAGTGTAGAATTCCCAGGAACTACCTAAAGCTTTGTCGTCAGTGGTTTTGTGTCGTAAGCTACCTTTGAATTCGGCTTAGCTAGAGAATATCTCTAAAAGCTGAAGGACATCGGAAACTTTCCAGATAAGATGGCGACAAGCAAAGGAGTTGGGCGTTTGATCGCGGTGTTTTTGAGGTGTGAACGGAGTGAAAGAGTCTAAGCGACCATCCACGCTGGATTTATCTGGCGCGACTGAGAAATTGCCACACCGATCTCGATCTTCAGTTCCGGTCGTGCCTGCGGTTCCTCAGAAGCCTTCAGTTGCTCGATCGATTGCCTGGATTGCAGGTCTTTTGGGCGCGGCAGCGATTTCAGCAACGCTCGGAACAACGCTGGCACTGCTCGCACCGCTACCGGGAACGGCTCCGGATCAGGGGCGAAAATTACTCGGAGATCTTTGGAGTAGTGGCTTTCAGTACAAAATTTCTCGTCCGGTAAACGTGCTGGTCATGGGGATCGATCGCGTTCTCGATGCGCCTGCGGGATCGGATGCGGTTTTTTCTGGTCGCAGCGATACGATGCTGCTGCTGCGAATTGATCCCACTGATAATTCGGTGAATATGCTGTCGATTCCGCGCGATACGCAAGTTGAAATCCCAGGAATCGGAATAACAAAGATCAATCAAGCGAATGCGAGCGGCGGTCCGCTTTTAGCACGAGAAACGATCAGCAAAACCTTGAACGGAATTGAAATCGATCGCTATGTTCGCGTCAGTACCGATGCGTTTCGAGAATTAGTTGATTTGCTGGGTGGAGTCGATGTGTATGTGCCCGAAGCAATGCAGTACACCGACAAGACTCAAAATCTCAAAATTGACCTCAAACCCGGATGGCAAACCTTGAACGGCGATAAAGCCGAGCAGTTTGCCCGATTCCGACATGATTCTTTTGGCGATATCGGACGGGTACAGCGACAACAGGCATTGATCAAAGCATTACGATCGAAGCTGACAAATCCGATGATTCTGCCGCGCATTCCCAGCTTGATTGGCATGATGCAGAAATACATTGACACCAACCTCAGCAGCGAGGAAATGCTCGCGTTAGTAGGGCTAGGTCAGAAGCTCGATAAAGATGATTTCAAAATGGTGCTGCTGCCGGGACGGTTCAGCGCTCCGAATGAATTTCGTG
>CAXTDB010000270.1:0-683 GCA_964242045.1 uncultured Leptolyngbya sp. | reverse complement strand
ATTATGGACCCACAAGGGCGCGATCGCGTAATGCAAGAATATTTCAAATCTTCTTCTACAGAAGCCGCAGCCGAACCGCCTTTAGCGAATCTCAAAATTGCGATTCAAAATGCTTCCCGTGATCCACAAGCCGCGACTCAGTTTACTCAGTATCTCGCGACACTCGGATATACGAACGTTTATCAAGCGGATAACTGGCAAGACCCACAGCAGAAAACGCAAATTATCGTGCAAAAAGGCGATCTACAAGGCGCGAAAGAACTTCAAACTACCCTAGGATTCGGCAAAGTTGAAGCGACTTCGACCGGAGAGCTAGATTCTGATCTAACCATTCGGATCGGAGATGATTGGAAGACTCAGCGATCGAAACTTTCGCAGTAAGCGCTAGGCTTGAATCAGCCGTTTATCACACTCAGCCTGATGTTTCTCGTTCCGATTCCCCGCATGGTAAAGCGCTTCGTTTATGCGCTGTTGATTCTTGTACTCGCTTGGTTTTGGATTTTGATCGGCGCAAATCCGGCGTTTGCTGAAACAAAGTTTCTCAACTATTCCAATGCTCAACTCACTGGAAAAGACCTTTCAAATCAAAACTTTGAGGGCGGGGTGTTTGTTGCCGCAGAAATGCGTGAGGCAAATTTACAGGGTGCAAATCTCAAAAATACGATGCTGACCAAGGGGAACTT
>CAXTDB010000269.1:860-7410 GCA_964242045.1 uncultured Leptolyngbya sp. | reverse complement strand
TTTTTTACTCAAGACATCGCTCAACTCATTCTGAACAAACATTCCCTCCCAATTATTGTTGTGAACACAAGAACAGAGGAGATTACGCAGTGGATAAATTAACCGAGTATCCCCAGTTGATTCAGCGGATTCTGACTGAGTATGTAGAACTGAGTCGCCGTCAGCCTGATTCAGGGATTGAAACTTTCTTGATCGTAGATGAGTCGAAGGCGCATTATATTTGGATGAATCTGGGCTGGCAAAATGGCGATCGTATTACCGGGATGACCGTTTATGTTCGGATTCGCGATGGTCAATTTTGGATCGAAGAGGACTGGACTGAAGAGGGCATTGCAAACGAGCTAGTGCGTCTGGGTGTCCCCAAAGAGGATATTGTACTGGCATTTCATGAACCAGAGATGAGGCAGTATACAGAGTTTGCTGTTGCATCTTAATTGTTATTAGATATTTCAAAGAACGTGACGATCGAAGGAAAAGCCACATTCGATATCGGCAGCGCATTCTACAATCCAAATGCAGAAATTGTTAGAGATTTAGCCGTGCTTGCAGCGGCGGTGTATCGACGCGATCGCGGCTCGTTGCGCGTGTTAGATGCGATGGCGGGGTGTGGAGTGCGATCGCTGCGCTACGTGCTTGAAAGTCAAGCGGACTTTGTGTGGGCAAATGATAGTAATTCAGACATTCAAGCAGTTTTACGGGAGAACTTAGCGCGATCGCTTAATGCAGAACAGTATCAGATTAGCGATCGAGATGCAATTCGAGTGTTTTTTGATTGCTACAATCATCAAGATTACTTTGATCTCGTTGATGTCGATGGCTTCGGATCTCCGGTTCCGTTTGTTTATGCGTGTTTAAGTGCATGTGCGATTGGAGGACTGATTTATCTCACCAGTACCGACGGGCGAACTGTGACCGGACGCGCTCCAGAAAATTGTGTGGCGGATTATGGGGCGTATGCGCGCATTCATCCTGCGGCACACGAGCAAGGATTAAGACTGATTCTGGGAAATGTGCAACAGCAGGCAGCTTCGCGCGGATTAGGGATTATGCCTGTGTTTTCTTACTTCACCGGGCAAACGTATCGCGTGATGGTGCGATTGGTATCCTCGATTCAACTCACCGAGCAGAACTACGGATTTTTGGGATTTTGCCATGAATGCGGCACGTATCAACCTGTGGAATGGCGAAAGTTAGGTCGATCGCAGTGTTTGAATGATTGTCGATCGCTCGTTCTCAGTGGTGCAATGTGGTTAGGCAATTTACACGGTGTCGATCAGATTGCCCGAATGATTGAAGTCGCAACAGAATGGAGTTGGTCATCGCGCATTCGACTGTTGGAACTGATGCAGACAGAAGCAGAAATGCCGCCGTACTTCTACACACTGGGCGAAATTGGACGGCGCGGAAAATTGGATATTCCAAAGTCGAGTTATCTGATTCAAACGCTGCAAAGTTGGGGATATCGGGCGAGTTTGACGCACCTCGATCGAGAAGCAATTAAAACCGACGCAGATTTACCTACTTGTATTCGAGCGGCGAAATCGTATGCAATTGGGCGAACCGAAGTTGACTAAAATTAAGAGACACATTACCCTGGAGATAGGAATAGCCAAAAGCTGAGATCTTTTGAATTCCGATCGCTCTAAAGCAAAAGAAGCAATTTCAGTTGGTTTTTTGAATTGCTTTCCGCGCCCAAAGGCAGTAAACACGGTGATTTTATGCACTATCTAAAAGAAGTTCCAGACATATAGCGGGCATTGTCAGGAAGCACAATTTAGTGATTTGCAATTGGAATTGAAGCAATTTGAATCGTTATCTTCTGATGTGTTTTACATGACATATCAGGCTTAGTGGTTTTAATGTTTTTTCTGATTTTTTAGCGTTTGGTGCAGTGATTTAACTGCGTCCAACACTTCCTTGTGCGATCGAATTCACGTTCCAAGTTTTATTCTTCGTAGCATTTAGAAAGGAAAAATTTGTATGTTATCCGTTGATGTAAATGTTGCTTATCGCACTGCAACATCCAAAGACGTTGATGTTTTGCTTGAACTTGTCAAAGAGTTTCACCAAATTGAAAAATTGCCGTTCGATCCGATCATCGATCGCGTTTCGCTCCAGCAATTTCTGACGAATCCCGCACTAGGACGAGTTTGGTTAATTTCCGAAGGCAATTGCATTATCGGTTATGTTGCTGTGACTTTCAGCTACAGCATTGAATTTCGCGGACTCGGTGCGTATATCGATGAATTGTATCTTCGTTCCGCTTATCGGGGACAAGGCATCGGAACCCGGACACTGAAGTTCGTCGAGCAGTTTTGCCGATCGCAGAACATTGCCTCGATCGCGCTTTCCGTTCATGAAAACAACGATCGCGCCTATCGCGTTTATCGCAAAGCTGGGTACGATGACCGAGGCTATCAAATTATGATGAAAGCGATCGCCTAACTTAGCGTCAGTTCGATGAGTGGGATATTCGGGAGGCTGTCCAAGTCAAACGGAGCCGCTCACTTCTATCGAACTGATGTAGGATTAACGATCGCGCTTTGCCGCTGGATCGATCATTTGCTCTTTCACCGAAACCGCATGGCTCGAAGGCTCGATCGGTCTTCCACGGTATTTAGAATAAACCTGCGTAAACTCTGCACCAAATAGCAGAATTTGCGCTGAGTAAAACACCCAAAGCAACACGACGACTAATGATCCAGCCGCACCGTAAGTAGAACTTACACCACTGTTACCGAGATAAAGACCAATTAAGAATTTACCAATATTAAATAACAGAGCCGTTACAGCAGAGCCAACCCACAAGTTTTTCCAAGGAACTTTAACATCAGGAAGGAATTTGTAAATCGAAGCAAACAGTAACGTGACCAACCCAAACGAAATTACAAAATTAAGCAGTCGTCCGATCTGAAACGCTTCGGGGAGAAAACTACCAAAGTAAGAACTAACGCCCGAAAATGCTGCAGATAACACTAACGAAACCAGCAGAAGAAATCCGATTACTAACACCATCGCAAACGACAAAAAGCGAGCTTGCACAAAGCTTTTAACCGCTCGTCCCGGCTTTGGTTTCACTCCCCAAATCGTATTCAGTGCCGCTTGCAACTGACCAAATACACCCGAAGCGCCAAAGATCAAAAACCCTACCCCAATCAAGGTCGCTACGCCGCCACCCGATTCTGGTTTACTAGCATTTTGAATCATGGATTGAATAAACTCTGCGCCATCGTGCCCAACCAATCCTTGAATCTGCTGAACGATCTCACCACGCGCGGCTTCTTCACCGTAAACTGCACCCGCGATCGCAATCACAATAATCAATAATGGCGCTAACGAAAACATTGTGTAATACGCCAACGCTGCTGCCAGCAACGGCACATTATCTTCACTCCATTCCGCCGCCGTATCCTGCATCAATCGCACAATCGTTTTAAATCTCATCGCCCTAAGTTTAGATTTTAGAAGTAGCCATAACAGCACGACCCTACAAGAGAACTCGATCGCGCGTCATCGCTCACAGGTTGGAAGAAAATTCTGTCTTTCGATTGAGGTCGATCGCGAAATTCCTCCCACTGTTGCGAACTGCGAATCTAACTTCAGAAAGGTACGAATGCTACAAGCACCCTGCTAGGTTGTACACATCAAACGTTGATCCAAGAAAAATCGGTTTTGAAATACTGAAGTGATTGCTTCTACCAACGTTGATTTGAACCTACTATTTCCAACTTATTAAACATTAAGGAGATCACTATGAATATTCTAGCCTGGGTTATTTTGGGGTTATTGGCAGGCGCGATCGCAAAAGCAATCTATCCGGGTCAGCAAGGTGGCGGACTGCTCAGCACAATGATTCTGGGCATTATTGGTGCATTCATCGGCGGAACATTGATGTCGGTGCTTGAAACGGGAACGTTGTCGATCGCTGCCACTTCACTCAGTATTCCGGGCGTATTTGTTGCGGTCTTGGGTGCAATCTTGGCAATCTTCATCTACTACAAGCTTGCTCGTCGCGCTTACTAGAGTTCAGTAGAGTTCGGTTACGCACTGCAAACTGTATCACGAGGAAAATCTCATGAGCGAAGAAAGACAAGTTGCTGTTGACAGTTCCGATCGCGTTCAAAGCGATGCTTACGATCCGCATATTATTCCTGCTGAAACCGCTGCCCGAAAGGAGCGTGAAGGTAGCGAGTTCAAAACAACTCCGACTGAAGAACGTGAAGCTTCTGCTCAAACAGATGATCAAACCGATCCAGCAAGCGTTCAAACCACGGGTGGCTACACCGTGGATCAAGAAGGCTTAGTGAATAACTATGCGATCGAGCCGGAAATGTATTACGAAGTTCCAGGCGATGCGCGTCAAGCCGAAGAAGAGCTTCACGAAGAGCGCGTCGAAGAGTACCGCGAAATCAACCAAGACGAAGAAGGTAAGCTGACAATGAACGACGATCAGCGAGGTCGCGGAACTGGAGCCTTGTAGTTTCTAGCAGTGTAGTCATATTGGTAAGTTGGTGATTTGGAAAACTCCAAATCACCATTTTTTGTGCCCTTACCGCTTAGAAATCGATCGACCTGCTTGTGCCGATCGAAATCGTTCGCCCACATACGTCAACGAATCCGCCAGATGTTTGTGCCAAAATCCCCAGCCTACATCTTGCCCTTTTACGCCATGCCCACCGGGGAATTCATTAAACTCGTTCTCCACTTCAAGCTGATTTAGCACTTGATGAAATTCCCGCGTCTGCTCTAAATACTTACCGTCGCCTTCCCCCGCATCAAGGTAAATCGCCAGCGATCGACGCATCTCAGGATCGAGCGTTCTGACATAATCGATCGGGCTATTTTCCATTCCACTTTTATCGATGAAGTAGCCGCTATGACTAAACAGCGTCTTAAAATTTTGCGGATGGTGCAATCCAACATTCAGCGCGCCCCAACCCCCAGACGACAATCCCCCGATCGCCCAAAAAGCCGGATCATCCAGCGTTCGATAGCGCGTTTTAACTTCTTGAACTAATTCATTCCCGATCGCGCTCACCACATTGCCGTAGCGCCCATCAACATACTCCGGGTCCCAAAGCGCACTCGTTCCCCGGCTATCATTTCCGTCTGGAGTGACAATGATTGATGGCGGTAACTTTCCACTTGCATACAGATCTTCAATCACCTTCAACGCCTTGCCTTTGATAAACCAAGCAGTCGGATCGCCGTGTCCACCATGCAGCAGAAAAACAACCGGATACCGAATTTGCGGTCGCTGCTCATATCCTGGTGGTAAAACAATGCCATAACTGCGATCGCTACCAAACACCTCGCTTCGATAAGTCACAATCTGATAGCTCAGCGCTGATTTTGTTGGCGGCTGCAATGCGGGCGGTTTGAGAATTTTAGGCTGCGAGACAGCCTGGGACGAAGAAGGCGCAGGACTCGGTACTGTACTTTTCGGCATCGAATCGATAATCGGGGTGGGTGTTGAAGGCGAACATCCCACGAGCAGGGTGAAAGCGGCGCTCAGAATTCCTTTTAAGTACATGGCAGCGCGTTTGAGAGGCAACACTAATAGAGAGGCAACACCAAAGGAGACGTAGAATATCGATCGAGGTTTCATCTTTTCTCGATCACCGAATGGCACAATTATCCTACCGCAAGCCTCCAAAGATAGAGCCGCGAAACGTAAAGAGATTAGAAAGAATGCTGGAACAGCAGAAATGCTTTTTTCTGATTCGAGTTTGGAGAAAATCCTAACGGATTGTTACAAAACTTATACCGCCTCTCAGATAAGCCGCGAGCATCTTTTATGATGAGACAGCACCTTAATCGATCGGCTTCGTCACACTTTTTAATAATCAGAGTGTAGGAACCCGAAACGTTTTAATCTAAGAATGAACTGGTTGACCCTGGGCAATTCGTTTGACGTGCAAAGGCTGATGCGCGAGATCGCGCTTTGGTTCTGAATAAATGACGTGCCAGGTGACGCTCTGGTCAGATTTAACACAGTAACGATCCGTAAATGGGAGCTTTAGAATCCAATGAGTGTTAAGGCAAGTGGTGGAAGCTCGGTTGCGCGCCCGCAACTATACCAAACCGTACCAGTTGCTACGATTTCACAGGCAGAGCAGCAAGACCGCTTTCTCGGTCGGGGTGAGCTTGATGAACTTGTGCAGTACTTCAAATCCGGGCAGAAACGCCTCGAAATCTCTGAAATTCTCACCCGAAACTCAGAACTGATCGTCTCTCGATCGGCAAACCGCATTTTTACGGGCGGTTCACCGATGGCATTTCTCGAAAAGCCCGCCGAAGAACCTGTGAAAACGGTTGCAGGCACAATGCTGAATACCGAAGAAGGAATGAAACTAGGCACTGTCACTTATGCGGAAGGCGCTGGTGGCGGATTGTTTGGCGGAATTCGTAACTTCTTTTTGACACCGAGTGCGGGTGCAATTCCTCCCGGTTTTCGTCCGATTAACGTCGCGCGCTACGGTCCAGCGAACATGGCAAAGTCGTTACGCGACTTAAGCTGGTTTTTGCGCTACACGACTTATGCGATCGT
>CAXTDB010000269.1:0-850 GCA_964242045.1 uncultured Leptolyngbya sp. | reverse complement strand
TGAATACACGCGGTCTACGAGAAATCATCGAGCGGGCTTGCTCTGGTGAGGCGACGATCGTAGCGCTGCAAGAAATGAAAGTCGCTGCCGGAAATTACTTCCGGGGCGATGCGGATGCGAAAGCGATCGTTGATCAATATTTCGATGTGTTGATCTCTGAGTTCAAAGCGCCGACTCCTTCCGACAAAGTGCGCCAACGTCCTTCCGGCGATCTTCAAGGTCTGCAACTGCCGCAAATCTACTTCAATGCCGCAGAACGCCGTCCGAAGTACGCGATGAAGCCGGGACTGTCGAGCAGCGAAAAGAACGATGTCGTGAAAGCGGCTTATCGTCAGGTGTTTGAACGCGACATTACGCGCGCTTACTCGCTGGGCATTTCGGATCTCGAATCCAAAGTGAAAAACGGCGACATTTCGATGAAGGAATTCATCCGTCGCTTAGCAAAATCACCGTTGTACCGTAAAAACTTCTTTGAACCCTACATTAATAGTCGCGCTTTAGAACTGGCATTCCGTCACATTCTCGGTCGCGGTCCTTCTTCGCGTGAAGAAGTGCAAAACTATTTCTCGATCGTCTCTAGCGGTGGCTTGAACGCCCTCGTCGATGCGCTGGTCGATTCCAAAGAATACAGCGACTACTTCGGAGAAGAAACCGTTCCGTACCTACGTGGTTTGGGACAAGAAGCGCAAGAATGCCGCAACTGGGGTCCGCAACAGGATCTATTTAACTACAGTGCGCCGTTCCGCAAGGTTCCGCAATTTCTTACCACCTTTGCTTCCTACGATCGTCCATTACCGGATCAGCACGTTTACGGTTCTGGAAACGATCCGCTAGAAATTCAATTTGGTGC
>CAXTDB010000268.1:0-7423 GCA_964242045.1 uncultured Leptolyngbya sp. | reverse complement strand
AAGAACGGTGATTACGCAAGGTCGATCGCCGCAAAATTTGCTCAAAATTCTATCCGGTGAATTGATTGGAACGCAGTTTGAACCGCAGCCTCGACCGTTCAATGCGCGTCAGCGTTGGATTGCTCATGGGTTAGTTCCAGTCGGACAGTTGTACCTCGATGAGGGAGCCGTGAAAGCGATTCAGAAATCGGGTCGATCGCTGTTAGCGGCTGGAATTGTGCAGGTCAAGGGCGAATTTGACAGCCAGAACGCGGTGAAAATCTGCGATCGATCCGGTGAAGAAATTGCGCGCGGCATTGTCAACTACAACAGTGAAGAACTGGAAAAAATTCGCGGTTGCCAGTCCGAAGAGATTCCAAAAATTCTCGGATACGAAGGTGAAGAAACGGTAGTGCATCGCGATAATCTTGTTCTTTCATGATCTCCCTGCTACAATCCAATCCCGAATAACCTCTGTTGAGGATGCTTGTGAGTCACGTTCCTTTTCCCGAATCTTTGCAGCCCTTTCCCGTGTTTGGGCTACCGATGCACTTGGTAAATGATTACGATCGCTGGCTGACTCACCGGATCGAACAGCGTCTCGGCTGTCATGTGATTACGCTAAATGCGGAAATGACGATGCAGGCAGAACAAAATCCGACGCTGGCAAATATCATTCATCAAGCGGAACTGGTGATTCCGGATGGTTCGGGAATTGTTTTATATATGCGGTTACACGGTAGGCGCGTTAAACGAATTCCGGGGATTGAACTAGCGCAGACTTTGTTAGAGCGATCGACGCAATTTGGTGAGCCTTGGTCGATCTTTTTCTTTGGAAGCGCGCCGGGTGTTGCGGAAATTGCGGCTGAGAATTGGCGACAGAAAGTACCGGGTATCTCGATCGTTGGGATTCAAAACGGTTATCTCAAACCCGAAGATGAATCGGAATTTCTCGACAAACTGAAAACGCTGCAACCCCGCTTAATTTATGTCGGTCTGGGTGTGCCTCGACAAGAATTATGGATCGCCCAGCATCGTCATGTTTGCCCGAATTCTGTTTGGATCGGTGTGGGCGGAAGTTTCGATGTGTGGGCAGGAACGAAAGATCGCGCGCCGAAATGGTTCTGTGATAATCACTTGGAATGGTTATATCGGCTATATCAAGAACCGTGGCGATGGAAGCGGATGACGGCGTTACCGAAATTTGCGATGCGGGCGATCGTGTATCGGCTGACCAAACGGAACCCAGTGAGTAATCGTTGATAAATTCAAATGAAGCGGGTAGCGAGAATCGAACTCGCAACTAAACCTTGGGAAGGTCTCATTTTGCCACTAAACTATACCCGCACAGACTTCTGATTGTACAAGCTTTCGTTTAATCCAATCTGAATCATTCACGATCGCTTAATCATTTTGACTGCCCACAGTCGCAACCGTAGGCAGCCAATCCACTAAAACACCATGCTAACCATTGTCTGAATGTGTTGCACGATCGTACTCACAAACTGTCGAGTCACAGGCAAGGAATCAATTCCCATGCCCGCACACAGCAGCATCATGTACAGAATCGAATATTTGAAGGTCGATCGAGCCACGATCAAATCCGACGGAGCCTGCATCAAATTCCAAGCTTTCTGCACAAAGATGCCACCCAGTAAAAGCGCGATCGCAGCATACACTGCTCCCATCACGTGCAGCGGATACACTAACAACAGCGACACCGGAATCAGAGCCAGCGTGTAGTAGAAAATCTGCTTACTGGTCGGTTCATTCCCGTTGATCACGGGTAGCATCGGAACGCCCACTTTTGCATAATCTTCGCGAATCAGAATCGCCAGCGCCCAGAAGTGTGGAGGAGTCCAGAGAAAGACGATCGCAAACAGTACCCAAGCCGCCCAGCTCAGATCGCCCGTCACCGCCGCCCAACCTACCAAAGGCGGAATCGCCCCCGCAGCCCCGCCGATCACAATATTTTGAGTGCTATGACGCTTCAGCCAGTGAGTGTAAACGACAACGTAAAAGAAGATTCCCGACATCGCTAAGCAAGCACTCAGTAGATTGGCAAAATACACCAATAAACCAAATGAAGTTAACGCTAACGTGATCGCAAAGATCAACGCATCGCGCGGACTCACACGACCAGAGGGAAGCGGACGACTGCGAGTACGCTCCATGATGTAATCGATATCTCGATCGTATAAACAATTAATCGTGTTCGCCGATCCCGCCGCAAATGCGCCGCTGGTCAACGTCACGATTAATAACACCGGCTCGACTTGTCCTTGAGCCGCGATCCACATTCCGCCCGCTGTGGTAATCAAGAGCAATAAAATAATGCGCGGCTTTGTCAGTTGCCAGTAGCTTTTAAGGACTTGTAGAAAATCTTGATTGTGGCGAATTACGCCCGTTGCTGAATTTTGCATTTCTTATTTCGGTCAAACGAAAGAGTAAGCACAAACCTTAAATTTCAACTTTGATGACCTGACCTTCAGCAGAGTCACGCAAAGCCAGAACAGTAAATACGAGTAATGTCCCTAGCAGAGCGGCTCCGGTAGCTTGGTGAGCCACCGTGAGAGGTTCAACTTGAAGCCGCAAGCTGAAGGTTGCAACACCTAAAGTGATTTGAAGAACTAGCAGCAATCCGGCAACATGAATGAGGCGACGAAGTAAAGGATGAAGTGCAGGAGTGCGCCAAGCCAAAATCACTAAAGCGAGAACAGAAAGCGTCGGAGGAACAATGCCCGCAATGTGACTATTCATAATTGTACACAATTGCGCCTGTCCAAAGCATTGATGTAACGCCCACTGCGACGAAACTAATCCCCCTAAAATGCTTTGAAAGTAGACAAATCCAGTGGCTGCGATTCCAACCACCCGAAGTTTGCCAACCGTTCCAGTACCTTGATACGGAATCAATAGTGTTCCAATTGCGAGTAACGTACTGAAGAACAATAATCCCGTTCCCAAGTGCGCCGTCACAATATCAAAGCGAAGAAGCTGTGTTACGGTTAGCCCACCTAAAACGCCTTGAAACACCACTAAAAATAGGGCAAACAACGTCGCCCAAGGTGTCCATTTCGGTAAATCGCGCCGAAACCACCAGGAAACCGCAACCAGCCCGATCGTGCCGAACCCGATCGTAGTTGCAATCAACCGATGAAACCATTCTAGAAACACTTCAAGATTCATCTGGTTGCGTGGCACAATCTCGCCATAACACAAAGGCCAATCTGGACAAGACAAGCCCGCATTCATCACCCGTGTTGCACTGCCCAGCGCCATCAGAAACAACGTCGAGATTGCTAGAGCAAAAACGAGGCGGGTAATCCAACTGCGAGCCTGAGTCGGATGAGAAATCGTAGAGGGATTAAACAATGAATCAGACATAAATTAATTCCGAAAAGCGGATAGTCGTTTTCTAGAAATAAAAGTTCATGGATTGCGGAGCATCTGCTCTAGGTTCTACTTTAGTGATGCAATCCTTGATCGGGGTCGAGTTTTGGAAATTCTTCGGATTTCAGCGAAACCAAAGGTACACTGCGTCCGTCTCCGGCTTGATCCCGAAAAAAATATTAAAGTTTAAGGTTTTCGATCGCTCTTTTCGAGAAACCTGACCTACCGTGGAAAGGGACTAGACTGGATTAAGCAAGCGTTCTCAAACATACAGTTCTCTGTGAGCGTTGGAATTATTTGTCGCAACGGCAAACAAACAGCAAAACTGATCTCTACCCAAAAGCTGTTTACCCAACATCCAGAATCTAGAACCCTTGAAGTAGTTATAGGCAAGATTGGTGAGCCGTGAACATTCCTAGTCAAATTTCAACTCTCCTTGCGGGCATCGTTCTGACGCTCGTCAGCCTTTGGTACGGTCAGAACCACAATCTACTCCCTGTGGCGGCATCTGAAGCAGCTCCGCTGATCGACAGCTTATTTAATGCAATGTTGACGATCGGGACTGGAATCTTTCTGCTTGTGAACTTCGTATTAGTGTTCTCCGCTTTTCGCTTCCGTCGTAAGCCGGATGATCAAAGTGACGGTGATCCGGTGCACGGCAACATTCCGCTAGAAATTGTTTGGACAGCGATTCCTGCCATTATCGTGCTGGGGATTTCAGTGTTTAGCTTTGAAATCTATAACGCTGAAGGCGGAATGAACCCAATGGATCATTCGATGGCGGCACATGGCAAACAGCAGCATCAAGTGGCGCAGATGAAAGGAGCCGCGATCGCTGCCCCACTTATTGCCACAGGCGATTCTAATCAAGTGATCGCGCAAGCTGACCCGAATCAGGAGAAGACGAAAGAAGTACGGGAGAACGCGGCGACGAAAGCGATCGAAGAAGATATTCCTGCGCGTCGTGATGCTCCTGCTGCCGGAGTTGTTTCGCCAAGAGCGGGTTCGATTTCTCCAAAAAACGGACAAGAACCGCTTGTGATCAACGCCGCAGGAATGCAGTACGCCTGGTTATTTACCTATCCTGATGAAATTATTGCGGGTGAACTGCACTTACCTGTGGGTCGCCCGGTCGTGATGAACATTACTGCGAACGATGTACTTCATGCGTTTTGGGTTCCAGAATTCCGACTGAAGCAAGACGCGGTTCCAGGACGACAATCTGAAATTCGCTTTACTCCGACGGTCGAAGGCGATTATCCCGTGATTTGTGCAGAACTTTGCGGTGCGTATCATGGAGCCATGAAATCTCATGTCGTAGTGGAATCGCCCGAAGCTTACGAAACGTGGTTACAAAGCATGAAAATCGCTCAAGCGGATGAAAGCGATCGTAGAGTTGCCTTAAATCCTGCTCAAATGACCGATACCGAATATCTCGCGCCATATGCTCAAGAAGTGGGTGTAACTGCTGAAATGCTGCATCACCTTCATCCAATGAGCTAACTTCTGCTCTGACCTGGAGCCGCTCTTTTTCTTAATACTTTGCTATGACACAAGCAGCCGAAATTCAAGAACAAGCGAATCTCCCCGCTCACGGTCAAGAACCGGGGGATTGGAAACGCTATTTTAGTTTTAGTTCTGACCACAAAGTAATCGGAATTCAATACCTGGTCACAACGTTCGCCTTTTATCTGATTGGCGGCGTGTTGGCGACAATGGTACGGACAGAGTTAGCGACTCCAGAATCTGACTTTGTGAGCCGCGAAGTTTATAACAGCCTGTTTACAGTTCACGCGACGGTGATGATCTTTCTATGGATTGTGCCAGCGGGAACTGGGGGTTTTGGTAACTATCTCGTGCCGTTGATGATCGGGGCGCGAGATATGGCGTTTCCAAAACTCAATGCAGTAGCATTCTGGATTATTCCGCCCGCTGGGATTATGTTGCTCAGCAGCTTTCTTGTCGGTGCGCCTGGAGCGGGCTGGACAAACTACCCACCGCTGAGTTTGATTAGTGGAAAAGCTGGGGAAATGATTTGGATTCTCAGCGTTTTACTGTTGGGAACCTCGTCGATTTTGGCAGCGGTGAATTTTCTCGTCACGATCTGGAAAATGCGCGTTCCGGGAATGGGCTGGAATCAGATGCCGCTCTTTTGTTGGGCGATGTTTGCGACTTCGATTCTGGCACTGATTGCAACTCCAGTACTAGCAGGCGCATTGATTCTGCTGTCGTTTGATGTGTTGATCGGAACGGCGTTTTTTAATCCCACAGGGGGCGGCGATCCGATCGTTTATCAGCACTTATTCTGGTTTTACTCGCACCCAGCCGTGTACATTATGATCTTGCCTGTATTCGGCATGATTTCAGATATCATTTCTGTTCACGCGCGCAAACCGATTTTTGGATACAAAGCGATCGCTTATTCCAGTCTGGCGATTTGCGGCTTGGGCTTGATCGTGTGGGTTCACCATATGTTTACCAGTGGAACACCGCCTTGGATGCGGATGTTCTTCATGATCACGACGATGATCATTGCGGTTCCGACTGGGATCAAGATCTTTAGCTGGTTGGCAACGCTTTGGGGCGGGAAACTAGACGGCAGTTCAGCATTGCTGTTTGCGATGGGATTCATCTCCCTCTTTGTGGTTGGTGGTATTAGCGGCGTAATGGTTGCATCTGTTCCGTTTGATATTCACGTTCACGATACTTACTTTATTGTTGCTCACCTGCACTATGTGCTGTTTGGTGGCAGCGTTTTTGGGCTGTATGCTGGGTTCTATCACTGGTTCCCGAAAATTACAGGGCGGATGATGGACGAGACTTGGGGTAAGGTTCACTTTTGGTTGAGCTTTGTCGGATTTAACTTGGCGTTTATGCCGATGCACAAATTGGGCTTGGAAGGCATGAACCGCCGGATTGCTGAATATGATCCTAAGTTTGCGACGTTGAATTTGATTTGTACGATCGGAGCTTATCTGCTCGCGGTTTCGACGCTACCATTTTTGGTTAATGCAACGTGGAGCTGGTTGCGCGGTGAGCCTGCCGGAGACAATCCTTGGCGGGGTTTGACGCTGGAATGGATGACCACTTCGCCACCTCCGGTTGAGAACTTTGAAGCTGATCCGGTGCTGGCGACAGGTCCTTACGATTACGGTATGGGTTCTCGATCGACTGAGGTAGACGTGCCGTTCTCGGATGCGAGTGATCCAGCCCTGTCCGCCGGGCCGAGTTCGACGTTGAGAGCGAAGCCTGATCCGGTCGTTGCGGCAAATCCGAGCGATCGCGGAACCGAAAGCAACAATCGATAAACCTTGAAAGGATGGAGCTTGCTTCATCCTTTGTCCTTCATTCTTCAACACCATGACTACTATCGATCCTGCAAAAACTTCTCTTAACTACCACCACGAAGCGACCGCAGAAGCCCACCATCACGAGCATCCGGATCTCCGCATTCCAGGAATCATCGTGTTTCTCGCAGCAGAAGGAATGATCTTTCTGGGGCTATTCATGGCGTATATTGCGTTTCGAGCAGTAACGCCAGTTTGGCCACCCGAAGGAACACCGAAGCTTGAATTATTGCTGCCTGGAATTAACACAGCGATTCTGATTGGAAGTAGCTTTGTGATTCACAATGCGGATACTGCGATCAAGAAAAACGATGTGAAGGGATTGCGGCTCTGGTTTGGAATCACCGCAGCGATGGGTTTAGTGTTCTTGATGGGTCAGCTTTATGAGTATTTCCATTTGGAATTTGGGCTGAAGACAAACATTTTTGCCAGCACGTTTTATGTTCTAACCGGATTTCACGGGCTGCACGTTTGTTTCGGGCTGATTCTGATTTTGGCGGTACTGTGGCGATCGCTAAAACCCAATCACTACAACAGCGAAAAACATTTCGGAGTCGAAGCAGCGGAAATCTATTGGCACTTTGTCGATGTGATTTGGATTATTCTGTTTTTGCTGCTGTACATTCTGTAGATTCAATCAGCTTAAAAAACGGACAGGGTAATAGATATTGCCCGTCCGTTTTTTATCTTTAAACCTGAGCAAT